>JBLHOA010000046.1:0-17498 GCA_047622345.1 Gammaproteobacteria bacterium | reverse complement strand
GCATGATGATGGCCGAAGCCAGGTGAAGTTTTTTCTGCCGTCAGCGAATTTTCCTTTTCCATGTAATAGTCGGCAAATTTATCGGGCGCTTTCGCATCACCGTTGCTCGTATCAATCGCACCCGTATCAATCGCACCCGAACCAATCACAGTCGCCATATTAAGGCAGTCACCGATAGTCACTTTCTCCCAACAAGGGTTAGATTTTGCAGCCGGTAATAGATCGATAATTTTGAATTCGCGCGGGTCTTCACCGATTACCGGTGCGAGGCGCAACATGGCTATGCTACATGGCAATGACCGTCACCTGCCGCCAGACGAATATCGATAGCCGGAAATAAATCTATCGCGAGGCCGTTTACCCTGACAGCTTGCCGATTACACAACATCAGCGTTTCTTTCACCGAAAAAGCAAACTCCAGTTCGTGACGTGGATCACCAGCAGCCTCTACCAGTAAAAACGCCTCGTTGCACACCGACCCTTCGACGGCTGCAGCGGCCAGCAGTTGGTCTGCGCTCAAAATAGTTCACAAGCTCATCCCGATAATAATCCCCCTGAAATTCGGCGAAGTAATACAGACCCATTCCAGCTTTTTATTATAACCACTAGGCATAATCAAAAAATGTGACTAGCATCCGGACAATATGGAACCGTACCCATGAATACATTGTGTGCAAACCGTGACCAAGACAGCACTTTATCTAATTCGAAAGCTGCATTTATGCTGCGTTTGTTTATAATTTGCCGCTATGGCTATCAGAAAACAATATCGCCGAATTTATTTCGGTGCACTGACTTTTATCGCGTTGCTGATAGCGACGGCACTTGTGGTAATCGATTTTATCGCCTCCGAAGAATCGACCATGTCAGAATTTAACGAGATTGGCAGTCGCCAACGAATGTTATCCGAGCGAATTGTACATCTAACCCTCGAATTCGCCGTAGAAACCAACGGAGAAGCCCGAAACAGCATCGCTGAATTAATTGATAACGCTCTGCAATTATTCGATAAAACGCACCAACTACTGATCAGGGGTCACCTGCCCGGCGGCCAGATCGTCCGCTTCGAGGAAAACATTGACGATTTATTTTTCGGTGAACCCGAGGGGCTGGATTCCAAAACACGAATTTTTATCTATAACACCCGGGAGGTACTTGCGCATGACTGGACACCTTCATTCGCCTCCGGCTACTACTTAAAGCAGTTGCGCAAATCAACCATACGCGACTTGCATCGTGGGCTTGAATTATTGGCGGCGCAGTTCTCTCGAAACGGCCACGATCGGATAATTCGAATGAGAATAATCGTAGCCGTACTTTTAGGCGGGATTATATTTATCTTGATCTGCACCGCCGTGTTTATCTTCAACCCGCTATTCGAGAAAATCACGGCACAGGAACAAAAACTGAAAAAGCTTGCCTTTATCGACCCGCTGACCAATTGCCACAACCGGCGTAGTTTCATCGCCAGCGCGGAGTCAGAATTCGACCGTAGCCGCCGGTATAAAAACACCTTCTCAATATTATTTTTTGATGTCGATTTATTCAAAAATATCAACGATACCTATGGGCATGCCGCTGGCGACATCGCGCTGATTGAAATCACCAATGCCTGTCAGAAAAATATTCGTGACTCTGATTTCCTGGGGCGAATCGGGGGTGACGAATTTGGTGTAGTACTACACGAATGCACATTGAGTGAGGCATCACATACGGCTGAAAAACTGCGTAACAGTATAGATAACCTGTTACTCAGCGGGGATTTTGGCACTTTTGATGTCAGCATCAGTATTGGCGTTGCGATGTTGATCGAAGATGATCAAACCGTTTTCGACACGCTGAACCGGGCCGATAAAAACCTGTATAGCGCCAAACGCGAGGGGCGCAACCTGGTCGTTGCCGTTTAATTTACCCTGATAGGGGAATCGAAGATAACGCTTCCTGGTGGCAGGTTCGACAACCTTGACTAAAACGCAATTCACTCTCAGTTAGAGAAACCCCTCTCCCGGAATGATCCGATTTCGGGAAACTAGCGTATCGAGGAGGGTAACTTTAATTTCGAGACGATTATCAATTCTCCTTCGACAAAATCGATTTCCGCCCTGGCAGTATTTGTGTTGCTGACTATCAGTGCATGCAGCACTCAGCAGCGTAACTATGCTTACGACTCAAGCCCGACACAGGAATTTGAATTGGGCCGCACAGTCAATAACATTATCTACAGCCCGCAGGACTGGCCCGAACAACTGCAGGGAGACCTCTACCTTCCACAAAGGGAAGGATTGCGCCCCGCGGTAATCATGATCCATGGTGGCGGCTGGTCGGGTCGAAGCAAAGTCGATATGCAATCGACTGCCGAAAAAATCAGCAAACAAGGCTATGTAGTGTTAAATATCAACTATCGTTTTGCCCCGGAATACCGTTACCCGTCTCAATTACAGGACATGCAGCAAGCGCTGCTCTGGTTATCAGATAACGCCAGTCGCTTTCGCGTAGACCTTTCGCGAATTAATAGTTGGGGTTATTCCTCGGGCGCACATCTGGCCGCCCTGCTCGCCAGCTCTTCTTTTCGTGAAGGCCTCAGCCTGGCGCAACAACAGCGCTTACCGAAAATACGATCGGTTATTGCAGGCGGCATTCCCGCAGACCTGAGTCAATACAGTGGCAGCCCGGTCATCATCCCTTTCCTGGGCCAGGATCGCGACGAGAACCCCGAGCTATACGCGCAGGCTTCTCCGATCAATCATATCTCCAGCGATCATCCGCCCGTATTTCTCTACCATGGAAAACTCGATAAACTGGTTGAGAAAGAACAATCGATGAATTACTACCAGGCGCTGCAGGAAAACGGAATTGAGAGCGACCTTTATCTACACCCCTGGTTCGGGCACTTCACCATGTTTCTATTTGGCCGGGACGCCGAAGCGAAGGCTATCGACTTTCTCAATTTCCATAACGCTTAAGTCGAATAAAGAGCTAATCGCTGACCGCTATTTAACGAGGCTACCCGTTCAACCGGGGCGCTGAATTAAACCTATTTTTCGACAAAGGCTCGTTCGATCACGTATTCACCGATATCATTTTTACGCGTTTCGGTAAAGCCACGCTGATCCAGAATTGAGCCCAGGCTTTTCAGCATCGCCGGGCTTCCACACAACATGAAACGATCATCCTCGAGATTCAATTCGGGCAGGCCAATGTCGGCAATCAACTTTCCGGACTCGAGCAAACTGGTGATGCGACCGTAATTGACGTAGGGCTCGCGAGTGACCGCCGGGTAATAAATCAATTTGTCGCGCACAACGTCGCCAAAATATTCATTGTGTTTCAATTCATGGGTTATCAATTGTTGGTAAGTGAGCTCGTTAATATAACGACAACCATGCACCAAAATGACTTTTTCAAAATTTTCGTATACATCCGGGTCTTTAATGATGGATAGAAATGGTGCAAGCCCGGTACCCGTGCTCAATAAAAACAAATGTTTTCCGGGTTTCAGACGATCCCAAAGCAGAGTTCCAGTTGGTTTTTTACTGACCAGAATATGATCACCCGGGCTGATATGCTGTAAGCGAGACGTCAAAGGCCCCTCCTGCACCTTGATGCTGTAAAACTCAAGATGATCTTCATAGTTGGCACTGGCCATACTATAGGCGCGCATCAAGGGTTTACCTTCGACTTCGATTCCCATCATCGCAAATTCGCCGTTGCGAAAGCGCAGTGAGCGGTCGCGAGTTGTTTTTATGGTAAACAAACTATCCGACCAATGATGCACATCGATGACTTTTTCTCTGCTTACTTCTGCCATGGGTTATTTCCTGCTGCTACTACTTTCTCTAGTTTGCTAAATAAACTCGGTTGATAGGAATCAAGCGACTGCGCCAGTTCGAGGTCAACGATGGGCGACCCCTGGAAATCCTGCAGCACTAACACATCATCGTAGTCACAGGATTTTAACGCAAAAAACTGGTCGGGTAATATAGCACCAACCAGGGTCAGATGTCCTTGATAACCGGACAAACGCAATTGCCTGCCTATACTGAAAATTCGGCCATCGTTAAAATCGGTAGACAATACCACCAGTTGCGAAAAGTGATTAACTGACGTTAAAATTTCTATCAATTTAAGGTCCGATTTTAACACCAAAATATCGGCATAATGACCATTAACACGACCCGCATCATCGCGCCTGAGCCATTCGTCACTGCTCACTACCGCTTGAGTAAAACGTAAACTATCCATATACCACCTCCCTGAACACCTCGATTCCAACCCGGTCAAGCGCCTCCAGAAACAACTCTTCATCGTTCAGCTTCAGCGACAGGTATTTGCGAATAATGGTTTCAACTGCCAGGGCTATCGAATTTCTGTCCACTGCCGGACCTAGTCGTTTTCCGAGTTTTAATTTTCTATCGGCGCGCCCGCCCAGGGTGATTTGAAACCATTCCTCGCCCTTCTTGTCGACCCCGAGAATACCGATATGACCGATATGGTGGTGCCCGCAGGCATTCATGCAGCCCGATATTTTTATTTGAATATCGCCAAGCAATTCAAGTTCAGCCTTGTCAGTGAAACGGTTTTGAATTTCCTGCGCAATCGGAATCGAACTGGTATTGGCAAGGCTACAAAACTCGAGGCCCGGGCAGCAAATAATATCCTGCACGCTGGCAATATTGGCTATCGACATATTTTTTGCCTGCAAACTACGCCACAGCACCAGCAAGTCGTTTTCATGGACTAGTGGCAATAACAGGTTCTGGGTATGTGTTGTGCGAATCAACCCCGCACTAAAACGATCAGCCAGGTCGGCGATAAAGCGCATTTCGCCGGCGCTGATATCGCCCGGTGCGCGCGCCGGGTTTTTCAATGAAATATAGATCGCGCGATAACGGGCATGTTTAGTCGTTATCGTATTGTTTCTTTCCCAGCTGTTGAATTCTTCCCGTTCAAAAGCCACCGCAGTTTGTGCTACAGGGGTTACCGGAAACGGCAGTGAATTGGCAAAACGTTTTCGAATGACATCGATATTGTCGGGTTTATTAATAACCGGTTCATCCGTTAGCGATGAATATACTTTTTCAACTTCCGCTTTGAATTCGTTTATACCGAGCGCTTTCACCAGAATTTTTATGCGCGCTTTGTATTTGTTATCACGTCGACCGTGCAGATTATAGACCCGGAGTATTGCTTCCAGGTATCTGAGTAGTTCAGCTGCCGGTAAAAATGATTTTAATTTGGAACCCACTATGGGGGTTCTTCCCAATCCTCCGCCAACAAACAGTTCGAAGCCGGTCTCGCCGATTTCGTTACGGAGCAGTCGCAAACCGATGTCATGCGCAAGGATCGCGGCCCGGTCTTCAAGCGAGCCGGTAAAGGCAATTTTAAACTTGCGCGGAAGATATAAAAACTCGGGGTGAACGGTGGCCCATTGACGCACCATCTCACACCAGGGGCGCGGGTCATCGACTTCATCCCGATCGATACCGGCGAGGTGGTCGCAGGTTATGTTGCGAATGCAGTTTCCACTGGTCTGAATCGCGTGCATTTGCACGGTTGCCAGTTCTTCCAGCAGGTCCGGCACTTGCGGCAGGCTCAGCCAGTTAAACTGAATGTTCTGCCGGGTAGTCAGGTGTCCGTAACCACGATCGTAGGTTTCGGATAGCTGCGCCAGCAGCTTTAACTGCCGGGAATTCAATACGCCGTAGGGAATGGCAATGCGCAGCATCGGCGCATGGCGTTGAATATACAGGCCGTTCATCAGGCGCAATGGCCGAAACTGTTCCTCGCTCAGGTCTCCAGCGAGATAGCGCTGGGTTTGATTACGAAATTCCAAAACACGATGGTCTACCTGCTGTTGATCTTTTACTGAGTACTGGTACATGGCTTAATCCTGAAAACACTGACAATTCCGGAAAATCCGGCGGCGGTTTGGTTTTCGGGGAGCGTTGGAAGACTAAGCAGGTGACGGGGCTGATGATGACCGACACAGGCACTCGGGAACGCTCCCCGTACTACAGCAACAGCAGCACATAGAGCAGGCGTTTAAAGTGGTGGGGATCATTTTTTTCATCAGGCGATCAAAGTAACAAACTGAAATTCCAATTACCATTCATCCGAGTTGATCATTTGTGATACCAATTAAGCAAAATGAATATAGACTGATCCGGAATCCTTCAATTACAGTAGCGGAATGTAAAACATTGTCCGGGTTTATTGCCTGGATAAGTTCCCAGGTGAATATATGAAAAACAAAACGCTTAGACCTCCGGTATGGATCGGACACGTTGCCATGTTCAGCGCCCGCGTCGCTGAATCGTCGGATTTTATGCAGAAAATCGGTATGCGGCTGATTTTTTCCGACGACGGTATCGCGGTGCTTGAAATGCGCGGAGGCACCCATCTAGTTATCACCAACAACTCCGAATCAAGCTTGATCAGCTCGGGTTTTGACTTAATGGTCGAAGATCTGGAAGCTACCCATGCTGAGTATGTTGAGCTGGGACTAGAGCCAGGCAAGATCCAGCGTGGCAGCATTCACGATAACTTCCAGGTCGAGGAACCCGGAGGAATGATAATTACCTTCAATTCAAGCCATGTCGGTGAATTGCCAGTTTGAGATAGAGGGAGATAAGCGGGCAGACAAATAAATTGGAAATTAATGCAGAGTAGTATTAATACTTAATCATCCATTGCAACAATGACCGGTTCCAAAGCGCTTCCACCAATCTCAGACAGCAGCCTTCATAAAAAATCAACATCGGGTGCAATGCTGCCGGCCATCGATTGATATCTTTGACAAAGTCCCCTGTCTGATCGGGTGGCAGTAAATGTTCAAGCACTTCGGTAGCGGCCAGGGTATCGATATATTCCCAGGGTACATCCGGCATGTCGCGATAGGCATTAATCAAATAGTCCAGATACTCCTGCGTTGGCTTTAATCCTTCAATGGAATTAATACCGCGATAAAAGTAAAAGTCCCTGTCGTTTACCTTGCCATACACTTTCTCATGCACTTTTAGAAATGGCACGCCTTCAAAATAGTCCATGCGCCGGGCATCGCGCTCTTTTATCAAATACATTCTTCCATACACCACTTCGCCATCGCAGGCATCCGCCGACGCATAGCCATGGTCTTTGTAAAACCCTGCCAGGCCGAAACGTAATCGGGCATTTTCCAATACATAGTCGAAGGCTTCGTACACACGAATACGTCGTAGATCGAGTATTTCCTGGCTCAGATTTGCGCCGAAGGCAAAATAGTATATTTTCCGGTCGGCTTGCGGCCACAGAGCCCTCGTCAATTGGGCCCACTCGAAACCGGTTTTCCACAGAATGATGCGCAGCAAATTAATTATCCTCAAGTCCTGTTCGGGCAAGATTATCAGTATTTGGGTAAATAGTAGCTTATCTCTTATCCCTAAGAAAAAATTACCTACCACTTATTTAAAGTACCGAAAGTAAGTTGTTCTGCTAGCCGGAATAATTTAGCAAGCTGCAGTGTCGCTCAGCAGAAGCAGCGCGACGGTAAAGAGTCGGATCAGCGAGTTATCCCCGGCGAAGCTATTATCAGATGGCGATGTTTTTTTGACAAAGGTAATGGTCAAAAAAAATGCCCTCCCAAAGGGTGAGCAAATAAGGAGGCCCTGAAAATTTCAGGTCACTCTATTTTGATTTTTCTACCGCGCCTATGTCATCGACACCACGTTCTTGGAGTAAAGTCGTTAACCAGTCGGGATCCATTTCCGGCACTGAGGATAACAACAGGTCGGTGTAGGCGTGGTGGGGCGGGGTAAACATTTCGTCTTTGGGCCCCTGCTCGACAACCTTGCCGTTTTGCATAACCACGACTTCATCGGCGATCGAACGCACTGTTGCCAGATCATGGGTAATGAACATGTATGACAGGTTGAGCTCTTTTTGCAGCTTGTCGAGCAAGCGCAAAATACCTTCGGCCACCAGTTGATCCAGCGCACTGGTGACTTCGTCACAAATAATAAAGGTGGGATCCGCCGCGAGCGAGCGCGCGATGCCGATACGTTGTTTTTGACCACCGGATAGCTCCGGGGGATAGCGATTGTAATAAAGCGAAGGTTCCAGTTCGATTAAATCGAGCAATTCGTCGACGCGGTTCTTCAACGCGGAACCAGACAGACCACCGTAAAATTGTGCAGGCCGTCCGATAATTTCACTGATTTTCACTTTCGGGTTGAGCGCGGTATCGGCCATTTGATAAATCATCTGCGCCTGGCGCAATTGATCCTTGGATCGATCTTTATAATCGGGCGGCAACGCTGTTCCTTTAAACAGAATCTCGCCACTGCTCGGGGGCAACAACCCGGTAATACATCTGGCCGTGGTTGACTTACCGGAACCGGATTCGCCGACTACAGCAACGGTCATACCTGGATAGATATCAAAGGACACATCAAATAACACCGGGGTGTCACCGTAGGATGCGTCCACATTCTTTACCGAAATCAACGGCACTGTATCGGTCGGCCTTGTTATCTGGTCGCGCTTGAAATCGCGTACCGCCCAAAGCGACTTGGTATAATCATCTTTGGGATTCTCGAGCATAGTTCTAGTATCCGCCTCTTCAACTTCATCGCCTTTCAATAACACCTTGATTACATTAGCCATTTGCGCAACTACCGCGAGATCGTGGGTAATATAGATCGCCGCCGTATTGAACTGATCGACAATGTCTCGAATAGCCGATAAAACTTCGATCTGCGTTGTAACATCAAGCGCGGTTGTTGGCTCGTCGAAAATGATTAAATCAGGCCGGCAGGCCATTGCCATCGCCGTCATCGCGCGTTGCAATTGACCACCCGATACCTGGTGGGGATAGCGGAAACCGATCTCCCGGGGATTGGGCAGGCGCAGGCGCTCGTAAAGCTCCATTGCGTCTTCCTGACTCTCGAGGCGTTTTTGAATGCGGTACTGTATCGGCGCCTCGGTATGCTGGTCGATAATTTTATGCGCCGGATTAAAAGACGCCGCGGCCGATTGGGCCACATAGGCGATGCGCGCCCCTCTTAACGACTGCAGATCAGATTCCGAAGACGTGGTCAATTCCAGGCCATCGAATTCGATTGAAGAGCCTTCGGAGATTCGGCAACCATCACGGGTAAACCCCATTGCTGCCAGTCCAATCGTCGATTTACCGGCACCGGACTCACCGATCAAGCCCATAACCTCACCACGATGTAGCGTCAGGTCGATGCCATGTACAATTTCAATCCATGATTCGTCCGAGTACCCTTCGATACGAAGGTTTTTTATTTCGAGTAATATACTTTTGTCTTGTGACATTACACTTACTCCTTAAGACCGGAAGACCGGTATAACATCCAGTCAACAACAAAGTTAACCGCGACCGTAAGCAGGGCAATCGCCCCTGCAGGAATCAGCGGAGTGATTTCGCCAAAGGAAATCAGGGTCGCGTTTTCACGCACCATCGAACCCCAGTCCGCAGTCGGGGGCTGGATACCCAGGCCGAGAAACGAGAGGCCGGCAACCAGCAGGAAGACGAAGCAGAACTCGAGGCCGAATTCCGCGATCAACGGCGCTGCCGAGTTCGGTAGTATCTCCTTTCGTATCAGATACCAGTTGCCCTCCCCCCTGAGCTTGGCCGCTTCTATATAATCCATAACCACGACATTACCGCCAACCGACCGCGCCAGACGAAATACCCGCGGTGCGAATATGATCGCGATAACAATGATTAACGTAACCTGGTTAGTACCGAAAATACTCAGCAGTAACAGCGAAAAAATCAACGACGGGATCGACATGACGACATCGACAATCCGACCCAGCAACTGATCAAGTATGCCGCCCTTGGTGGCAGCATACAGGCCCGCAGTCGCTCCCATGACAAATGCCAGAATGGTTGCCAATAAGGCCAGCCCGACCGTATTACGGGCTCCGTAAATTATACGACTGAACATATCGCGGCCGAGTTGGTCGGCGCCGAGCAACATGTTTTCATCGGCCGGGGCAAACGCGGATGAGATAATTTCGGCCTCACCGTAGGGCGCAATAATTGGCGCAAAAATTCCGGAAATGGCGTAGGTAAAGATGACAAACAATCCGAATCCGGCTGTCAATGGCGCGGTGCGTATTTCCTTGGCCGCATCACTCGGCAGAATAATGGCCAGGAATTCCCTGAATGAATAAGAGACACCCGCGGAAAAAGCGATAAGCCCGGCACCGATGGTAACTGCCCAGAGCATCGATTCACCACCGACTATGCCCATTACGAAGGAAACCAGGGTTAGCGAAAATAACAGAATAAAAGTAGTGCGTTTCTGGTAATAAGCGGCCAGCGAAGAAGCACCGATGAGCAGGGCATAAAAACCAATAATAAAATAATTCATGATCCAGCCCTCACTTCGGATGACGCAAGCGTGGATTGGTCAGAATCGACCCCACGTCAGCGGCCAGGTTTAATAAAATGAAGGTCGCCGCAAAAATCAGACAACAGGCTTGCACCACTGGAAAATCGCGTTTGGTTACGGCGTCGACCAGCAGTTGACCTATGCCGGGATAGACGAACACTACCTCGACCAGAACCACGCCAGTTACCAGATAGGCAAGGTTCAGGGCGATGACGTTGATTACCGGTGCCCAGGCATTGGGTAGCGTATGTTTAACAATTACTTTCCATGCCGGTACCCCTTTCAGGCGCGCCATTTCGACGTAGGGCGAAGCCAGCAGATTGATGATCGAGGCCCGGGTCATGCGCATCATGTGTGCGACCACGACCAACACCATGGTCAATGCGGGTAGAAAGGTGCGGTAAAGCTTATCCAGCAGACTCATGTCATCGTTAATACTTGCAATGGCCGGAAAATATTCGCCCTTCACTGCAAGGAACAGAATTAATATGTAACCGAGGAAAAATTCCGGCGACGATATCGAAGTCAGGGTCAGCACATTGGCGACCCGGTCAAAAACCGAATTCCTGAATAATGCCACCACCACTCCGAGGAATATGGCGACCGGCACCGCGATGAACGCGGCATACAGGGCGAGAAATAATGTATTCATGAATCTCTGGTATATCGCTTCCGATACGGGAGTCTGTGACACCAGGGATTTTCCAAAATCACCCGTCAGAGCATTGCCCAACCACTCAAAATATCGGATCGGTGCAGCCCGGTCGAGGCCGAGTTGCGTGCGCATCGCGGCGAGGTTTTCTTCGGTCGCCCCCTGTCCGAGCACGGCCTGGGCAATATCTCCGGGCAACAGTTCCACCGCGCCGAAGATAATGATTGAAATTACGAGAAGGGTTACTAATCCTAACCCCAGCCTCTTTGCGACAATACTTAGGATATCACCCATATTGTTCTTCCCCCTGAAGGTAGCATCGATCGCTTGACGCGCCCTGGCTTATTATTCAGGCCATCCCGGGCACCCCGATGGTGCTGGAGTACCCGGAAAAACCTGCGTGTTTTAGACTATTAACTGCCTATAAAAGGCAGGTGCTTTAGGCAAACCACCAACGATGATAACCGCGACCACCATCGAGTTCCCAACTCGCTGCCAGGCTCGGTCCATGCTGCACTTTCTTGTTCCGTGCATACACGAAGTTGGCAAAGAACGGGATCACCGTGCTGCCGTCATCGCTTGCCAGCTGGCACATTTCGCGATACTGCTCGGCGCGACGGGTCTCATTAAGCTCCGCTTTGGCCATCAGCAGCAATTCATTAAAGCGTTTGTTCTGCCAGTGCGACTCGTTCCATGGCGCATCGTCCTTGTAGGCCAGCGTAAACATATTATCGGGAGTCGGGCGCGCTCCCCATTTGACGAAGCACCAGGGCTTCTTCAACCAGACATCCGACCAGTAGCCGTCATTCGCTTCACGTACCGCATTAATCTGGATACCTGCTTTCTTCGCATGTTCACTGTAAAGCACACACATATCCACCGCACCGGGCAGAATACTGTCCGCGGCCGACAGATTCACGTTAAGTTTGCCAACACCGGATTTTTTCAGATGAAACTTCGCCTTGTCGGGATCATAAGGCCGTTGCGGGATATCGGTCGGTGCGTAAGGCATAGCGGGAGAAACATGATAGTCGTTACCGACCGTCGCCGTGCCGAACATGATCTTCTTGACGATGTCCTCGCGATCGATTGCGTATTTGAGCGCTAGCCTGACATCTAAATTATCAAAAGGCGCAACATCGGCAAACATGGGCAGCGTTATCGCCGATCCACTGGCCACATTTTCGACGATCAGGTTTTTGTTACGCGCCATTAAGGCCATCGTTTTCAGATCGACCGAAGTGATCGCATCAACATCACCGGTTATCAACGCGGTTTGGCGGGCGTTGGGATCATTCAGAACCAGTAATTCAAGTTCATCAAAATAAGCACCTTGACGATGCCAGCCATCGTGTCGCGTTAACGTGGTAGTGATACCAGGTCGATGGTTGGTGATCTTATAGGGGCCAGCGCCTATCATGCTCTTCCACTCGATACTGCCATCGGCTTTCGCGGGACAGATAGCGAGGTGATAGTCGGTCATTACCCAGGGCAGGTCAGCAAAGCCCTGGCTCAACTCGATGATGATGGTATGGTCGCCCTTCGCCCTGATATCAGTGACCGAGGTCAGCAAGGAGGTCGCCGCCGAGGTAGATTTTTCGCCGCGGTGGTGATTCAGCGAAGCAATTGCATCTTTCGCAGTAAATTTCTGGCCATTGTGGAAAGTGGCATTCTTGTTCAGCTCGAAGGTCCAGACCTTGGCATCGGGAGTCGCGCTCCACGAGTCCGCCATATCCGGTCCGAGGCCATTTTCAGGTGTGATCTCGGTCAGGTAGCTACGATGCGCATGCGCAAGCTGGATCATGCCGACACTCAGATAAGTTCCCGGGTCAAAGGTATCGGAAGTATTACCGTCGTGCACGCCGACCCTGAACTTGCCACCCTTCTTCGGCGTGGCCGCAGCCACATCGCTGGTCCAGAGTCCGGATGCGAGCGGTACAGTCATGCCCGCTGCAACGGCGTAGCGCATAAAATCACGTCGACCCAGCTTGCCGCTTTTCGCGTCCTGGGTGAGCAACTTTTTAAATTCTTTTTTATCACTCATTGAAATTTTCTCCTTGGGTTTATTAATTTTGACTACTGATTATTACTGCTCTGAGTGCTTCAAGAGGACTAATGCTACTTGCGCCATTTTAGGTTTATATGAAATTTATTGTTGGCCAATACCGGTAACTACCACTTTTATATTCGACTTATCTGCAACAGTAAGGCGGCCATACTAACCGATTGGGGCAAAAAATTCGACCTGCGGGTGATTAACGCTCGGCTAAAGCTCATCACGTGGGCGCAGTGAGTGTGACCGTTGAAGCGAACGGTTGTGCTGCAGTGGGCCCATGAGCGAAACGAGTGTAGTGGCTGCAGCGGGCCCCATTAGCGAAGCGAATGCAGTGGCTGTGACCCGCAAAAATGTGAAAGCAGGTTATTTAAATCGAGGTAATTAGTAAGCCCCGAACTGTTTTAGTTCGGGGCTCTCTTAAATTAATGCCTGGCAAAAGCCGGCCCCACGAGCAGAGTGCGTTTAGTGGCTGTGCCCTACTTTAAGTTCTTTTTAGGTCGATTATGCCAGTCGAGATCATACTTTTCGCCGCCAAATTTATTACTGCTTATCTCGGCAAGCAATTCGCCGGCTGTGGGTACTTCACCGGGTTCAGGAAAACTATCGGGATCCCACAAGTTTGCGCGAACGATCGCACGCGAGCACTGGAAATAAACCGACTCGGCGGTAATCACGATCACCGATTTTGGCAAACTATTCCCTACTGCAAAAGACTGCAACAGATCCGCATCGACCGAAATCTCTGCTTTACCATTAATCCTCAAGGTAACGCCGACTCCGGGAATCATGAACAACAATGCGATATAAGGATTTTGAATGATATTTCTCAGTGAATCCGCGCGGTTATTACCGCGCCGATCCGGAAACATCAGGGTTCTTTCATCCTTCACCCGAACGAAACCGGGCTCATCACCTCTAGGAGAACAATCCATGCCTTCGGGACCGCCAGTGGCGACAATCATAAAAGGTGAAGCCTCAATCAATTTACGATAATGCGGCGTAATATGATCCAGCTCCTTGACCAAATCCTTCTCTTTGGGCAACCCGTATAAAGCCTCGAGGGCCTCAATGCTGTCAATGGTCGACACGTTATCCAAACTCCCTACGATTTTTACCTACGCGTGAATAATTGTGCCGACATGCTCGCCATTAAGCGCTTTCTTAATCATGCCTTTCTTGGTGCCGTTAATGATCTGAATTGACTTTATATTTTCCGCGCGCTGCATGTACTCAAGCACAACACGCTCAACTACCAGGTCATCCTGCCCATTTTCAATTAATTCCGTGCCGGTGATTTCAGGAATAAACGTGGCTTGCGGATTTTTCTTTGGATCATCCGTATACAGCCCGTCTTCGTCTTTGATATAAATCACGCCTTTTGCACCCAGAAATTCAGCGAGCAGATAAACGCCAGCATCGGTACGATTTTGCGGAATGTTGCCGTCAGCCGAGGGTTTTTCCCAGAATTCATTTGGCGGCATACCCGAAGTAATCGGTATGCACCCTGAATTTAAAAAGAATGGCAGCTTTTCGAACTCTTCGGCATAAGCCATGATGCCGCCATCCTTTGCTAACAATAATTGCAGCATCCGCGCATTTTGCACGGGAATACTCGCCCCCAGTCTCGCCAACATCCCGGTTGGCAGATCAAGATCCAGCCCCAGCGAATAAACGTGACGCGCCCGCGTACCACCACCGGTGCAGAGAATAAAGTTGATCCCTTCTTTCTTCGCTTCAACCAGCTCGGCCAGTATCTGCAATACTGTTTCCGCGTCACGGTCCATGACACTTTGGCCACCAATTTTTATGACCCAGACATCGGGCAGCACAGATATTGTATCTCGATGGCCCAATGACGAACGTAACTCGCGACTGGAAAGTGATTGTCCTGTTAACTCGGTATCGAGACCGGCTATCCAGATTTTGCCTTCTTTTTTCATTTATTTTACAAACCTCTAAATTAAGCTTTCGAGTAACGGCTGGAATAAATCAATGTCCCAACATCATCACCATTAAGTGCTGCCGCCAGAGTTTCCGGCTTCAAACCATTAATGACCCGAACCGACTTTATCGTTCTTGCATTTTCCAATGTACGTACCATCTCGCGCTCAACGGGTAAATCGTCAAAAGCGTCACTCAGTAATTCGGTCGTAGAAATTTTAGCAATAAACTTGGCATCCGAATGTTTAGCGGGATCCTTGTCGTACACTCCGTCAACATCCTTGACATAAATGACTTGCCTGGCGCCCATAACTTCGGCCATCAGAAATAATCCGACATCAGGCCCGTTATCGGGCAACTGGCCTTTTTCAACCGAAGGTGGCTCCCAGAAATGGTAGGGGGGTTGCCCAATACAAATTGGAATCAGATCATTCTTGAGAAATAACTGGAGATCCTGAAAGTGATCTTTGACGAAGGTAATGCCACCGTGCGGTGCTAACAAAAATTGCAGGATATCTCGATTATTTTCTTCGACTCCACCCACAATTCTAGCCAGGCCGCCAATCGGCAACCCAAGACCAAGTCCGATAGAATAGGTATGGCGCGCTCTGGCTCCGCCGCCGACACCTATTACCATTTTATGATTGGCGTTTGCGCCGACAATAGCATCTATCAAAGGCAAAATAGCTTCTTTACCGCGATCCATAATTGCCTGGCCACCAATCGAGACCATATTCACATCCGGCACCATGGCGCGGATATTTCGGTTATCAGTTTCAGCAATCAGTTTTTTGCTAACCAGACTCTCACGCATCAACCCGCTACTGATATGGGTACGACCGTCGCCTGTTAAAAGTTCGGACATTTATCTTCCTCTACGAAAAAATTACAAATTAATCAATCAAATAATGTTTTGTCGTCTCTGATTTTTTTGACGACGTATACACAAATAAGGCTACTCAAGGCCCCGAACACAACCTGTGAAATTAAACCAGGCACGAATACAAGCCAGGCCAGTTCCGGTGAACCCGCCAGCAATAAGATCATGAAGTTCGTAGCAAATCGCGTCAGACCCATCAACCCGCCCAATAAAGCGAGCCTCAGCAACAGCCAGAAACCTGACTGGCCCACGAGTATCGGTACCAGGATATCTGCCAGTAACCCGGGGAGCGCCAGATGCAATACTTCGAAGACGCCGAATTTACCATACCCCATTAAAAAAGACACGATCCCTACTGAGAAACCGGTTACAAAACCACCAAATCTACCCCTGGTTAGCATCGCGGCCATCAGCAATAGTGGTATCACGATTATATTTTTATGGCCCGGGGCAAAAGGTAACCCCGGCAACAACTGCAACAATTTAAGCGACATTATTGCGACCACCACCATCAATACAATGGCCGCGTCCCGGCGAATTGCCTTGTCCATCTGCGGATAGTTTTCCGCCATATAGGCACTGGCTTTGCCAAATGAAGCCTCTATCAGGGTATCCATAAAAGCAAATCGTCCATGACGGATATCGGCAAAGAAAATCTGCGTTCGTTTTAAACCGCCTTGCTTTTTGTCGCGCCTGCCGCCGCCACCGCCACCGCCCTGACCTTGCCCCGAACCACTTTTTTTATTATCACCGGCAGTCAAAGTCAAACCCGCGTCAATTACAATCGCCACGGTCTTCGGAATACCCAGGCTCGCAAGCGCGCTTACAAACGAATTCGATGGCTCTGACAACCTTACCCACAGACCACTGACGACCAGTAACAGCACGCGAGACAGCATCAGGCCCGCGTGAGTTAATCCTTCCAGGTAGAAATGCAACTGGTAAAAACCAAGATCGATTTGAAAATCGGCGATCGCATCAGGCGGCGGAATTAATAAATATGAAACCGTTACCAGCAGAATAAACCACTTGAGACGCGATACCGCCCTTAACAATGGCGCCAAATCTAGGCGGCTCCAAAACCAGACCAGAATTTGTAAAAGACCGATAAGTGCGATCAGTTCCCAGTGGGCGACAAAAAACAACCCGGTTGCTAATGCAAACAGATAAAAAACTTTCAGTTTCGCTGACATTCCCGATTGCATAACTGCTCTCTATTTACTGGAATTGGCCCTATAATAGCGCGCCAATTTACACCAATTAAAATTAAATCAATAGTAAAGAAAATTATGGCGCTAAAACTCAGTCTAAAAAGTTCACTCTTTCTGCTATCCCTGGTCACCTCATTGGTGCAGGCGGATATTCTGAACGTAGCGGTTGCCAGCAATTTCACCTATACATTACGGTTACTTGCCCAGGACTTTAAATCCAGAACGGGGCACCAGCTTCGCATCAGCAGCGCCTCCACCGGCAAACTTTATACGCAAATCAAAAACGGCGCACCCTTTGATATATTCATGGCTGCAGACGAAGACCGGCCTGACCGACTCATAACAGAAGGTGATG
>JBLHOA010000045.1:0-17817 GCA_047622345.1 Gammaproteobacteria bacterium | reverse complement strand
CCTGCTCCTTGATCAAGGTATTAACATTCCCCTTGAGTAATTTCAGTTCCACCAAACCTTTGGTGATCACGCGTACGGCCGCATTGTGCGGATCATTCCAGTGATTACCCGGCTTCACCTTTTTTACAGCGGCGTCATGCGCGGCTAGCACAATGTCGTATACTTCGCGTTGCGCCTTGCTGTACTTTCCATTGATTGGAAAAGTACGTGTAATGTCGGAGGCATAGCCCTCGACTTCGCAACCAGCATCGATGAGTAATAACTCACCATCATTTAAAGGGTCAGTGTTATCGGTGTAATGTAAAATACAACCATTGGCTCCGCCACCGACAATCGCCGGGTAGGCGTGTTCGGCATTATGACAACGATACTCGTGGTCAAATTCAGCGGCGATCTGGTATTCATATTTCCCCGCTTCACATATCTCCATGGCACGGTGGTGGGCGCGCACATTGATAGCCGCAGCCTTTCGCATCAAACGTAATTCTTCACGGCTTTTATACAGGCGCATATCGTGCAGCAGATAATCGAGCGCGACGAATTCGGAGGGAACATGCATACCCGATCGTGACTGTTTTTTGATGTGATTAACCCAGCCGATCAATCGATGGTCGAATTCGGAATAGCGCCCCATGATGTTATAAATACTATCGTTCCCTTCGAGCAGGCCAGGCAGGATATCGTCAATATCATCGATTGGAAACGAGTCATCGGCTCCATGAATTTCGACCGCCGCTTCCTGTCCTGCACGCCGCCCATGCCAGGTTTCCTGCTCGGGATCTTTTTCCCGACAGAACAGAATGTATTCCCCGTGCTTGCGACCCGGTATCAATACCATCACAGCATCCGGCTCGTTGAAACCGGTGAGATAGAGAAAATCACTATCCTGTCGAAATGGATAGTCGACATCCCGGTTTCGGGTAACTTCGGAAGCCGACGATAAAATAGCAATGGTATTCTTGCCCATCATCTTCATCAGCTGACTTCGACGACGCTTGAACTCGGTTAGTTTCATGGTTGGCTCTTAATGGATGGTCGATTCCGGTGACACCGGATTCAAAGTTTCATTTAGCATCAATACAGACACGCGCACATGCTCGACAATTTCGGCGAATTGCAATTCTGACTCGTCGCTTGAATCTTCGTCGTGGCCGAGCTTACTGATTTCGAGTATGTCTGACAAACACTCCTGCGCCGGATCATCGAGAGCCTCGCTTTTCATTGCCGCGTTAACGCCGTATCCGTAGAGGAAGCCCTGGCACCAGCTCGACAGACCGATCAAGCGCACTCCGAAATCGTCCGAATCGTCGGGTAATAATAATTCAAAGCTTAGCTCCTCATCATTCAGTTGCTGCCGGGTCTGATCGTACAGCTGTTGAAGCAGGGTAATTTTTTCGCCGGCAAGCACATCACTGGCATCGGGCAAATCATCCAGGCTGTGGCTTAACCAGCCCGCCATCGACTCATTGACCATTAGCAAGGCCGATAATGTGCCGTGCGATTCGGCCGCATCGGCAGTCGCACCCAGTCCTTCCAGCGCCTGCTGAACGGCATCGAAATCGAGCATTGTAGAAAACCTGTAAGTTTGTATAATTTTTGCATTCTATCACCCACCGCGCATGCTAAGAACAACCGATTGTTGACCTGCGCGACATAAGGCCCGATGATTGCACTATGGACTTCGAAAAAACTGAATATACTGAGGATGACCTCAGACAACTGGAACAGCGAATCGATCAACTAATCGATACCGTTGGCTCATTAACCAGTGAAAATAACAATCTTCGTCAGCAGAAAGACAAGCTGGCCGGCGAAAGATCTCAACTCATCGAAAAAACTGAATTAGCGCGAAACCGGGTTGAAGGAATGATTTCCCGCTTGCGATCACTCGAGTTAGGTTCATGACTGAAGCACAACCAATCAATATATCGATTCTGGACAAAGACTATAAAGTGGCCTGCCCGCCGGGCGAGCAGTCGGCCTTGCTCGAATCGGCCAAGTTTCTGGACACTAAAATGCGTGAAATTCGCGATAGCGGGACGATTATGGGTTCGGAAAGAATTGCCGTGATAACCGCACTTAACCTTGCCAATGACTTACTTCATTCGAGCGGGGTTGATAAACAAATTGGTCGGGAATTACCCCCCAGGCTGAAAGACCTCGAAAACAAGATTACGCGCGCCCTGGATTTGACCAGGCACAACGAAGTATAAAGTCAAATTAGAATTTTGAATTTTACATTTGCTAAAAAGCAGGCCATAGTTGATTCCATACTAACTACGGTGATCGATAGCATTCTTCATAATCCTTGAGCCGTATTTATCAATCCCGGGGAATTTCGTGTAACTCTGGTGCGCATGCCTGATCCGTCAGGAAGCCTGAAGAGTTGCCAATAACCCCACCTGAACCAACAGGTTCAAGGTTGATAGATTTGCACCGACACCGTGGTTGGTATCCTCCCCTTCAAATTTCTTTATTGTAAATCGACACTTAGCGCTGATTACTCAGAATTAACATGACTATACCCTGGCTATTTCAGAAACAGCTGGTAAGCCTCGTTCTCGGTTTCATCCCAATGCGGAATGTTCAAACTATCCAGAAAACTATGGAATTCGCGATAATTGGCCTTATCGACTTGAAATCCCATCAGAATTCGCCCGAAATTTGAACCGTGGTTACGATAATGGAACAGACTAATATTCCATCGCGTTCCAACCTTCATTAAAAAATTTAATAAGGCGCCCGGTTTTTCCGGAAATTGAAAGCGGAATAATAATTCGTTAGTCACGCTGCCGCCGGGATGCCCTCCCACCATGTAGCGGGTATGCAGTTTGGCGACTTCGTTGTCGGTCATATCGACAACCGGGTAGCCCTTATCGCTGAGTTTGGCAATGAATTCGTCTTTTTCAACGATACCGCGCGATAGCTGGATGCCCGCAAATACCCGGGCAGTACTGTCGTCGGCATAGCGATAGTTGAATTCAGTAATTGAACGCTTACCAATAATCTGACAAAACTGTTTAAAACTGCCCGGACGTTCGGGAATCTGCACAGCCAACAGGGCTTCTCTTTCTTCGCCAAGTTCGGAGCGCTCGGACACATGGCGCAGGCGATCAAAATTCATATTCGCACCGCTATTAATGGCGATCAGGGTTTTGCCCTTTAGCTTATGAGTCTCAACGTATTTTTTTAACCCGGCGAGCGAAACCGCTCCCGCGGGCTCACAGATGGCGCGGGTATCTTCGTAGGTGTCTTTTATGGCAGCACATATCTGGTCGGTAGTCACCGTAATCGCATCATCGACCAGATCTTTCAACATGGGAAAAGTAATTTTACCAATTTGCTTGACGGCTACGCCGTCGGCAAAAATACCAACTTCCTTCAGTTTTACCCGGCGACCGGCTTTTCGCGCGGCATAAAAACAGGCCGCATCACTCGGCTCAACCGCAATTATTTTGATTGAAGGGTTAACCGCTTTTAAAAATCCGGCAACCCCTGCAGCCAGCCCACCGCCACCCACTGGCAGAAATACCGCGTCGATTTTATCGGGGTGTTGCCGGATCAATTCATTGGCAATGGTGCCCTGCCCGGCGATGACATCGATATCATCAAAGGGATCGATAAAGGCCAGTCCTTCTTTTTCTGCCATTTCCAGGGCGTACTTTTTAGCTTCATCGAAGACTTCACCCTTCAGTAAAGCCGTGGCGCCATAGGCTTTTACCGCAGATACCTTAATATCCGGAGTGGTTGTTGGCATCACGATAACCGCCTTTAAACCCAGCTTCTTTGCCGACAGGGCGACACCCTGAGCATGGTTACCCGCCGAAGCCGTTATCACTCCGGTCAAATCAGGGTCAGCTTTTTTGACCTGATAGATTTTATTGAAAGCACCACGGCATTTGAATGAAAACACCGGTTGCAGGTCCTCACGCTTTATCCAGACCTTATTAGCGTAACGTTTTGAAATCCGCGGCATGGCGTCAAGAGGTGTTTCACGGGCGACGTCGTAAACCCGCGCGGTTAACACTTTTTCTAAAAATTTACTCTGTCGCATAATCCGATTTCTGGGCCCGATTTCTGGTTAAGTGCTACCCGTCCGGCAAGACCGGTGGGGTAAATTGTATTTCGATGAAGAGATTGACCGCAATGACTTGCGCTCATCGACGCTGATTATCATAATTGCTCGCTGACTAAGCAACCGGTAAATACATGTCCTCCGAAGATAAAAAAAGGATCGCCGCCGAGGCATCGATCGAATACGTTAGAGCTGATTCAATAGTCGGTGTCGGCACCGGGTCTACAGTCAATCACTTTATCGACCTTCTTGCCGAAAGAATGGCCGGTCGTATACGGGCCACCGTTTCCAGTTCGGAAGCTTCCAGCGAACGACTGCGAGGACATGGATTTAAAGTCGTCGACTTGAACGAGGTCAACGGGCTGGACCTTTACGTTGACGGTGCCGACGAATCGAATGCCGCGTTGCACTTAATCAAAGGTGGCGGCGGTGCCCTCACCCGCGAAAAAATTGTCGCCGCGGCCGCTAAGCAATTTGTCTGTATCGCCGATGACAGTAAACTGGTGGAAACCCTGGGTAGCTTTCCTTTACCCGTCGAAGTCATCCCCATGGCCACCGAGCTGGTCGCCAGGGCGCTACGCGAACTAGGTGGGGACCCGCGTCTGCGTAACGGCTTCGTAACCGATAACGGCAACCTGATTCTTGATGTTCACGGCCTGCAGATCACCGACGCATTGCAAATGGAAACGCAGATCAATCAAATCGCCGGTGTCGTGTGCGTTGGTTTATTTGCCCATCGCCCGGCCGATGTACTGATTCTTGGCAGTGACCAGGGTGTGCGCATTATTAACCCCGGCTAATCCATATATGCAGCACAAAAAAAAGCCCGCTGATGCGGGCTTTTTGCATTGAACAGTGACGCTCGAATTAACGCTTCGAGAACTGAACGCCGCGACGTGCTTTACGCAGGCCGACTTTCTTTCGTTCGACTTCACGTGCATCACGCGTAACAAATCCTTCTTTACGCAGAGCTTCACGAAAGGTTTCGTCATACTTTAGCAGGGCTCGCGTAATACCCAGTCGAATGGCACCTGCCTGTCCGCTTGGTCCGCCACCTGAAACACTGACATTGATGTCAAATTTTTCCAGCAGATCGACAGTCTTCAACGGCTGGCGAACCACCATGCGCGATGTTTCGCGACCGAAGTAATCTTCGATAGACTTCTTATTGACGGTGATTGCACCAGCGCCAGACTTCAAATAAACGCGTGCCGCTGAACTCTTGCGACGACCGGTTCCGTAATATTGTTCGACTGCCATAATTCGACCTATTAAATTTCGAGAGGTTGGGGCTGTTGCGCAGCGTGGTCATGTGACCCACCGGCATAAACCTTCAACTTTTTGAACATTGCACGTCCTAGAGAATTTTTCGGCAACATACCTTTAATGGAATGCTGCAAAATTCTTTCGGGGTGATCTTTACGCAGTTGCGCAAGATTGGTTGTTTTCAAACTACCGATATATCCGGTGTGGTGCTGGTACAACTTGTCCTGCTCTTTATTACCGGTAACACGAATTTTTTCTGCATTGATGATAACGATGTAATCACCGGTATCTACGTGCGGAGTATACTCAGGCTTATGCTTTCCGCGCAAACGACGGGCGATTTCAGTCGACAGACGTCCAAGCACCTTATCGGTGGCGTCGACTACGAACCAGTCGCGTTTTACAGTTTCAGATTTGGCACTAAAGGTTTTCATGTAAATTCCGGGTTAAGCCGCTATATGCTTTGGCTTCTATCACAAAGGGCGCGAATACTAGCGGATAAAATGACGATTGACAAGCAGCTTAAGCCCCTTTTAATGCGTTTTTCGTTAATTATTCTGTCGCTTGGTATCGGCATGCAAATTAGTCGATAATAACGCCCTGACACAACCTTAAATACACAGCTGCAAATCGGCACAATAATGCAAAAACTAACTTTAATCGACCGTTTTATCGATGAACTTCAACACGGCCTGAGTACCTGTCATTCCCGACCGGTCAGTGCCGAACGGCAGTATCCTGCGGCAGCGCTTGAGAATAGTAGCCTCGAGGTTAGACACGAGGCTCAGATCGCCGGGCTTATGCGGGTAAATAATGCCGGCGAAGTCGCCGCGCAGGGCCTGTATCGCGGTCAGGCGCTGACCGCGCGCGATATCGCCACCAATACCGCGATGCTGCAGGCCTCCGCTGAAGAAAATGACCACTTAAACTGGTGTCAGCGACGCTTGTCCGAACTTGGGCAGTCACGCAGCATCTTTGATGGTGTCTGGTATTGGGGCTCGTTTGCTATCGGCTCACTGGCGGGGCTTGCCGGTGATAAATGGAGCCTCGGCTTCGTCAAAGAAACCGAATTACAGGTTTGCGCGCATCTCGATCGACACCTGGCCCAACTTCCCGCCGAAGACAGTCGCAGCCGGGTCATTTTGCAAACCATGCGCGACGACGAAGCTGAACACGCTGAAAATGCCAGTGCGGCCGGTGCGGCGGACTTGCCGGCGCCGGTCAAGCGGGCAATGGCGCTAGTCGGCAAGCTGATGACCTTCACCGCCTATCGGCTTTAGTCGGTTTCGATAATCTCAAAGTCATGGCTTAACTCAGCGACCTGTTCCAGCATTTTCGATGCAGAACAATACTTTTCAGCGGTTAATTTTACCGCTTTCTCGACTTTTACCGGATCCAAATTTTTCCCCTTGACGATAAAATGGACGTGAATCCGGGTAAAAACCTTCGGTATTTGCTCGGCACGCTCGGCCTCAATTTCGACTTCGCAATCGACAAAATCCTGACGTGACTTGCGCAATATCATGACCACATCGAAAGCGGTGCAACCGCCCAAACCGAGCAACAACATTTCCATCGGCCGGATCCCAAGGTTGCGTCCACCGGCTTCGGGAGCACCGTCCATAACGACCGAATGTCCGCTGCCGGATTCACCCACAAAAGACATATGATCCAACCACTTAACTCTGCATTTCATTAAATTACCTTAATACTGTCGATTTTCGAAAAATATGGTATGTTACACTTCGCATTAACAAATAAAACTAGAAATGTCAGTTAACCCGTTCACAAAAGTAGTGCCCCAGTTAAACTCTGCTCTTGATAACTTCCTGCACCACTGCCATACCAAAAAGTATGCCGCGCGTAGTACTATTATCCATGCCGGCGATGAATCGGAGACGCTGTATTATATCGTTGCCGGCTCAGTTAGCGTTGTTATCGAAGACGAAGATTGTAACGAAATTATACTGGCCTATCTTAACCCTGGCGATTTTTTCGGCGAAATGGGCCTGTTTGAAGCCGACACCAAACGCAGCGCCTGGGTTAACACCCGCACTCCCTGCGAAGTTGCTGAAATTCACTATCAGCAATTCATGACTCTGGCCAAGGAAACCCCAGAAATTCTGTTCCAGTTATCATCGCAACTCGCCAGCCGTTTGCGTAATACCAGCCGGAAAGTAAGCAACCTTGCCTTTATGGACGTCACCGGCCGGGTAGCCCGTACCTTGCTCGATCTGGCACGCGAACCCGATGCCCTAACCCATCCCGACGGCATGCAAATCAAAATTACCCGCCAGGAAATAGCCAAAATTGTCGGCTGTTCGCGTGAGATGGCCGGCCGGGTAATGAAAACGCTGGAAGAAGACGGGCTGATCACCGCACACGGAAAAACCATCGTCGTATTTGGTTCTCGCTAGCGCTAACAACTGAAGTCCCGCAGAACCCAGTTTTAAGCCGGGTTACTCGACGCTGAAAAAGAGTTTGCGCAACCCTTCCCCGGGTTCATCGACGCGCATAAATGCTTCCCCGACCAGAAATGCATTGACCTTGTGCTGGCGCATTAAGGCAACGTCTTCGCTACTATGAATGCCACTTTCGGTCACTACCATACAGTCATCGGGTATTGCGTCGAGCAGGTCGATAGTCGTGTTCAGGTCGGTCTCGAAGGTGCGTAGATTGCGATTATTAATACCGACCAGATCAATATTTAATGCCAGCGCTCGTTCGAGTTCAGCGCGATCATGAACCTCGACCAATACATCCATGCCAAGATCCCGCGCCTGATCATACAAACTGGCCAGCGATTGATCATCCAGCGCCGAAACTATCAGCAAAATACAATCGGCGCCGATGGCGCGAGACTCGGTTACCTGATAGGAATCGATAATAAAGTCCTTACGAATCACCGGCAGGTCGCAGGCAGCGCGCGCTGCAATTAGATAGGCTTCATCACCCTGGAAAAAATCACGATCGGTCAACACTGACAAACAGCTCGCCCCGCCCGATTGATACGACTTTGCAATGGCGACCGGGTCGAAGTTTTCGCGGATGACACCTTGACTCGGCGACGCTTTTTTAATTTCGGCGATTACCGCTGATTTCCCCTGCCGGATATTGCGTTGTAATGCGGCAACAAACCCACGCGACGGCGAAGCCTGTTGCGCCTGCTCAAGCAATTGTTGCTGCGTGCTCTGCAAGCGCCTGCTTGCAATTTCCTCACGCTTGCGCTGCAGGATGCGCTTTAAGATGTCCGGTGTAGAAGCGCTCATAAGGCGCTCGTATAGTCGACCAGGTTTTGCAACACCTCGGCTGCTTTCCCCGATTGTATCGCCGCCTTTGCTGCCTCGACGCCCGCCTGATGTGTTTCGGCACATCCAGCCACATACAGCGCGGCGCCGGCATTCAGGCAAACGATATCGAGCGCGGGGCCAGGCTCACCAGCCAGAACCGATTTTATCCTGGCTAGGCTTTGCTCGACACTATCTACCTTGAGGTCGGCCAGCGCGGCCACCGTCATGCCAAAATCAGCCGGGGTGATGGTATAGCAACTCACTTCGCCGTCTTTCAGTTCGGCAACACGGGTCGGCGCCGAAATACTGACTTCATCCATACCGTCTTCGGAATGAACAATCATCACATGCCGACTACCCAGTTTGCGCAGCACATGCGCCAGAGGTTCGACCAGCTCGGCATCGAAAACACCAATCACCTGGTTAGGCGCACCGGCAGGGTTGGTCAAAGGGCCGAGCACATTAAATATGGTACGCACTGCCATTTCCTTGCGCGGGCCAATGGCATGCTTCATCGCCCCGTGGTGTTTTGTCGCAAACATAAAACCGACACCCACCTGCTCGATGCAGCCACCCACCTGGCCTGGCAATATTTCAAGGTTTACCCCGGCCGCCTCGAGTACATCGGCACTGCCGGATTTACTCGACACCGAGCGGTTGCCGTGTTTGGCTACCTGCGCGCCGCCGGCCGCAGCGACAATGGCGCTGGCGGTAGAAATATTAAAACTGCCCGAAGCATCACCGCCAGTGCCGCAGGTATCGACCAGATGATCACCGGCAACCGAAACCCGGGTCGACAATTCACGCATGACTTTGGCGGCGGCGGAAATTTCATCAACCGATTCACCTTTCATGCGCAAACCGACGAGAAACCCACCGATCTGCGCCGAGGTACATTCGCCAGTCATGATTTGCTGCATCACCGAATTCATATCCTCGCCGCTTAAATCCTGCCCGGCGATGACCGATTTTATTGCTGCCTGTATGTCCACCCTGCCCCCTAACTATTGATATTCTGCTGCAGAAAATTGTTCAACATCGCGTGCCCGTGTTCGGACAGTATCGACTCGGGGTGAAATTGAACGCCTTCTACCGCGAGTTCTTTATGTTTTATTGCCATAATTTCATCGATTTCACCATCATCATTTTCGGTCCATGCGGTTATCTCGAGACAGTCGGGCAGGCTCTCTTTTTCGATCACCAGCGAATGATAACGGGTTGCGGTGAAGGGATTGGCAAGCCCGGCGAATACACCGGTCCCAAGGTGATGCACCAGCGACGTTTTGCCGTGCATGATTTTACGCGCATGAATGATTTTTCCGCCAAAGACCTGGCCGATGCTTTGATGTCCGAGACAGACGCCAAATAAGGGTTTATCACCGGCCACCGCAGCAATTGCCGCCATCGATATGCCCGCCTGATCGGGCGTACCCGGGCCCGGTGACACCATAATATGGGTAGCCGGGTTTAACATCAGCTGCTCTACATCGATCTGGTCGTTACGCACGACCTCAACCTCGGCACCGAGCTCACCGAGGTATTGCACCAGGTTATAGGTGAAGGAATCGTAGTTATCGATCATTAAAATACTCATCGCTACACCTCCTCCGTGACATCGCAGGGATCGCGCGAAGGCAAGCCCGCTTCGGCCATGGCCACGGCACGGAAAATAGCACGGCCCTTATTCATCGTTTCGGCCCACTCATTTTCCGGCACCGAGTCATACACAATGCCGGCGCCCGCCTGAATATAGAGCTGCTCATCTTTGATCACCGCGGTGCGGATCGCGATTGCGGTATCCATGTTGCCGCTCCAGGATATGTAACCTACTGCGCCTGAATAAATGCCACGCTTTACCGGTTCCAGCTCATCGATAATTTCCATCGCCCTTATTTTGGGGGCACCGGAAACCGTTCCCGCGGGGAAGGTAGCGCGCAATACATCGAAGGCCGACATGTCGGACTTCAGCTTGCCTTCGACATTGGACACGATGTGCATGACGTGCGAGTAGCGTTCGATGATCATTTTTTCGGTCAGCTTGACCGTGCCGACTTCGCTCACTCGGCCGGCATCGTTTCGGCCCAGGTCAATCAGCATTAGATGCTCGGCTAATTCCTTCGGGTCGCTCAGTAAATCCTGCTCCAGCGCACGGTCTTCTTCGGCGTTGCTACCCCGCGGACGGGTACCCGCAATCGGCCTTACGGTAACCGCTTCGTCTTCGAGACGAACCAGAATTTCCGGTGAAGAGCCCACGATATGGTGATCGCCGAGATTGAGAAAATACATATACGGCGAGGGATTCAAGCTGCGCAACGCCCGGTACAGGTTGATCGGTTCTGATTTAAACGGAATCGACAGGCGTTGCGATAATACGATTTGCATCGCATCACCATCGATAATGTACTGGCGTGCTTTTTCGACCGCGTCCTGAAAACCCTGCTGGGTAAACTCCGAAGTAAAATCCTGCTCGGATGACATCGATTCGGCTACGACCGGCTTCATCGACAGCACCGAATCAAGTTTTGCTTCGAGCTCGGCGAGACGCAACTGGCCATGCTGCCAGGCCTGTTTTTCGGCGGGGTCGACATGCACCACGATGAACATGCGCGACGACAGATTGTCAAAAACAACCAGTTGGTCGCTGAGCATCAGTAAAATATCGGGGGTACCGTGCTTGTCAGGATTGGGGCAATCACCGAGCTTCGGCTCGATGTAACGGATCGTGTCATAGCCAAAATAACCGACCAGACCACCGTGAAACTTGGGCAGGCAATCGGCTTCGGCAACGCGAAAGAAATTGAGGTAATCCTCGATGAAGGTTAGTGGGTCATCGGTTTCTTCTTCGCTGACAATCTGACCGTCCACTTCGAGTTGCGCATGCCGGCCAAACACTTTTAATCGCGTACTACAGGCTAAGCCAATGATCGAATAGCGCCCCCATTTTTCACCCCCCTGCACCGACTCAAACAGATAGGTATAGGGTTCGTTGGCGAGCTTTAGATAAGTGCTGAGCGGGGTATCGAGATCGGCGAATATCTCGCGGACCAGGGGTATACGATTAAAGTCGCGTTTGATTTTATTGAATTGCTTGAGATTCATATTTAACTCCGGGTGCCCTCGCGGCATTCCCTTTAAACATTTAAACAGAAAAGTAACGGGTAAAGACTAGCGATCACCATCGCCAGCGCTGGGTACCCTGAGTAATCTGTCTAAGTTTTGAAGTCATTTAAATCGATCTGTGCTGTGTGACGGTAGAATCTAACATAGCATTAGCCGCATATCTACGACTAATTATGCGCGCTCAAACCGACCCAACGGTCGCCAATTGATCCCGGAACTGCTGGATGATTCCTTCGTAATGATGACCGTTATCAGGCTCGACATGCCCGAAAATTCCCGAACCGGAAACGAAGGTATCCGCACCGGCGGCGGCAATTTCAGCAATATTATCGACCTTTACGCCGCCATCGACTTCGAGTCGGATATCAAAACCTGATTGATCAATAATTCGCCGTGCTTCGCGCAATTTCGGTAAGGTTGACGGAATAAAACTTTGCCCGCCAAATCCCGGATTAACTGACATCAGTAAAATCATGTCGACCTTATCGAGGACATGATCGAGATAGCTCAAGGACGTTGCCGGGTTAAACACCAGTCCGGCGCGGCAACCGCATTCACGAATCAACGACAAACTGCGATCGATATGATCAGAAGCTTCGGGATGAAAGGTAATATAGCTAGCGCCTGCTGCGGCAAAATCGGGGATGATTCGATCGACGGGTTTCACCATTAAGTGAACATCGATCGGCGCGGTAACCCCGTGTTTACGCAGCGCCTCACAAACCAGCGGGCCGATGGTCAAATTCGGTACGTAGTGATTATCCATCACGTCAAAATGGACAATGTCGGCACCGGAGGCGATAACATTGTCGACTTCTTCGCCGAGGCGTGCGAAATCGGCCGATAAAATCGACGGGGCTAGCTGAAAATCGGTCATGGTTTTATACGCAGAAAATTATTTCAGGCTGTTGATGTAATCGGCAAGATTGTTAATGTCTTCGTCCTTAAGACCTGCGGACATCGCATTCATCACCGGGTTTTTGCGCGCGCCGCTACGAAAGTCGGTTAAATTTTTACGCACGAAATCGCCACTCCGGCCAACCAGCGAGGGATAGGTCGGTACGACGCTTTTACCAGCGGCACCATGACAACCGATACAACCCTTGGCGGCATAAGTCGATTGACCTTTGGCCACATCCGCGCTGGCAGGCAAACTGACCAGCAGCGAGAAAAACAGGGTAAAAGTGACTACAAATTTCATAAAACTGAACTCCCGGGTGGCATTCTACAATTTGCCAATGGATAATGGCGCAACTAAAAATCCGCGCCATTGTTACAAAGCCATATCTCTATGTAAAGCTTAGTCACGCCGGCTTAATAACTGCTGAACGACACCTATGGATAACTTTAAAGAATACAACCGTAAAATCCGTCAGGATCTGTCGGTCGACTATCAGGGTTTGCAGTTCAAAACCACCTGGGGGCTCTTTTCACCGAAGGCAATCGACGCCGGTTCCAGCATGTTGCTCGATTTCCTGGAAATTAATAGCGATGACGATTGCCTCGACCTTGGCTGCGGCTATGGAATTCTCGGCCTGAGCATGGCGAAATCGGCACCCGGCGGGCACAGCCTGCTCGTCGACAAGGATTTTGTAGCGATCGACTATTCGGAAAAAAACCGCATCATTAACAAAATTGAAAATGCCAGTTGCCTGCTGAGCAATGGCTTCGACCAGATTCCAAAGCAGCAGTTCGACCTGATCGTATCCAATATTCCGGCCAAGGTCGGAAAGGAAATGCAGTATATCTACCTCTTCGATGCGCTCAAATACCTAAAGCCGGGCGGGTCGTTTTATATTGTTACCATTACCGGCCTGCGTCAGTTTTTCAAACGCGGGTTTAACGAGGTCTTCGGTCACTATGAGAAGATCAAACAGGGCAAAACCTACACCGTGGCGCGTGGTATCAAACAGAGGTAAGCGCCGCTACCACCCGAAGCAGTAAGACTTCAGCCTGTTCCAGATCGTCACCGAGGCAATTGACATGCCCCATCTTACGTCCGGGGCGCGCTTCTTTTTTGCCATAAAGATGAAGCTTGGCCTGATCAAATTTCAGCAACTCCTCCCAGGCAGGAACTCCGCCATCGGGCCAGATATCGCCGAGAATATTCCACATCGCTACCGCGCTATGCTGCTGGCAGGAGCCTGCCGGTAAACCGCAGATCATGCGGACCTGCTGTTCAAACTGCGAGCTATCACAGGCGTCGATGGTGTAGTGACCCGAATTGTGCGGGCGCGGGGCCATTTCATTGACCAGCACCCGGTCGGCATCGTCGATAAAAAATTCGACCGCCAACACACCGCAATAATCGAGACCATTTGCGATGGCCTTCGCCGCTGCAATAACCCGGTCTGACATTTCGTCCGGAATTCTTGCCGGTGCCAGAGTAATATCCAGAATGCCGTTAGCGTGGCTATTTTCAGCGACCGGAAAGCATTCAACCTCACCTTGCTGCGAGCGACACAGCACTACTGACACTTCGCAGGCGAGGTTAATCCGCTGCTCGAGCACGCAGGGTTTTTCGCCAACGGATTGGAAGGCAGCGGTCAATTCGCCAAACGAATGACAGACCACCTGCCCTTTGCCGTCGTAACCGAGAGTATTGGTTTTGAGTATTGCCGGAAACTTGAAATCAGCCGCGGCTTGAATATCAGCGATGGACTCGATCGCCAGAAAATCAGCGGTTAATAATCCCAGCTCTTTGAAAAACGCTTTCTCCTGTTTACGATTTTGGGCGATACGCAAAGCGCTGGCCGCAGGATGGACCGGTACCGATTGCGCCAAATACTCAAGGGTAGCCGCCGGGATGTTTTCAAATTCGGTTGTAATTGCCGAGCAATTGGCGGCGAGATAATCCAGCGATTGCTGATGATCAAAGCCTTGCACCAGGTGTTCGCTCGCCATAGAGCCGGCAGGGCTATTTAAATCGGGGTCGAGGACAATAACTTCATAGCCCATGGTTTTGGCGGCAATAACAAACATGCGCCCGAGTTGACCGCCGCCGAGCATTCCTAGAGTACTACCGGGTCTTACTATCATTATCAGGCTTCGGGGGGTAGGGTCATTTTGAGAACTGCAGCTTCTTGCTCACGGCGAAATTTTTCGAGCTTTTCGGCCAGCGCGGCATCCGTCATTGCCAGCATCGCAATCGCATAGAGCGCCGCGTTGATGGCACCGGCCTTACCAATGGCAAAAGTCGCTACCGGAATGCCTTTGGGCATTTGTACTATCGAGTATAACGAGTCAAGGCCTTTCAGATGCTCACTCGGAACCGGAACACCCAGTACCGGAACGGTTGTATTGGCCGCGAGCATACCTGGCAAATGCGCAGCACCGCCTGCACCGGCGATAATACAACTGATATTGTTGGCACGCGCGGTCTTTGCGAATTCGGTGAGCAGGTCGGGTGTACGGTGCGCAGAGATTACCTGAGCCTGGCATTCTACGCCGAAGGTTTCCAGCATTTCTGTGGCAAATAGCATGACTGGCCAATCACTAGTGCTACCCATCACCACCGCTACTACAGGCTTTGACATTGCTTGCTCCGGGTTATCCCAAAAAAGCGATGGATTATACCGTGATTTTGAACGAAAACACTATTAGCTGAAGAATCGCCATTCATCTCTATGCTAATATTTGAAACCCGTTACTAAACCGTTTATGCAGATGACCCGCTCAGCCCTATTTGAAACCAACCTCGACCATATTGAGCTTATTGCGCGCGGCAAGGTGCGCGACATTTACGCGATCGATGAAGCGCATATGTTGATTATCACCACCGACCGACTATCGGCCTTCGACGTTGTGTTTGACCAACCGATTCCGGGCAAGGGCGAGCTGCTTACCGAAGTGTCTAACTTCTGGTTTGCGAAAACTGCGGATATCGTTCAAAACCACCTGACCACCCTCGATTTGCTCGATTATGTTAGCGCCTCCGACTACGAACAGTTGAAAGGCCGCTCGATTATCGTCAACCGCCTGAAAACGCTACCCGTTGAAGCGATTGTGCGCGGTTATGTCATCGGTTCCGGCTGGAAGGACTATCAGGCCAGTGGTGCTATCTGTGGCATTCAACTTCCACAGGGATTACAGCAAGCGGCGCAGTTACCCGAGCCAATATTTACTCCTTCGAGCAAAGCCGAAGTCGGCGATCACGACATCAATGTCAGCTTCGATGCGGTGGTTTCGAAAATCGGCCTCGAGCGTGCCAATGAGGTACGTGATGTCAGCATTCAGCTGTACCAACGCGCCGCCGACTACGCGCGCGAACGCGGCATCATTATCGCCGACACTAAATTTGAATTCGGTCTGGACAGCAATGATGAACTGGTTTTGATCGACGAAATCCTGACCCCCGATTCATCGCGCTACTGGCCTGCCGAAGAGTATCGCCCCGGCATCAGCCCACCGAGTTTCGACAAGCAGTTTCTGCGCGATTATCTGGAAACCCTGGACTGGGACAAAACTCCGCCCGCACCGACTATCCCGCAACCGTTGATCGATAAAACCCGGGAAAAGTATCAACAGGTTCGCGATATCCTGCTCGGTTGATGGTTAACATGGATGTTGATGCACCACTCGATTACCTCACGCGCATCAGCGAGTACTACCAGATACTGGGCTATGGCGAGCCCTACCGCTGGGCGCATTTCAGCGATGTACCCTTTACCCTTTTCGCAAAGCCGTTATCAGAAGCCCGCATCGGCATAGTCACCACAGCGGCGCCGTATCAACCGGAAAAAGGCGAACAGGGTCCGGGGGCGGCGCACAACGGGCGCGCCAAATTTTATTCGGTGTATAGCGAAACCACTGAAGTTGAGCCGGACTTACGCATTTCCCACATCGCCTACGATCGCAAGCACAGCCCCGCCAACGATCAGGGCAGTTACTTTCCGTTGCGCGCGCTGAAAGCACTGCAAAGTACAGGTGAATTTGGCGAATTGTCGCCAAGGTTTTACGGTCTTCCGACCAATCGTTCACAAAAAACAAGCATCGAAATTGACGGCCCGGCCCTGGTCGAGCGCTGTCGTGAAGATAAACTGGATGCGGCGATACTGATTCCCAATTGCCCCGTCTGTCACCAGTCGGTGAGCCTCGCCGCAAGGGCCCTCGAGCAGGCCGGCATTGCCACCGTGATCATGGGCTGTGCTCGCGATATCGTCGTACATGTCGGCGTACCGCGTCTGCTGTTCAACAACTTCCCACTGGGAAACAGTGCCGGACTACCCGATGATTCAGGCTCCCAACTGGAAATTGCGCGACTGGCGCTACAGCTGCTGGTTAGCGCAAAACAGGCCCGAACGACCGAACAGTCGCCGTTTCGCTGGAACGGTGACCCCGATTGGCAGAATGACTATTCGAACGCGAACTTATTAAGCGCGGAAGAAATTGCCCGGCGACGCGCTGAATTCGATAAAACGAAACAAGAGGCGAAGCGAGTTCGCGAAGCCAATGGCTAGATTATTGTGGGTATATTAATCCGAGGTTAATTTTTATAAGGTGATAGCTGGTCAAACAATCTGACCCGACAAATTTTATGATAAAACCCTTACTTTTTATTTTTTTGCTCGCCTTTAGCGCAACACTACAGGCCGAAACTGTGCCTGGGCGCTGGTATAGCTATTCGATAGTCGAAACCGGTAATCGGATTTTTAAGGAAAACTGCGCGCAATGCCATGGGGCCTCGGCGCAGGGATTAACCGACGATTTCAGAAAACCACTTGCCGATGGATCCTACCCGCCACCGCCGCTAAACGGCACCGCACACAGTTGGCATCACCCACTTTCAGGACTGTTTAAAACGATCAGCAATGGCGGCATTGCCATCGGTGGAAAAATGCCGCCGTTTAAAAACAGCTTGAGCGAAGAAGATCGCCTGTCGGTGATTGCATCCTTTCAACACTGGTGGCCGGATAATATTTATCAGGCCTGGATCGATCGTGGCGGGCTGAGTAAATAAGGTACACTAGATTAAGCGAGGAGGCCTGTTGATGTCCGGAAAAACAAAACCCAACACCCCATTGCTATTCCATCAATTGGTTTGTTCCAGTTCAATTAGTATTTGCA
>JBLHOA010000044.1:0-17934 GCA_047622345.1 Gammaproteobacteria bacterium | reverse complement strand
CGTTTTAAATTCGCTTGAACTACCCGAAATTGCCCAGAAAAACCTGGTAGATATTTCACCACGACTGGCGAAACTGATCCTGGAAAAGCAGAAGGTTAGACCGCCGCCGGTGAAGGAAAAGAAAAAGGAAGAAGTTAAAAAGAAAGAGGAAAAGAAAGTAGAGGAGAAGAAAAAGGAAGCCAAAAAAGAAACCGCACGCGAAGTTGCGCAGCAAAGTGGGTTAATCGCGCTTAAGGACGAACTCGCTGACCTTCGCGATTTCAGCATTGACGATGTTATTGATTTGCCTCAGCAAACCGAAGGTAAGCAGGAAATCAAAGTTGCCACTACTTCGGAATTGCTGACTTCCAATGCGGTCAGCACAAGCGGCGGTATCAAAACGGACACGCTGAACCGCAAAATTCAAACTAGCGAATTGAGCTCGCGGGCGACTACCCGCGTCGAAAGTAAAATTCAAACGGCCGAAAAGATAAAAACAGCGACAAGCACCAAAAAGACGACAACCACCCAACGCAGTTCAGATGAAATTGAGCGGGTTTTTCAGAAAAACAAAGGTGGAATTTATAGTATTTACCAACGGGCACTGCGTAAAAATCCGTCTCTGGTTGGCAAGGTAGTGGTCGAATTGACGATTGCCCCGGATGGTACGGTGACCGATGTGAAAATTTTATCCAGCGAGCTAGGCGATAAAACGCTGGAGGGCAAGCTACGCTTGAAAATCAAACGCTTTAAGTTTGCCAGTGCCAATGTGCCGGCCATTACCGTTACCTACCCGATAGACTTTCTACCTTCCTAGACCCGCAGCGATTTTGGCGAACTATTGGCGCAAGCGTTCACAAGTGAACAAAACGGCGGATTATGCACAGCGCGACCTCGACGGTAATCCGCGAAACTAATAATTTTTATGGTAGCCGCCCGGTGATTAATTTCCGAGCTACCCCGGAGTGCACCCTGCATATTAAATGCAGGAAGTTTTTCTACAGAACCGCAACTCTCTAACCGTCCGGGGAGTGAGCTTTAAAGGTAACCATTTGAAATCGATTTAAGCCCAGATCAAAAAATTCGGGGTCGCTTTTCCGTATCCAGGAAATGGGCAAGATCCCTTGACCGAATATGGCAACGCATCGAGCAACGGGTAATGTCGAAAAGCGAATCCACAGGGCGTAAAATTCAGCCAAAAAAAAGCCCCGCAATGCGGGGCTTTTCGGGTACTGCGTTCGGGTAAACGAACAGCTTACATCATGCCACCCATGCCACCCATTCCGCCCATATCAGGCATCCCAGGACCAGCATCTTTAGGTGAGTCAGCAATCATGCACTCGGTAGTGATCAACAAACCAGCAACCGATGCCGCATTTTGCAATGCAGAACGAGTTACCTTAGTTGGATCAAGAATACCCATTTTGATCATGTCGCCGTATTCATCAGTCGCTGCGTTGTAACCATTGTTACCTTTAGACGCTTTTACCTTGTTAACGACAACCGATGCTTCACCGCCAGCATTGCTGACGATTTGACGCATTGGCTCTTCCATCGCACGACGTGCAATATCGACACCAACATTTTGATCGGCATTGTCGCCTTTCAGATCAGCAATCGCCGCGCAGGCGCGGATCAGAGCAACACCGCCACCGGCAACTACGCCTTCTTCAACCGCAGCACGAGTCGAGTGCAGCGCGTCTTCTACGCGAGCTTTCTTCTCTTTCATTTCGATTTCAGTTGCCGCGCCGACTTTGATTACAGCAACACCACCGGCCAACTTGGCCAGACGTTCCTGCATTTTTTCGGTATCGTAATCTGAAGTAGATTCACCAATCTGTGCTTTGATCTGTGTAATACGACCTTGAATGTCTTCGGCAGAACCGGAGCCATCGATAATCGTAGTATTTTCTTTGGTGATCGAAACTTTCTTCGCCGAACCAAGATCTTCCAGTGTGGTTTTTTCCAGGCTCAGACCAACTTCTTCCGAAATGACCTGACCACCAGTCAGAATTGCAATGTCCTGCAACATGGCTTTACGACGATCGCCGAAACCAGGTGCTTTAACCGCACAAACCTTAACGATACCACGCATGCTGTTGACAACCAGTGTTGCCAGCGCTTCGCCTTCGATGTCTTCGGCGATAATCAATAATGGCTTTCCTGACTTGGCTACCGCTTCAAGAACTGGAAGCAATTCGCGGATGTTGGAAATTTTCTTGTCAAACAACAGAATCAACGGCTCTTCGAGCTCGGCCGACATAGTTGTTTGATCGTTTACGAAGTAAGGAGACAGGTAACCACGGTCAAACTGCATACCTTCAACAACCTCGAGCTCATTGTCGAAAGAAGAACCTTCTTCAACAGTGATAACGCCTTCTTTACCAACTTTTTCCATTGCTTCGGCAATAATTCCACCAACACTGTCATCAGAGTTAGCTGAAATAGTACCAACTTGTGCGATCGCTTTGCTGTCAGCACAAGGGGTAGAGTTAGCTTGCAGATGTTCAACCGCAGCGGCTACTGCTTTGTTGATACCGCGCTTGAGATCCATAGGATTCATGCCGGCGGCAACTGCTTTCATGCCTTCACGAACAATAGCTTGCGCCAGTACAGTCGCAGTAGTCGTTCCGTCGCCCGCAATGTCAGAAGTCTGTGAAGCAACTTCCTTCACCATCTGCGCACCCATGTTTTCGAACTTGTCTTCGAGTTCGATTTCTTTCGCAACAGAAACACCATCTTTAGTCACAGTCGGCGCGCCGAAGCTCTTGTCCAGAACTACGTTACGTCCTTTAGGACCCAGCGTTACTTTTACTGCATTGGCTAAAATATTTACGCCGTTGACCATACGCGATCGCGCATCATCACCAAATTTTACGTCTTTTGCACTCATTTGAGTTTAAACCTCTTAAGTTCTATTTATTCAACAACCGCGATGATGTCATCTTCGCGCATTATCAACAGTTCTTCACCGTCGACCTTGAGTTCGGTACCGGAGTACTTGCCAAAATAAACGCTGTCACCAACTTTTACTTCCAGGGCACGAAGTTCACCAGAATCGGTTATTTTACCTTTACCAACAGCAAGGATTTCTCCAGTGCTTGGTTTTTCAGTTGCAGAATCAGGAATGACGATACCACCAGCAGTGGTTCGTTCTTCTTCCATGCGCCTGACGATTACTCGATCATGCAAAGGACGAATGTTCATTGTTGCTACGCTCCAATTTTGTATCATTTAAAGTTAAGTCATCCGATTAAGACGACCCGGAAATATGTCGCGAACTAGCACTCGCGCATTGAGACTGCTAATAGTATTCAGCGACCTTTACTAGTCAAGCAATATGGGGGGTAAAATTAAGGTTTCAAGCAGAATTCGTACAAAAACACTGGAATTAGCGCGCTTCAGTCTTCCTTGCGGTAATTTACGCCTTCGATTACATCGTTCTTGCGGGGTTGACCGGGCTGAGACGAAAACCCTGCACTATGGCTGACCACCATTCGCGGCACGATATGCCCGACCAGCCATAATCGGGTGGGTGGGAAAAGTAGCAAAAACCCAACTGCATCGGTGAAAAAGCCGGGGGTTAAGAGCAAAGCACCGGCCATCACCAGGCCCATTCCTTCGAGCATTTCTTTCGCGGGAATTTCGCCCAAATTCATTTTCTGTTGCGCCCGCGCCATCGTAGAAATTCCCTGCACTTTGAGCAAACGCACGCCGATAACCGCGGTCAGCACGACCAGCAATATGGTCCAGCCAGCGCCGATAATCTGGCCCACCTGAATCAGGAAGTATATTTCCACGATGGGAACAATAAGAAATATCAGTGTCAGAATTCGGAACATGAATTTATCAGTGACTAGTTAGTAAGGGAGGATATTGATAATGGGGTTAGCATATCACTTATTCAAGGCCCAGCTGTCAAATGATGCCTGACATAAATCAGAGCCAACCGGGATCAATGCCGTGAAAAAGCATAGCCCATCCGGTGTATTGCCAAATAATCTGAAATTAATACTCTATATAAAGTAAACATTCAGGCGAATTATCGGTCTACCACTATTAGCTGAACAATTGTTAACAACGACTTAGATGACAATCACAAATAATCTTCCACCAATCCAGGATAAAAGGCTAAATTTGTTCACTATTAATCAACTGGCAGTGCTGGAACATTTTGCGGTAGACTCCGTCGATTCCATGCTGCTCTCATCTGACGAGCCCCGTAGACACCAATGATATCCTGTAACGCCTTACTCAAGAAACTGATACCAATAACATTACTATTGATCGGGTACGGGGGGATTTCGCTCGCCCAGGAGCAGGAATTATTACCGCCCGAGCAGGCCTTTGCGCTTAGCGCGTGGATGGATAACGGGGATTTAGTCGCCGAGTACCGGATTGCCCCGGGTTACTACATGTACCGTGAACGCTTCGCGTTTGAATTTGCCTCCGATACTGGCGGTGCAGAATTCGGCCCGCCGATTTTCCCGAAAGGCAAAATTAAAAATGACGAGTTTTTCGGCGATATGGAAGTCTATCGAAACAGCGTCAGAATTATTCTACCCATAGAAACTGGCGACTCTTTAGCCAGACAATTGAGAGTCAAGGCAACCAGCCAGGGCTGCGCCGATATCGGGGTTTGTTACCCGCCCTTACGCCAGGCGCTCAACATCAACCTCGATTCGAAGGCTGTTATTCAGCCAGCCGACTGGAATCCCGACGACAATAGTGTGACAAATTCGACCGAAGACGTGGCCACCTTACAATCGCTTTTGTCTTCCATAACCGGGAAACCGGCCAGCACGCAAACCTCAACCAACAGCGAAAATAGATCGGCGCTGCAAATGTTACAGACATTGGGTGAAGACAGCGGTCTCGATAATTCAGATGAAATCTTACACCCCGACGAAGCTTTTATATTAACCGCCAGGCTCGATGCCAATAATGTGATTCAGACCAATATACTGATGGCGGCCAATATCTATCTGTACCTCGATAAGTTCAAAGTAGCGATGGTATCTGGTAAAGGGCACGACATCGGCGCTATAGCGCTACCAAAAGGCAAGAAAAAAGACGACCCTTTCCTCGGCCCGACCGAAGTTATTTACGACCAGGTTGATATCTCGATACCGATTATGTCCAGCGCCGGGGCGAGCGACAAATTTGTGCTTTCTTATCAATACCAGGGTTGCGTTGAGGATAGAATTTGCTATCCGCCGGTAACAAAATATCTCAATGTCGACGCCGGGGCCGGATTGATCCAGGTGGTCAATACGCCGCCGGATGGTATAAACACAGCGGCCATCGATACCAGGAACCTGACCAGCGATAACAACCCGCCCCTGTCAGAACAGGATCAATTTACCCGGTTTCTGCACGATCAAAGCCTGCTCATTGTAATCGGTATCTTTTTTCTCGCCGGAATCGGTTTGACCTTTACCCCCTGCGTGTTCCCGATGATTCCAATTCTATCCAGCATTATCGCCGGCCAGGGTGATTCGATAACGACGCGCAAAGCTTTTTCATTATCGCTCGTTTATGTTTTAGCGATGGCGTCGACCTACGCCGTGATCGGCGCCATTGCCGGTTACTTCGGCAATGAATTCAATATTCAGATCTGGTTCCAGGACCCCGTCATTCTAAGCATTTTCGCCGCAGTATTCGTGCTGTTGGCATTGTCAATGTTCGGCTTTTACGAACTGCAGTTGCCTAACGCACTGCAAAGCCGACTCGCCTCGCTCAGTAATAGTCAGCAAGGTGGCGATATGATCGGGGTTGGTTTGATGGGCTTTTTCTCCGCGATCATTGTTGGCCCCTGTATTACCGCCCCACTGGTCGGAGCGCTTTTTTATATTACCCAGACCCAGGACTGGCAACTGGGCGGTTTGGCCCTGTTTGCCCTCGGAATGGGCATGGGTGTTCCTTTGCTGCTGATTGGAACTTCCGCTGGTTCCTTGCTTCCCAGAGCCGGTGGCTGGATGGATGCGGTTAAATCGGTGTTCGGAGTGGTATTGCTCGCAGTCGCAATCTGGTTGCTCGAACGATTTCTCCCGGTTGGAATAACCATGTTGTTAGTTGCCGCTTTGTTAATCGGTTCGTCGATATATATGGGGGCACTGGATACGATCACGGCCTCGACATCCGGTTGGCGACGCTTCAGTAAAGGCGCTGGGATTCTGGTTTTGATTTACGGGATTACCTATCTACTGGGGGTTGCCGCGGGTAGCCATGATTTGATTCAACCGCTTCGTGGGCTAGGCTCGTTTACTCAACAGGGAAACAGCCGCGAACAACGGGTGAACTTCAGGCAAATCAAAGGCACGGATGGCCTGCAACTGGCACTGGACGATTCGCTAAAGCAGGGCCGCCTCACCATGCTCGACTTTTATGCCGACTGGTGCATTTCATGCAAGGAAATGGAAAAGTATGCGTTCACTCATCCGGGAGTGCTAAATGCTCTAAAGGGTGTGGCAACATTGCAGGCCGATGTAACCGAAAATGACGCCATTGACAGTGCTTTGATGAGCTCGCTCGGTATATACGGCCCCCCCGCCATTTTATTTTATGATGCGAATGGTCAGGAAGTTCGTCATCGTCGCGTCGTTGGTGAAATGTCCGGAGAAGAATTCGCCGCGCATATTATCAAAACCTATCAATAGTGAATCTGCGGGTGAATCGAAATACGCTACTTGTCGCGGCGCTGGCCCTCGGTTCGTTACTGGCCGGTCTGCTAGTCTTTCAATGGTCTGCTGATGACAAGGCCCCGGCAAGTTCAGATCAGATCAGCCTGCTGTCTATTCCGCTGTTCGATCTCAACGGTAAAGAGTCGGTCATTGACGACCTCGATAGCGAAATTCTGGTGGTTAATTTCTGGGCCCCCTGGTGCGCCCCCTGCCGCCGTGAAATTCCGGATCTGGTCGATTTTCAGCGACAAAATCACCCCGATAAGCTGCTCATAATCGGAGTCGCCTTCGACGGCCTGGAACCGGTCCGCCGCTTTATCGATGAATACCAGATCAATTACCCAATCTATCTGGCAGGCGCCAGAATTTCGATGTACAACGCCGCATTTGGCAATCCCAGCGGGAGCCTGCCGTTTACGGTCATTCTTAACCGGAATCGTGAACCCGTTTTCCAGCACAATGGCATAGTAACGCTGGAGCAATTACGCGATCAAATCGCTCAGCTTTAGGCTGGCCGGCCCGAATCGCCAATCAGTTGCCATTTAAAACTCATCGATTAATGAACATTGTCGATATCTTCGGCAAAATGGTAAATAACGCGCTAAAACTGGACTCTATCTAACCGGTATGTGAAAATTACCATCCCGCAGTAGATAATAACGATACAACTTCGAAATATGCTGAAAATTCTGGCCATACATGGCCCAAACCTGAACATGCTTGGAACGCGAGAACCTGAAATATACGGTTCCGATACGCTCGAGGATATTAATGGCGAACTAGAAAAGATGGCCATTCAGAATAAAATTCAACTGGAAGCGTTTCAATCGAATATCGAAGGCAACATCGTCACTCGAATTCAACAGGCTGGCCAGGAAAATGTCGACTTTATCATTATTAATCCCGCGGCCTATACTCATACCAGTATTGCCATTCGTGATGCTTTTATGGCCACACGAATCCCATTTATCGAACTCCATTTATCGAACGTTTACGCACGCGAAGAATTCAGGGTGCACTCCTACCTTTCAGATATCGCAGTAGGTGTCATCAGCGGTTTCGGCAAAAACAGTTATCTGTTGGCATTTGAAGCCGCAATCGTTCAATGCAATAAATCCAACCATTAAGAGAAGCAAGCAAATGGATATAAGAAAAGTTAAAAAACTCATCGAATTACTCGAAGATTCTGGAATCGCCGAGCTTGAAATAAAAGAAGGCGAAGAATCAGTACGAATCAGTCGTCAATTTGCACCCGCTGCCCCGGTTTACGTACCAGCGCCTGTAGCAGCTCCAGTTGCAGCTCCCGGCGTCCCTGCCGAGAAGGTAGAAACGCACAGTGGCCACCAGGTGAAATCGCCAATGGTCGGTACCTTCTATGAATCGGCATCACCCACTTCAGGGCCGTTCGTCGCTCAGGGTCAGCAGGTTAATGTCGGTGACACCTTGTGCATCATAGAAGCGATGAAAATGATGAATCAGATTGAAGCTGACAAGGCGGGCATTGTTCGCTCCATCCTGGTCGAAAGCGGCAGCCCAGTCGAATTCGATCAAGTGCTTTTTATTATCGAGTAAATCACCCATGCTGGAAAAAATAGTTATTGCCAATCGAGGCGAAATTGCCCTTCGTATTTTGCGCGCCTGCCGGGAAATGGGTATCAAAACCGTTGCTGTGCACTCGACTGCCGACCGTGATTTGAAACACGTACGGCTGGCCGATGAGTCGGTTTGTATCGGTCCCCCTTCGTCGCTTGAAAGTTATCTCAATATTCCCGCGCTGATATGTGCTGCTGAATTAACCAATGCCGACGGTATCCATCCGGGTTACGGATTTCTCTCCGAAAATTCGGAATTTGCCGAACAGGTCGAGTCCAGCGGGTTTAAGTTCATCGGCCCGAGTGCCGATTCAATTCGAACCATGGGCGATAAAGTTGCCGCCATCAAGGCGATGAAAAAAGCGGGCGTTCCGACGGTTCCGGGTTCGGATGGCCCCCTCGATAGCAATAAGGAACGCAATCTCGCGCTTGGCCGGAAAATTGGCTATCCCGTCATCATCAAGGCGGCTGGTGGTGGTGGTGGTCGCGGCATGCGCGTTGTTCATGCTGAAGGAAGCCTGCTGAACTCGATTCAATTGACTAAATCGGAAGCAGGCGCAGCGTTTAACAACGACATTGTCTACATGGAAAAATATCTCGGTTCCCCCCGCCATATCGAAATACAGGTTCTTGCAGACTCGCATGGAAATGCTATTCACCTGGGCGAGCGTGACTGTTCCATGCAACGCCGGCATCAAAAGGTCGTGGAAGAAGCACCGGCACCCGGAATTACCGAAGAACAACGAAACCGAATTGGAACGCGTTGCGCCGAGGCCTGTATGAAAATGGGTTACGAAGGCGCGGGTACCTTCGAGTTTCTGTATGAAAACAATGAATTTTATTTCATTGAAATGAATACCCGTGTCCAGGTCGAGCACCCGGTGACCGAAATGATAACCTGGGTCGATATAATCAAGGAACAGATTTCAATAGCTTCGGGTTATCCACTGCGCTTCAAGCAGGAAGACATTCAAATACACGGACATTCCATCGAATGCAGAATTAATGCCGAAGATTCCAAAACCTTTCTGCCATCACCCGGTAAAATAACACTGTACCATGCCCCCGGAGGGCCCGGAGTACGCATGGATTCGCATATTTATAATGGTTACACCGTGCCACCTTACTATGACTCGATGATAGGAAAACTGATCACCTACGGCAGCACGCGCGAATCGGCCATAGCGCGCATGAATGGTGCCCTGTCAGAAATTGTCATTGAGGGAATTAAAACTAATATCGACTTACAGAAGAACATAATCAGTGATGGGAACTTTGCCATTGGTGGAACCAATATTCACTACCTCGAGAAGAAACTCGGAATCGACTAGCAGGCCGTATTGATGCCCTGGTGGCAATTCAGCATTTCCTGCGAAACCAGCGAACTCGAGCAGGTCGAAGATTTACTGTTCGAGCTTGGCGCGGCCAGTATTTCGTTGGCCGACGCTGGCGATGAACCCCTGTATGAACCCCTCCCGGGGCATAGCCCGGTCTGGCAGGAATCCATCATTACCGGAATGTTTAATGATGCGAACCACGAAACAATTTATCATCGCTTGCTGGCCGAACTGCCGCAGCATCTTCTTTCCAGCCTGCGCCAGCAACGACTCGAAGAGCAGGACTGGGAGCAGGCTTATAAAGCCCACTTCAAGCCTATCCGCTTTGGCGACCGACTGTGGATAGTGCCCGACTGGTGCGAGCCCCCGGATACCGATGCGGCTGTCGTAACTCTAGATCCGGGCCTTGCTTTCGGCACCGGAAGCCACCCTACCACGGCCCTGTGCCTGGAATGGCTCGGTAACAATGACATATCCGATTGTGATGCCATCGATTATGGCTGCGGTTCGGGCATTCTGGCGATTGCGGCCTGTAAGCTGGGAGCGCGCCGGGTGCTGGCCGTGGATATCGACCCTCAGGCCTTGACCGCGAGTAAGTTGAACGCTGGCAATAATAGTATTAGCGACGAACAAATCGAGATTTCTCTCCCCGAAGCAATGAGCCACGAACCGGTAGCATTGTTAATGGCCAACATTTTATCCGGACCACTGGTTCGTTTTGCGCCGAAATTCGCCGATCTGGTCAAGCCCGGTGGGCAAATTTTACTATCAGGAATTTTAGCGTCGCAGCTAAACGATATACAATCGGCCTATCAACCCTATTTCATTCTGGATCAGGCAAACCAGCAACAGGATTGGATAGCGATAAGCGGCACCAGAAAAGGTAATTGTTGATATGTTCAAAAGCACACAACTCGGCAAGGTACTCGAAACCTGCTGTAGCCATTGCCAGAGCCGGTTTCGCATTACCGAAAAACAGCTCCAACAAGCCTATGGCAAGACGCGCTGCGGAGAATGCGGAGTCGTGTTCAATGCGTTGATATCACTGAAAAGCTACGAAGGGAAATTGCCGCCGAATTATGTCGACGACAGCGAAGAGCATGCCGACCCTCTTTTTGATAGCCCGAACCCGACCGTCAACAACCCCGATTTCACGCCGCAACTCAGCCTGCACGAAGCCATGTATGGTTCCGAGCGACGTGCTTTCGCTTCGATTATGCCGTTAATCTGGATAATTGGAATTTTGTTGTTGGTTGCTACCGGAGTCGCGCAGGCTTTTTACTATCAGCGTTACCAGTTGATCGAGTCTCCCCGCTATCAAAAGCAGGTGCTCAATCTTTGCCGAATATTACCCTGCTCAGAATCACAATTTTCAAGCATTGACCAGATTAAAATGCTCGAACGCAATGTTTTTACTCACCCGGTCAATTCAAATGCATTAATGGTCAGCGGCTCCTTCGTCAACCAGGCCCCGTTTGCGCAGAAGTATCCCGACCTGTTGATCAGCCTGTTTGATATAAAAGGGAATTTAATCGCTAACCGATTGTTTGACACCACCCAGTATCTGCACGACGACCGACCGACAAAAATAATGGCTCCCGAGGTTCCGGTTCAGTTCAGACTGGAAATAGCCGATCCCGGCAGCGAGGCGCTGACCTACGAGTTTGAATTTTTTTAGTCCTATAGGACCTGACCAGAAGTAAATAAATTTGTTTAATGCCGATATCGAAATTTACATCTATATACCCACAGTAACTAAGAGTATATTGCGCCGACATTGCACCAGTCCCAGCGAAAGTAGAAACACAGCTCGATGAACCTCCAATATCAACTAAGTCGTTTTTTCCCATTCCTGCGATGGGGAAGAAATATGACGGCCGAAACCGCGAAGGCCGACCTGTTGGCAGGTTTAACCGGGGCTGCGATCGTGCTCCCACAAGGCGTTGCCTTTGCTGCGATTGCCGGTATGCCGCCCGAATACGGACTTTATACCAGTATGGTTCCGGCCATCATCGCGGCACTGTTCGGCTCTTCCTGGCACCTGGTATCCGGCCCAACTACCGCGGCATCCATCGTCATGTTTTCTTCTCTCAGCGTCATCGCGGAACCGGGGAGCGCCGACTATATTTCATTGGCTATCACGCTCGCATTTATGGTTGGCATCATGCAACTGGCGATGGGCTTAGTCCGCATGGGCGCACTGGTCAATTTTATCTCACACTCGGTAGTTGTTGGATTTACCGCCGGAGCCGCCTGCTTGATTGCGGCAAAACAGGCTAAGGCTTTTCTGGGCATTGAAATCCCCCCGGAATTTCATTTGTTTGAAACGGTCGCTTTTCTGTGGTCAAACTGGAACTTATTACATCCGATGGTCATGTCCGTTGCAGTGATTACCCTGCTTACCGGAATTATTTTCCAACGCAGATTCTCCAGCGGGAGCATGATAATCGCCCTACTCGTGGGGAGTGTTTGCGCCGTCACTTTAAATCTGATATTTGGCAAAGAAACCAGCGGCATTACTATGATCGGAGCCTTACCACAGCAACTACCCCCATTGTCGACCCCCGACTTCTCGCTCAAAGTACTGGGGGAACTGGCTCCATTGGCGTTGGCGATGACCTTGTTTGCGCTCACTGAGGCCGTGTCAATCGCTCGATCCATATCGATAAAATCCGGACAACCCATAATGGGTAATCAGGAATTTATCGGCCAGGGCCTTTCTAATTTAGTCGGCAGTTTCTTCTCGGCGTATGTCGCGACCGGTTCGTTCAATCGTAGTGGCGCCAACTACGATGCGGGAGCACGAACCCCAATGGCCGCAGCGCTGGCCGGCGTTTTACTAATTGCACTGGTAATGCTGGTCGCACCTCTCACCAATTATTTACCCCATGCCGCGGTCGCCGGTTTGCTGTTTCTGGTCGCCTGGCGTTTGATCAATTTCGGGCAAATCAGAAAAATATTGCGCGCCGATAAATATGAAGCTGCGATTCTCGGAGTCACCTTTTTCGGCACCCTGTTCTTTTCTATCGAATTTGCCATTTTGGCCGGTGTTATCCTGTCACTGATCGTATTCCTGCGTCGCACCTCACGCCCTCGTATGTCACCACGGGTGCCCGATCCGAATACCAGTGATCGCAAGTTCATATTCGGCCAGTTTCTTCCTGAATGTCCGCAATTGAAAATTCTAAGGCTCGATGGCGAATTGTATTTCGGCTCGGTCGCCCATGTCAGTGAAATATTCCGGCGTTATCGTGAGCACTACGTTGGCCAGAAAAATTTATTTGTCCTCACTAAAGGCATCAACCAGGTAGACGTGGCAGGCGCAGAACTACTGATTACCGAAGCCCGGGAACGTCGTAAAGTAGGGGGCGATCTGTTCCTCTATCGGTTCAGAGATAATGCCGCAAAGATAATAGAAAATGGTGATTACCTCGAAGAAATAGGCGAAAGGAATTTTTTCGATTCAAAGCAACAGGCTATCAGCACCATTTTCGACCGGCTCGACAAAGACATTTGCGCGAAATGTGAACATCGGATTTTCAGAGAATGTAAATCACTGCCACCACCCGTTGTGGAGACGAAAGAAGCAGACTGAATGACGCGAAAGAAATAATTCGCTATAGTTTTGGTCCTGCTCAAATCGATACATAAATGTCATTTTCAATCGGCCCTTATCAATTCGACAATTCATTGGTGTTAGCACCGATGGCGGGCGTTACCGACCGCCCGTTTCGACAACTATGTCGGGGCCTTGGCGCCGGAATGACCGTGTCCGAAATGATCACCAGTCGACCCGATCTTCGACACAGCCGAAAAACTCAACTGCGCATGGATCACCAGGGTGAGCCCGGACCGGTTATCGTCCAGATTGCCGGCGGAATACCGGCTATGATGGCCGATGCGGCGCGCTACAATGTTGATCAAGGTGCACAAATCATCGATATCAACATGGGCTGCCCCGCCAAAAAAGTGTGCAAGGTCGATGCGGGTTCAGCCCTGCTTAAAGACCACAAACTGGTCGAATCAATTCTGGGCGCGGTGGTCGAGGCGGTATCGGTACCGGTTACGCTTAAAATCCGCACCGGTTGGTCCCGCGAAAACATCAATGCGATTGAAATCGCCCGGATTGCAGAATTATCCGGGATTCAGGCGCTGACGATCCACGGTCGTACCCGGGAAGACAAATATCTGGGTGAAGCCGAATATAAGACCATCCGGGAAGTTAAGAAAACAATCACCATACCGGTGATAGCCAATGGTGATATTGATTCCCCGAAAAAAGCCAAAATGGTCATGGACTTCACCGCCGCGGATGCTATTATGGTCGGCCGTATTGCACAACAAAAGCCCTGGATTTTCGGGCAAATAACTCATTTTCTGAACACGGGTTTATTGTCCGAAGAACCTTCAGAAAAACAAAAACAGGGTTGGATAACTGACCACTTAAAGAACTTGTACGCATTTTATGGGGAGCATCAAGGGGTTCAGATCGCACGTAAGCACATAAACTGGCAGCTCGGCCAACATAATAATTATGGTTTGATCAAGGCTCAATTGATGCAGACTGAATCTGCCAAACAGCAGATAGAGATAATAAACGCTTACTTTGACGACTGTTTTATGGGGAGGTTTGCACGGGCATCATAAGCAACGCATCGTGCAGAGATTTGGTTATAAACTTTGGCTAAGAAAAAAAACAGCAGCATATTACAACAATCGGTCGAGATTGCGATTCGCAAATATCTGGCCGATCTGGACGGCGAAACTCCCTGTCATTTATTCGACACGGTAATGTCTGAAATCGAGCAGCCCATCCTACAAACCGTTTTCCAGCATTGCCAACATAATCAGTCCAAAACAGCACTTTATCTGGGCATCAATCGCGGCACTCTGCGTAAAAAACTTAAGCAATATCATATCGAACATTAATCCTACTCCAGGATTGTTCAGTTATAATACCCGCTTTATTTTGACCTGAAATGGAATCAATATGGCTCTCGCTATCCGCCGCGCTCTGATCAGCGTTTCCGACAAGAATGGCATTATCGATCTTGCCCGAACCCTGAGTAGCAAAGGTGTGGCCTTATTGTCCACCGGGGGCACTGCAACGCTTATCGCCGACAGTGGTATCGAAGTAACCGAAATTTCGAATCATACCGGGTTTCCCGAAATGATGGCTGGCCGCGTGAAAACGCTGCATCCCAAGGTGCACGGTGGCATCCTGGGGCGGCGCGGAATCGACGACGACATTATGCGCGAACACGATATTGACGCCATAGACCTGGTCATTATCAACCTTTACCCCTTCCAGAAAACCGTAGCCAACCCTGAATGCAGCCTCGACGATGCCATTGAAAATATCGATATTGGTGGGCCTGCGATGGTTCGTGCCGCGGCAAAAAATCATGCCGATGTCACCGTTGTAGTCGACCCCGCCGACTATCCGCTACTACTCGCAGAACTGGAAGAAAACAATGGCTCAGTTAGTGATAAAACGCGATTCTCGCTGGCAATAAAGGCCTACGAACACACCGCGCAATACGATGGCGCGATAGCCAATTACTTTGGCCGGATGGTACAGCAGAAAGAGGATCAAGATTTCCCACGAACACTGAACCTTCAGTTCACACATTCTCAGGCAATGCGTTACGGAGAAAACCCGCATCAGGCGGCAGCATTTTATATCGAGCCGGATAATGAAAATGCCTGCATCGCCAATTCCCGACAATTGCAGGGTAAGGCGCTGTCGTTTAACAATATCGCCGATACCGACGCAGCACTCGAGTGTGTCAAACAATTCGATCAACCGGCCTGCGTCATCGTAAAACACGCCAATCCCTGTGGAGTCGCCATCGACAGTAGCGTCGAAGCGGCCTACCAGCGCGCCTATAGCACCGATCCTGAATCGGCCTTTGGCGGAGTGATCGCTTTTAACCGCACCCTCGATGTCAACACAGCAAAGGCCATTATCGAACAACAATTTGTTGAGGTGATCATTGCACCCGAAGTCGATGATGATGCAATCGCGGCTATCGCGAGCAAAGAGAATATTCGCTTACTGTGTTGCGGTGTTTGGCAAAACGAGCCAGACCGACTCGATTATAAGCGTGTCAATGGTGGTTTGCTGGTTCAACAAAGCGACCAGTTACTCTATGAAAAGCTCGAAGTTGTCACCGAATGCCAACCCAGCGATGCACAAATGCTGGATTTGATATTTGCCTGGCAGGTGGCGAAATTCGTCAAGTCGAATGCGATCATTTATGCACGTAATCAAATGACTGTGGGCGTAGGTGCCGGGCAGATGTCCCGCATCAACAGTGCCCGGATCGCTGGCATCAAGGCAGAGCATGCCCAGTTGCCAGTGCCCGGAGCAGTAATGGCGTCGGATGCTTTTTTCCCTTTTCGGGATGGTATTGATGCAGCTCACAAAGCCGGTATCAGGGCCATCATACAACCCGGTGGGTCGATGAGAGATGATGAAGTGCTGACGGCAGCAAATGAACACGGGATGGCCATGGTATACACCGGCATGCGCCATTTCCGACACTAGATAAAGGATATCACTAATGAAAATTCTAGTTGTCGGCGGCGGTGGTCGCGAACATGCACTGGCCTGGAAAGCGAGGCAGTCTAAACTTGCCGATCAGGTTTTTATCGCACCCGGGAATGCCGGCACGGCTCTCGAGCCCGGAATCACCAACGTGGCGATTGCCGCCGATGATATTGATGCATTGCTGGAATTTGCCCTCGCCGAGCGCATTGACCTGACCATTGTCGGTCCGGAGGCACCACTGGTAAACGGCATTGTCGATCGTTTCGAAGCCAGCCAGTTAATGATTTTCGGCCCGAGCGCGGCGGCGGCACAACTGGAGGGATCTAAAACATTCAGCAAAGACTTTCTGGCCCGTCACAACATACCCACTGCAGCCTATCAAAGTTTTATCGAAGTGGCCCCTGCCTGCGACTATGCGGGTAAGCTCGGTTTTCCAGTCGTAGTAAAAGCCGACGGTCTTGCCGCCGGGAAGGGTGTTTTAATTTGCCCGAACAAAGCAGAAGCCGATGCCGCTATCGAAGACATGCTCTCCGGAAACAGTTTCGGCGATGCCGGCCATCGCGTGGTTGTCGAAGAGTTCCTGCGCGGAGAAGAAGCCAGTTTCATTTGTATCGTAGATGGTGGCGAAGTACTATCGATGGCCACTTCGCAAGATCATAAAGCGCGCGACAATGGAGACCAGGGGCCCAACACCGGCGGCATGGGTGCCTATTCCCCAGCCCCGATTGTCACCGCTGAACTGGAAAATAAAATCATCCAGCAAGTTATTCTGCCGACCGTTCAAGGCATGGAAAGCGAAGGTGCACGATACCGCGGCTTTCTTTATGCCGGAATAATGATCGGGGATGATAATAAAATCAACGTCCTCGAATTCAATTGCCGGTTTGGTGACCCCGAAACACAACCGATCTTGATGCGACTACGCTCCGACTTGATTGAACTCTGCCTCGCCGCCTGCCAGGGTAGCCTTGGGCAGCAGGTTGCTGAATGGGAGCCTCGCGCGGCCCTTGGAGTGGTTATGGCCGCCAATGGCTATCCCGACAGTTACGCCAGCGGAGAAATAATCGAGGCCATTCCAGCGGAAACCGAAATGGCCAAGGTATTTCACGCGGGTACGCGTATCGATGAGCAGGGAAATATCGTTACCAGCGGCGGTCGTGTACTGTGCGCGGTGGCTCTGGGCGACAACATTGCCCAGGCACAACAGCAAGCCTATCAACTCGTCGAACAGATTAAATGGGATAACGCGTACCTGCGCACCGACATCGGTTTCAAGGCCATTCGCTAAAAAACCAGCCCTCCATAAAGTGCAGCCTTTAAGTCGGCCATACGCATTTTTTGTCGGCCGATTCGAGGTGAAATGCGATTTAATCTCACCCAGCTAATACCAACTTAGAACGAAAAGCTGATGTAGTTTGTCAGCTTATACGTTTAACTCATTGACTCGAAATGATAAAATAAATTTCTTAAAAAATCAGGCCCAACCACAATATGTAGTAGTTTTATATATTCGAAATCACACTATATTGTGATTTCAAAAAAACTGTTTATACTCCAGATAACGCGAATCTGGATAGCTAATATGAAATGTTCTAACTGCAACTCACCCATGTTTGTTAGCGGCGAAACGGCCACCGCGAAAAGTCAGGTCACTTTTTTTCGATGCTCGATTTGTGTCAGCGAACACGTCTCATCCGAACCGGTGAATGAGACTCACCCGAACGATCAATTCGACTACTTCACCAGTACTAACAGCAACAATAAATCAGGGCTGTTCGTCTAGTTTTTGC
>JBLHOA010000043.1:0-18230 GCA_047622345.1 Gammaproteobacteria bacterium | reverse complement strand
CCCACAAATCGCCAATCAAATGCTTCGCGTGAAGTATAGTTTTTGTCTCGCCACTGAGATGCTCGGTGGGGTGTTATTCTGTATTTTCGATTTGGGTCCTTTGCAGGCTTATATTTTGATGTATAAAATCTAAAGGGACACACACTTTTGAGTCCATAAAGTGTATGTTGAAAATATGAAGACGGCGCCTGGCCATTCCGATCACTTCAAGTCGCCGGTCGAAAACGGTGACGCCTATAGCCTGAAGGAATCTGCCACTACTTACAGTCCCCATTTCAAGCAGAAAAAGCGCACTTTAAGTACTGAAAACACGATTTTATCGGGGTTAAATCTCATAAGATAAATAAGCGGCGTGGGTCCGACCCCTGTCGCCCATTACCGCTGCGGGAGGTCAGACACCGCCGTCGCGATTAGTTCCTGGGCGGAATCAAGCGGTTATCCCCGCAGTCACTTTTATCCGTTGAGGGATGGTCTACCCAACCTTTTGCCGCGCATCAATGTCGTGGGTCAGGGTTATTTTTCTGGGGGCCAGAAAACTATATTATTCACTTGACAGCAGGCACCACTAAGCGCCCAATTCCGTCAAATTCGGCTATTGGAGTCCGCGCTCGTGAAACAATCTGGCAAGCAAGTAAAGGATCAACAATCCAGGCTCAAAACTGTGGTTCGGACCTCGATTGGCCCGGTCGAAGACCTCGAAAGTTATGTAAAGGCGGACTGGTGGCGGGATATTTTCAACGCTAATTATTTGCGCACTGACGGTGATGTGGTCGAGGATCCCGATATCACCTCGAATGAAATTGATCTATTTGTGGGCTTGCTCGAGCTGGATACGGACGCCTGTATTCTCGATCTTTGTTGTGGACAGGGTCGCCATGTACTAGAACTGGCGCGGCGCGGTTACACCAATTTGTACGGCGTTGACCGATCACACTACCTGATTTCCCGGGCCAAGCGTATCTCAAGTCAACAGGGCCTCAACGTGATTTTTCGCGAAGGCGATGCACGCAAGCTCCGCTTTGCCAGTAGCAAATTTGACTTAATTTACCTGGCTGGCAATAGCTTTGGTTACTTTGAGTCAGCCGAAGATGACATTGCGGTTTTACTTGAACTCCGACGTCTGCTTAGACCAGGCGGCCAATTGCTCATCGATTTTACTGATGGCGACTATTTGCGAAAATCCTATGAAACCCGCAGCTGGGAATGGATCGACAAAAACTATTTCGTCTGTCGTGAGCGTTCTCTGTCAAAGGATTCAAACCGGCTTATTTCCCGCGAAGTAATCACGCATACCAGCAAGGGAGTGATCGCCGACCAGTTTTATGCGGAGCGCCTCTATAACTCGGAGCAGCTCGGGGGGTTACTGAACAGCAATGGCTTCGACGTTTTGCAGGCAGTTCCGATGTCCACCGATTCCAAGCGCAACCAGGATCTGGGCATGATGGCACAACGCATTATTCTAACTGCGCGCTCGAACAAGATTGAAGCCGAGCAGGTGAAACCCAGATCCAGGGTTCGCAAAGTGCTTGTGTTGCAAGGCGATCATCGTCGCGCAGATACGGTAAAACCGAGCGGTGGGTTTGACGATGACGATTTTTACACGATTAACCAGTTGAAATTGGCATTGGCCGAACTGGAGGGCTATAAATTTACCTACCTCGATGACCACGACAACCTGCCTGCAACCTTACAAAAGAGTGCTGAAAAAGCAGACTTCGTTTTCAACCTGTGTGATGAGGGTTTCAATAATGAACCCAGCAAAGAGTTGCATATACCTTCGTTGATGGAAATGCTGAATATCAGGTATTCCGGGGGTACGCCCCAGTGTCTGGCCTATTGTTATGACAAGTCACTGGTTCGCGGTATGGCGGTAGAAATGGAAATTCCAGTGCCGAACGCCTTCAGCATCTCGCCCGAGGAAGTGACTTTCATTGCTCTGCCGATTGAGTTTCCGGTGATCGTCAAACCGAATTTCGGTGACTCCAGTGTCGGCATTACTGCCGACAACGTCTGTCACAACGTGCAGCAGCTCGAGGAAGCCGTTTCCCGGGTTCGTGCTATCAGCGGTTATGACAGGCCGGTTCTTGTGGAGCAGTTTCTCACCGGAAAGGATATCAGTGTCGGTATTATTGGTAACCCGCCAGATAGCTACATGATGCTACCGATTATAGAAGAGGATTACTCCTGCTTACCTGCCGAGCTGCCGAAAATCTGTGGTTACGAGGCAAAATGGGATACTGAGTCGGTATACTTCACGAATATTAAATCCATCCCAGCAGAGTTGCCGCAAGCGACTGTAGAGTTTCTCAGCGCTAGCTGCATCAAGTTGTTTCAACGCACTGGCTGCAAGGACTATGCGCGTTTTGACTGGCGACTTGATCATAACGGAACGCCCCGACTGCTAGAAGTGAATCCGAACCCCGGTTGGTGCTGGGACGGGCATTTGGCGCGAATGGCTGCGCTTGCGGGTATGTCATATTCGGAAATGCTGCAGGAAATTTTAAATACCTGTAGCGAGAGAGTTTTCAACCAGCCGCGGAGTAACAGGAAACGGCGAGACCGCAGCTCGGAAGCCGCATAGACTCCGGAATTGGGATTCACTTCTACGCTCCTGTGATACGGTCTTCTACAGCGGTCTGCTGGACTCCGAGCGCTCTGTTTGCAAGACCCCCGTGGGCGTGGAAAACCTGGTAGTGCTTCGACTACTGAGGAAACCTGGCATTGAATCACCATGACTGTTGACCTGCGCAGCCGGCTACCTCGACCGGTGCGCGTAATCGAGAACCTTTTCATCCCGCTGGCTGACGGTACGCGGCTGGGGGCACGGATGTGGTTGCCGGAAGATGCGCAAAAGCATCCGGTGCCGGCGATTCTTGAATATATTCCCTACCGAAAACGCGACTTCATGCGGCTACGTGACGAACCTATGCACTACTACCATGCCGGGCATGGTTACGCCACTGTGCGGGTCGATCTGCGTGGCTCCGGTGACTCGGAAGGCATTCTCGAAGACGAATATCTGCCACGCGAGCAACTCGACGCGGTCGAGGTGATTGCCTGGCTAGCCGCGCAACCCTGGTGCGATGGCAACGTCGGCATGACAGGAATCTCCTGGGGCGGCTTCAACACATTGCAGGTTGCCGCCCACCAGCCTCCGGCGCTGAAGGCTATTATTACCTTGTGCGCGAGCGACGACCGTTACTCAGACGATGCTCACTACATGGGCGGCTGCCTGCTGAATGAAAATCAGATCTGGGGTGCAGTGTTATTTGGCCTCAACGCGTTACCCCCCGACCCGGCGATCGTCGGCGAGCGATGGCGTGAAATGTGGATGGAACGTTTGCAAAACGACATACCGTTTCCCGCCCACTGGCTGCGCCACCAACGTCGCGACGCATACTGGAAGCAGGGGTCCGTTAGCGAGGACTTTGCGCGCATCCAGTGCCCGGTGTATGCCATCGGCGGTTGGGCTGATGGTTACTCGAACGCAGTGCCCCGCTTGCTCGAAGGACTCGAAGCCCCTCGTAAGGGTCTCATCGGCCCATGGGCGCACGGTTTTCCGCATAACAGTGTACCGGGTCCCGTCATCGGTTACCTGCAGGAAGCACTGCGCTGGTGGGATTTTTGGCTTAAAGGTATCGACACTGGGATCATGGATGAGCCGATGCTACGAGTGTGGATGCAGGACTATGTTGCACCCGAGCCTTACCTTGAGCAAAGTGAAGGTCGCTGGGTCGCCGAAAACAACTGGCCGAGCGAGCGCATTACGCCGAGGTGCTGGCACCTGAGCGGGGCAGGTGGACTGGAAGATTCTCCGGCAGAGTCCGCCACCCTGAACATATGCTCACCCCAGTCCACCGGACTCGGCAGTGGTGAATGGTGTGGAATTGGTGACGAAGGCGAGGCACCGTTGGATCAACGTACTGACGACGGACGCTCACTTTGTTTCGACTCGACGCCGCTTGCAGTGGAGCTGGAAATCCTCGGCACACCCGCGGCGACGTTGACGCTGCGCTCCGACCAGGCCGTGGCCATGCTGGTGGTACGCCTCAACGATGTAGCCCCTGACGGCACCTCCACAAGGGTTTCCTACGGCATTTTAAATCTTACCCACCGTGCTAGCCATGAGCATCCCGAGCCCCTGGTACCGCACGACACTATCGTCGTCAGCATCGAGTTAAACGCCATTGCCCACCGCTTCCAGGCAGGCCACGTGATTCGCCTGGCGGTGTCGACCGCATATTGGCCTATGGTTTGGCCGGTGCCGCAAGCGGTTACCATCGAGATTGACACGAGCGAGAGTATTTTGAGTTTGCCGATTCGTCCCCCGGATGCGTCCGATGATTCATTGCCAGAGTTTGCGCCGGCCGAGTCAGCGGGTTCAAGCTCGACCTGCACATCGCTCGCGCCAGCACAATTCACCCGCGTTATCGAGCGGGATCTAGTGACCAACGAAGTGATCTATCGCCTGATCAGCGAAAGCGGTGATCTCGGTACAGGTGCTATTGTTCGCATCGAAGAAATTGATCTTGAACTCGGACACCATGTGGAACGACACTTTCGCATCGACGAACAGAACCCGCTGAGTGCGATTACCGAGATTATCGAGCGCATGATAATGCGCCGCGGTGACTGGAAGATACGGGTGAATGCGCGCATTAAACTAAGCGCGACACGCGATCATTTTTTACTGCACGCCTGGCTGTCGGTTGATGAAGGTGACGACGAGATTTTTACCCGTGAGTGGGAGGAGAAGATCGAACGGGATCTCGTTTAAGGGCTTGCGTATCATGCGCTCGTGAAGCAGCACTTGCGGGCTGCTTCATCTAAATGGGCGCACTGTTGAGCCCATAATCGAAAGGGGCAGTGCAATCGAATTATAGTGATTTAAATGGTGGGCCCGGGAGGACTTGAACCTCCGACCAATGGATTCATGTTATCTAATGCTTTCGCAATAGCATGGACTATATCATCACCCGCTATAAATTTAGTGAGGGTGTCGGACGCTATTGGTGTATTACATAGCAAGATCGTGCTACGCCACCTAGTCTCTGAACCTTCCTAATACGCTTATTAGGCTTGGCTGCTGATTGGCTTATTTGCAATAGCAAACTTAGCTTTCCAGCAATTCATCCGATTTTTCCATATAGCATTTCTGCTATAGGTCACACTTGTAGTATGAGTCCACTGCTCTAACCAACTGAGCTACAGGCCCTTTTGCTTGTCTTTTTTCCGCCATGCTGCGTTGGATCCGTCGATTGCTTGGTCGCATAGCATTAAGCTATGCTCCCGGCGACAATCGCCATATCCGCCTTGCCTGGCGAAAAAAATCCTGCGTAAAAGGTAACGCAGGAAATTCTGTACTTCATCTTCCTCGGCCGCGTAGCATTAAGCTGCGCTTCCGTGACTTACTTACGCCAACTACTGGATTGCGGCTCGTGGGCCGCAATGACGTCGTGGGGCGTTCTTAACCGCTGCGAATTGTATCTGAAACCTAGTCGGCGTCAATAAAACTTCTTAGTTGTTCGGAACGACTTGGGTGACGCAGCTTTCTGAGTGCCTTGGCTTCGATCTGACGAATCCGCTCGCGGGTGACGTCGAACTGCTTGCCGACTTCTTCCAGCGTGTGGTCGGTGTTCATGTCGATGCCGAAGCGCATTCTGAGCACCTTCGCTTCGCGGGGTGTCAGGCTCGACAGGATTTCTCTTGTCGATTCGGACAGGCCTGCGTTGGTTGCGGTGTCGGCGGGCAGCAATACATTGGTGTCTTCGATGAAGTCACCCAGGTTCGAGTCTTCGTCGTCGCCAATGGGGGTTGCCATCGAAATCGGTTCTTTCGAAATCTTCAGCACCTTGCGCACCTTGTCTTCGGGCAGGTCCATTCTTTCAGCCAGTTCATCGGGCTGTGGGTCACGGCCGAGTTCCTGCAGCATTTGGCGCGAGATTCGGTTCAGCTTGTTGATCGTTTCGATCATGTGCACCGGAATACGAATGGTGCGTGCCTGGTCGGCAATCGAGCGCGTAATCGCCTGGCGAATCCACCAGGTGGCGTAGGTCGAAAACTTGTAACCACGACGGTATTCGAACTTGTCCACTGCCTTCATCAGGCCGATGTTGCCTTCCTGGATGAGGTCAAGAAATTGCAATCCGCGGTTGGTGTACTTCTTCGCGATCGAGATAACCAAGCGTAAATTTGCCTCGATCATTTCCTTCTTTGCGCGGCGGGCCTTGGCTTCGCCGATCGACATTCTGCGGTTGATTTCCTTGATTTCGTGAATCGATAAATTCGACGACTTTTCAATGTTCACCAGGCGCTTCTGGTAGCGGTGAATTTCTTCCTTGCAGTCTTCCAGCGGCTTCGAGTACTTCTCGCCGGCCTTGATGTGCTCGTCGAGCCACTTCAGGTTGGTTTCATTCGCCTTGAAGGTTTCGATGAAAGTCTTGCGTGGCATGTGCATCTGCCTGACACACAGGTCGAGGATGAGGCGCTCGTTGGTACGGATGCGGTTGATGATGTCTTTCAGGTTGTTGCCGAGCTTATCGATGAACAGGGGCAACAGCTTGATTAGCATCAGCTCGGTGACGGCCTTGTTGACGTTGCGTTCGTAACCACGGGTATCGCCTTTATCGACTGCAGCCATCGCCCGGTTGAATGCTTTCTCGATTGCGGTGAAGCGTTTTTTGGCTTCTTCGGGATCGGGACCGGTGTCTTCCACTTCGGCGTCTTCGTCTTCTTCACCGGCGACTACCGGTGGGGCAGGCATGGGAATGGAGTTCGGGTCTTCGTCGGGGTCGACAAATCCCACCATAATGTCGGTGAGCTTGGCTTCTTCGGCGCGCACTTCGTCATAGCGCGCAATAATCATACGCATAGTGTCGGGGTAACGCGCGAGCGAACTCATCGCCTGATTCAGACCGTTTTCGATGCGCCGTGCGATTTTAATTTCGCCTTCGCGGGTAAGCAGTTCGACGGTTCCCATTTCGCGCATGTACATACGCACAGGATCGGTGGTGCGACCGAATTCGCTGTCCAGCGAGGCCAGCGCGGCGGCGGCTTCTTCGGCGGCGTCTTCGTCGGGTTCGGTTTCTGTATCACTGAGAATTTCGTTGCTTTCAGCCGGGGCAGATTCATGGACTTTGATGCCCATGTCGTTAATCATGCGGATGATGTCTTCGATTTGTTCGGGTTCGACAATGCCTTCGGGAAGGTGGTCGTTTACCTCAGTGTAGGTCAGAAAACCCTGTTCTTTGCCTTTGGCAATGAGTTCTTTAAGCCGGGATTGCTGATCTTTATCCATAATGCCTCTATGATCTGTAATTTGTGTAATCTAATCCACCAGTATATAAGACTTTATTTGGGTTTTCCAAGTTATCTGCTGGTTTAAGCCTTCGAGTGACTTGTTATCGACTCTTAGTAACCCAAAACATACACGGCTATTTCGATATCCATTTGCTGCGATTGTCGAAAATTGTCGAAAATTGTCGAAAATTGTCGAAAATTGCCGAAATATTTATAAAAAACTAGGCGGGACTTTTCGAATAAACAATGTTGGAACCAAATGGTACTAATGTTGTACGTCCTTTGTGAACAATTTTTTATGTTCGAGTTTTTCGCTCGCGCTCAGGCCGTCACCCGATTGCAGTTTGTTGATTAACAGGCTCTTGCGGTGTTTCATGTATTGCACCTCCAACTGGCGCAGGCTGTCGGCAAACATCTGCTCGAGGCTTTCGTCATTTTCCACCGGGGGTTCCATTGCTGCGAGCTTGTACAGGTGCCCTTCGTGCTCGTCTCCGGTGAAGCGGCCGAGCAGGTTCTGCGTGCTGATTTCGGGGTCGTCGTGGATGCGGTCGAGTAATTTGAGCAACAGGTTCACCCCGGGGATGTTGCTTTCGGCTAGTTCGTCGTGGCTGCCGGTTTCCAGTGCCAGCGCGGGCTTTTTCAATAACAGGTTGATCGCCAGCCGTGCCGGGGTCCAGTGTTGTTCGGGCAGGCGCGGAGCGGCCTTGTGCGCGGGTTCGTTGGCGCCGAGCAGGGTTAGCATGCGTCCGTCGATACGTTGCCCCAGACGGGCCTCTATCTCGGTCAGGATCTGGTCTTTCAGGCTTTGCAGCGGAATCTGCGCAAAGTAGGGGCGAAGGCGGTCGAGAAATTGCGAGCGCCCTTCGGGGGTTTTAACATTGCACTCGCTGAGCAGGCTGTCGAACAGGTACTGGGTCAGGGTCGAGGCTTGCTCGACCTGCTGGTCGAAGGCGGCTTTGCCGAATTCACTGATGAAACTGTCCGGGTCCTGGCCTTCGGGTAAAAACAGAAAACGCGCCAGGCGGCCTTCCTTCAGCGAGGCCAGCGATTGTTCGAGCGAGCGCCAGGCGGCCTTTTTGCCGGCGGCGTCGCCGTCAAAGCAGAACACCAGGTTTTTACAGGCGCGAAACAGCTTTTCGATCTGCTGGTTGTTGATCGCGGTACCGAGCGTTGCCACCGCGGTTTTGACCCCGTGTTCGGACAGCGCGACAACATCCATATAACCTTCAGTAATGTAAATCAGGTCGATGTTGGTGACCGCCTTCTTCAACTCGAACAAGCCGTAGATTTCTTCGCTCTTGTGGAATAACGGCGATTCCGGCGAGTTGAGGTATTTCGGGTTATCTTCCGGGTCGATGACGCGCCCGCCAAAGGCGATGGTGCGCCCGCGCCGGTCGCGAATGGGAAACATCAGGCGGTGACGGAAGCGGTCATAATGGCCGCCGTTGTCCCTGGCGACCAGCATGCCGGTGTCGATTAACAGTTTTTCGTCGCCTTTCAGGTTATTCCAGCCCGGGGGCGCGTAACCGATGCCGAATTCTTTGGCGATGGCGCCACTGATGCCGCGGTTCTTCAGGTATTCGATCGCAACCGGGTGCTGCTTGAGCTGCTGCTGAAAAAAGCTGGAACTCTGTTCCATCACGTCGTACATGCTGTCGCTGCCACGGCTAGCTTGCGGCGGTGCGCTGCCCTGTTCGTAGGGCACTTCGATACCCATCGACTGCGCCAGCGACTCGATTGCCTCGATAAACTCCATGTGGTCGTAGTCCATCAGAAAGCCGAGTGCGTTGCCCGACTTCTGGCAACCGAAGCAATGGTAAAACTGTTTGCCGGGGCTGACCGAGAATGAGGGTGACTTTTCTCCATGGAAGGGGCAGCAGGCCCAGTATTCGCGGCCTTTTTTCTTCAGGGGAACGCGCACGTCGATCACTTCGACAATGTCGACACGATTGAGCAGGTCGTCGATGAAGCTTCGCGGGATGCGGCCGGCCATCACGGTCGGTCCCTGCCAGGCGCGCGACTGGCAGGCTTAGCGCCGGGGCGCTGAGCGGTAGTGGGAGAACAAATCATTGGGGCGCAATATAACGCCCCGATGCGGCAAAGAAAAGCCTATCAGGCAGCATTTCGCTGCAGCGTCTCCAGCAATGAATCGAACTCGGCCGCCTTGGGTTTGACCATCCAGATTTTGCGCTTGAAATGATTGAAGTTTTCCAGAATGTACTGTCCCCATTCGCTTTCGGTCTCGGCAACATATTCGGTAATCGCATCAAGCAGATAGGTGCGGTGGCTTTCCATCGACTCGTCGACGATGCGGTGAATGTCGATGAGTTCCTTGTTCACGCGGTCATAAAAGTTACGGTCGAGGTCGAGCACATAGGCGATACCGCCGGTCATGCCGGCGCCGAAGTTCGACCCGGTATTGCCCAAAATGGTGACTATGCCGCCGGTCATGTATTCGCAGCCATGGTCGCCGACGCCTTCGACGACAGCATTGGCACCCGAGTTACGCACGGCAAAGCGCTCGCCGGCCTGGCCCGAGGCGAAAAGCTTGCCTCCAGTGGCTCCGTAGAGGCAGGTATTGCCGATGATGGTCGAATCCTGTGATTTGAAATGGCTGTTCGCGGGCGGTCGGATAACTACCTTGCCCCCGGCCATGCCTTTGCACACGTAGTCGTTGGCATCGCCTTCGAGGTAAATCTCGAGCCCGCCGGCATTCCACACGCCAAGACTCTGCCCGGCGCTGCCCTTAAGTTTAAGGGTGATCGGGTTTTCCGACATACCATGGTTGCCGTGAAGGCGGGCAATCTCGCCCGACAGCCGCGCGCCGATGGATCGGTTGGTGTTGCGCACTGTATAACTGAATTCACCGCCGCTGCTGTTGTCGATAGCGCTGCGGCAGTCCTGCACCATTTGTTCAGCCAGTTCGCCCTTGTCCCAGGGGTCGTTACTGGGCTCGGTGCAAAACTGGGGCAGGGCAGGGTCGAGCCCACCGTCGTCAAGCAGCGGTTGCAGATTGAGCCCGCGCTGGCTGGGGGTTTCACCCGGAATCGCTTCGAGCAGGTCGGTACGACCGATCAAGTCTTCGAGTTTGCTGATGCCGAGCTCGGCCATAATTTCGCGCGTTTCCTGGGCGACGAAGCGGAAGTAGTTTTTCACCTTCTCGGCGGTGCCGACGTAGTGCAGTTTTCGCAGCTGATCGTTCTGCGTGGCGACCCCGGTCGCACAGTTATTGAGGTGGCAGATACGCAGGTACTTGCAACCCATGGCGACCATCGGGCCGGTACCGAAGGCGAAGCTCTCGGCGCCGAGGATTGCCGCTTTGATCACGTCGAGCCCGGTTTTCAAGCCGCCATCGGTCTGGATGCGTACCTTGCTGCGCAGTTTATTCGCGCGCAATACCTGGTGGGTTTCGGTCAGCCCCAGTTCCCAGGGGGAACCGGCGTACTTCACCGAGGTCAGCGGGCTCGCCCCGGTACCACCGTCGTAGCCGGCGATGGTAATTAAATCAGCGTAAGCCTTAGCAACACCGGCGGCGATGGTGCCCACACCCGCTTCAGCAACCAGTTTCACTGATACCAGCGCCTGCGGGTTCACCTGTTTTAAATCATAAATGAGCTGCGCCAGATCTTCGATCGAGTAGATGTCGTGGTGCGGCGGGGGAGAAATCAAGGTAACTCCGGGTTTCGAATTGCGCAGGCGCGCAATCAATTCGTTAACCTTGTTGCCGGGCAACTGGCCGCCTTCACCGGGCTTGGCGCCCTGCGCGACTTTAATCTGCAACACTTCGGCATTCACCAGGTAGTGCGGGGTGACGCCGAAACGCCCAGAGGCGATCTGTTTGATTTTGGATAGTTTGTCGGTGCCAAAACGCGCCGGATCTTCACCGCCCTCACCCGAATTCGAGCGCCCACCGAGCTGGTTCATTGCTTGCGCCAGGGTTTCATGCGCTTCGGGGGACAGGGCGCCCAGTGACATGCCTGCCGAGTCGAAACGTTTCAGAATATGTTCGCTGGCTTCGACCTGGTCGAGGGCAATGCTTTGTTGCGGTTTTAACTTGAGCAGGTCGCGCAACGCGGTTGCCGGCCGGTTGTTTACGATGGCCGAATACAGTTTCCATTGCGCGTAATCGCCGCTGTTAACAGCGGCCTGTAAGCTGTGCACAACATCGGGGTTGTAGGCGTGGTATTCACCGCCGTGGATGTATTTGAGCAAGCCACCCTGACTGATTTTCTTGCGCGGGTTCCAGGCAAATTTATTAATTTTCTTTTGTTCGTTTTCAAGGTCGTCGAAATTACTGCCATCGATGCGGCAGGTTGTTCCGGCAAAACAGAGGTCGGCGATATCGTGGTGCAGGCCGACGATTTCAAACAACTGCGAGCCGCGATAACTGGACATCGTGGAAATACCCATCTTCGAGATAATTTTGTACAGACCCTTATTGATTCCGCGCCGATAGTTTGAACCGGTATCGGGGCAGCTCAGTTCAGGTAGTTCGCCGGTGCGCGTCATCCCGACTATGCTGGCGTATGCCATATAGGGGTAGATTGCTGTTGCGCCGAAGCCGAGCAGTACCGCCATGTGGTGCGAGTCACGCGCGGTGCCGGTTTCAACCAGAATGTTGGTGTCGCAACGCCCGCCGGTATGGCACAGGCGATGATGCACGGCACCGGTGGCCAGCGCCGCATGCACTGGAATTTGCTGTTGCGGGATGTCCTTGTCGCTGAGCACGACCAGCACCATGCCACGGCGCGAAGCACGTTCGGCATGGTCCTGAATGTCGATAATCGCCTGCTTCAACGACTTTTTACCAGGGTCATAGCCGAGGGTGATGACTTCGTGGGCGTAACCTTCGTTATGCCAGGACAGTAGGTCGAGGAATTTCTGTTCGGACAGAATCGGCGAGCTGACAATAAGCCGGTCGGCGTGTTCTTCGGTTTCGTTGAACAAGTTATGCTCGCGGCCGAAGCAGGTTTCCAACGACATTACAATTTTTTCACGCAATGGATCAATCGGCGGGTTGGTCACCTGGGCAAATTGCTGGCGGAAGCTGTCGTACAGCGACCGAGTATGCATTGATAGTACGGGCAGGGGTGTGTCGTCACCCATCGAACCGGTAGCTTCCTGCGAGTCCTGCGCGAGCACACGCAGGATCTGGTCGCGTTCCTCAAAGCTGACCTGGAACATTTTTTCCAGGCGGTTCAGCGTTTCCTTGTCCATCGCCAGCGCAGAAAAGGGCGAATTAACCGGGTTCGCGCTGAGGTGGCGGAGTCGGTCCCGCATCCAGATTTCGTAGGGGTGACGGTTTTGCAATTGCTTGTCGATGTCATCGGACAACAGTAGCTTGCTCGTCTTGGTATCGATGGCGATCATTTCGCCCGGTTTCAGACGGCCCTTGGCGATGACGTCTTCGGGGGCATAGTCCCAAATGCCGATTTCGGAACCCAGGGTGATGTGGCGGTCTTTGGTCATTACCCAGCGAGCCGGACGCAGGCCGTTGCGATCCATCACGCAGCAGGCATGACGGCCTTCGGTAAGCACGATACCGGCGGGCCCGTCCCAGGGCTCCATGTGCATCGAACTGTATTCGTAGAAGGCGTGTAGCGCCGGGTCCATGTGGTCGACATTCTGCCAGGCCGGTGGAATCAGCAGGCGCATCGCGCGGAAGATATCCATGCCGCCGGTAAGTAGAAAATCGAGCATGTTGTCGAGCGAGCTGGAGTCTGACCCCGACATATTGACCAGCGGCTTGATCGCTTCGATATCGGGCAGCAGTTCCGACTTCATTTTGTAGGCGCGTGCGTTGGCCCAGTTGCGATTGCCCTGAATGGTATTGATTTCGCCATTGTGCGCAAGATAGCGAAACGGTTGGGCCAGCTTCCATTGCGGCCAGGTGTTGGTGGAAAAGCGCTGGTGGAAGACACAGATCGCCGATTCCATCAAGGCGTCGCTCAGGTCCGGGTAAAACACCGGCAAGTTTTCCGGCATGATCAGGCCTTTGTAGGACAACACATCGGCGGACATACTCGGAATATAGTAATAGTCGTTGATGCGCGAGTTTTCGAGTGCCTCGTGGGCGTGACCGGTTGCGCGTCGGGCGAGGTAGAGCGAGCGGTTGAATTCGGCGCGGGTTTGATTTTCGGCGGCGTTGACGTAGGCGTGCAGAATCATCGGCAGCGACTTCAGTGCTTCTTCACCGCAGGCGGCAGGGTCGGTTGGTACCACCCGCCAGCCGGCAAACTCGAGGCCCTGCGCAATAATTTTCTGTTCGATAATATTTTTGGTAACCTCGGTTTCACCTTCGTGTGGCGAGGCGAAAACCAGTCCCACGGCGTAACGTGCTGCGCAGCTGATGCCGAGTTCGGCCGCCTTGGCACGCAGGAATGAATCGGGTTTTTTAAGCAACAATCCACAGCCGTCGCCCGATTTACCGTCGGCGGCCACCGCGCCCCGGTGGGTGAGGCGTCCGAGTGCCTCAATCGACGTTTTCACCAGCCAGTGACTGGGTTTGTCGTCGATATTGGCGATCAGTCCGAAACCACAGCTATCTTTCTCAAAGCTGGATTGGTATAGGCCCTTTAATTTTGTAGTGGTCATTGGCAAGAACCTGTGTGTGCGAATAAATTTACCTGCGATCATTCGAATTCGTTATACGGAAAACGACGGATTTAGCCACTTTTTGTCGGGCAAAAAGGCCTATTAGTATAGCTGCTGACGGGATATTAAGAAAATCAGCCGGAAGAGTCGGCTAAATTGAGGGATATTGCACTGTTGTGGTGCAGTTTGGCGATTATTTCATTGCCAGAGTCTGCATCATTTTGTCGTTGTCATAATCGTTGCAGATAAAGGCTTCACCAAGCGCGTGCAGTAATACGAGGTTGATCTGGCCGGCAATGGTCTTCTTGTCGACCGCCATTACATTCAAAAACTGTTCGCGGGTCATCGCCGGCGGTGTTATCGGTAGGGCACATTTTACCAGCAGCTGCCTGCTGCGCTCGATCACCGATTGATCGATCCAGCCTTGGCGCAAGGAAAGATCAAGTGCCATCATCATTCCTGCAGCAACCGCTTCGCCGTGCAGCCAGACGCCATAGCCCATCGTCGTTTCGATCGCGTGGCCAAAGGTATGGCCCAGATTCAAAATGGCGCGCACACCGGTTTCGCGTTCATCGAGCTCGACTACTCGGGCCTTAGTTCTACAGGACTGCAACACGGCTTCGGCGAGCAGATCAGATTCGCGTTTCATCAGTCCTTCGGATTTGCTTTCCAGCCAGGCGAAAAAGTCGGCGTCATGGATCAACCCGTATTTGATCACTTCAGCCATTCCGGCGCTTAGTTCGCGATCAGGCAGCGTGTTCAAGGTTGCGATATCGGCAATGACGCACCGGGGTTGATAAAAGGCGCCGATCATATTTTTGCCCAGCGGGTGATTGACCCCGGTTTTTCCGCCAACCGACGAATCAACCTGCGACAGCAATGTCGTCGGAATCTGGATGAAGTTGACTCCACGCTGATAAACGCTGGCGGCAAACCCGGCTATATCGCCAACGACTCCACCACCGAGCGCGATCAGCGTAGTGCGGCGGTCGTGTCGCTCTTGCAGCAGCGTATCGATAATGCGTTCAACCGACGGCAGGGTTTTAAATTGTTCGCCATCATCGAGAATAACCTGGTGATGACGGATTCCGGCTGCGTCGAGCACCACCTGCAGAGCGTCGAGGTAGAGCGGGGCGACTGTCGTATTGGTCACAACCAAAGCCGAGCTACCGGCGATATGCGGCAGCAATAAATCGATCTGGTTGAGGATCTCCGAACCGATATAAATCGGGTAACTGCGATCGCCGAGATCGACGGTTAGCTCATGCATAAGTGCCATAGAACAGGTTCCTAGCGAAGGTATTCGGGTAGCTGATTGATAATATCGTTAGCGAGCTTGCGCGCAACACGTTTGTCGGTCTTTACCGATAAGTCGGCAAGGCTCTGATAAATGGGGCGGCGTTCGGCGAGTAACGACTCGAGGCGCTCTCTGGGGTTGTCGGTTTGCAGCAGAGGTCTTTTTTTATCGCGCTTGAGGCGTTGCATCTGTTGATTTAGTGAAGTATCAAGAAATACGATATAACCTTTTTGTTTAAGAATAGCCTGATTCTGTTCGCGCATTATCGAACCGCCCCCGGTGGCGATCACCTGGTTATTGCCATTGAGTAGTTCGGTTAAGGCATTGGTTTCGCGATCTCGAAAACCGATTTCGCCTTCGACGTCGAAAATTCGGGCGATATCGACTCCGGTGCGATCTTCAATAAAGTGGTCACTGTCCTGGAATTCACGATGCAGTTTTTTTGCAATAATACTGCCAATCGTGGACTTTCCCGAACCCATTGGACCTATCAGAATAATGTTTCGATGACTCATGTGGCTATGATACAAAAAAGGCAGCCGAGATGGCTGCCTTTTTCGATGCTGCGTTGATCTTTTTTAGCGAATATCGAGATTCGAGCCCTGTAGAATTTTCGGGGTGACGAAAATCAGCAATTCGGTACGGTCATCGATTTCGATCGACGATTTAAACAGGTTGCCGATAATCGGCAGGTCGCTGAAAAATGGTACCCGGGTAACCTGTGAAGTTTTCGTGGTTTCGTAGATACCACCGAGTACAACGGTTTGACCATTGTCAACCAGCAGTTGCGATTGTACTTCGCGGGTGTCGATACTCGGTGCCGACAGACCGGCGCCGAATGAAACCAGCTCACCAACATTATCCTTATGCACATCGAGATCCATGATGACGCGATCGTCCGGGGTGATCTGTGGCGTAACTTCAAGCGATAGCACCGCCTTTCTGAAGTTCAAGGTTGCATCACCGTCGCTGAGCTCGAGATAGGGAATTTCTACACCCTGTTCGATACGTGCGGTATGCGAATCGGCGGTTATTACCCGCGGGCTTGATACGACTTCACCGCGACCTTCGACCTGCGCTGCCGAGAGTTCCATTTCGAGCAAGGTACCGAGCGGCAGTTTGGCCAGCGCCAGGGCAAAGCTACCGGCAGGGTTTTGTACCGGCAGGTTAACGTTAAGTCCATCAGCTGCGTTGAAAGTATTGTTGTTGACCAGATCGGTGATGCCATTGATATTGCCGGCGGTGACCGCAGCATCACCGGTGACATTCGCACCCAGGCTGTCGTTGCTGACACCGAAGCGAACACCCAGCTCCTTACTGAAATCGTCATTCGCGATAACAACGCGTGATTCAATCAAAACCTGACGAACGGGGATATCCAGTTCGGTCAGTAAGCGTCGAACGCTGAGCAGGCTCAAATTAGTGTCTTTTACCAGCAACGTGTTGGTACGGATGTCAACGCTCACTGATCCACGCGGAGATAAAATGGCGTTGTCTTTCTGTTTCAACAATGCCGCCATGTCTTCGGCCTTGGCGTAGTTCACCTTGATGAACTCGGTACGCAGTCGCTCCAGCTCTTCGACCTGCTTACGTGATTCCAGTTCAAGTTTTTCGCGGGCGGCAATTTCGTCGGTAGGCGCAATCAAAATTACGTTACCCGCACGACGTTGGGCCAGACCCTTGGTCTTCAGGATGATATCCATAGCCTGATCCCAGGGAACGTTCTTCAGACGTAAGGTCAGGTTGCCTTCGACCGAGTCGGAAACCACCAGGTTTAGACCGGTGAAATCGGCGAGCAACTGTAATACGGAGCGGACTTCGATGTCCTGAAAGTTAAGCGAAAGGCGTTCGCCGGTATAACCGAACTTGTCTTTCTTTTTCTTCTCTTCTTCTTCCTTCGAGATCGGTGCTACTTCGATGGTGTACACCTGATCGGTCTGGTAGGCGAGGTGTTCGAAGTCGCCATTTGAAACAATGGTCATGCGAATGTTGGCACCATCCTGAATGGAGTCGATATGACTAATCGGAGTAGCGAAATCGCTGACGTCCATTCGGCGCTGTAATTCTTCGGGTAATTGCGATCCAACCAGTTCGATATTGATGGTGTTATTTTCGCGCCAGACATCGGTGCTGATCGATGTACTGGTCAAGTTGATAACCACCCGTCCTTCGCCATTAGGGCCGCGCATGAAATCGACGTTGGTAACGCCTTTAGCGATACCAGTTTCAGTAATGCTCGCAGTAGCGCCCGACGCCTGGTCGGAGGAGCCTACAGCAGCCAGAGCGGTCTGATCGGAACCTGCCAGGATCAAAGTGACCTGATTTCCGCTGACGCTGGTTCGGTATTCAGTTTGCTGGGACAGATTTAAAACTACCCGGGTGCGGTCTTTGGCAGAGGCAGTGATGATGCTTTGCATGGCACCAATGCCCACCTGCAGATTACGCTGTTCTAATTTGTTTTCGGTTTTGCTGAAATCGAGCGCAATCCGAGCAGGCTCTTCGATGGTAAAGGCTCGCGGGGCGCTGGCGGCCTCGTCAAAGGTAAAAACCACCTGAATGGTATTGCCGGTCATCACCGAGTAGTCCAGTCCTATCAAGGCTCTTGCGGATGCATTGCTAAAACCCAGCAAACATAACGCTGCAAGCGACGATTGCAGGACTACGGATAAAGTTTTTCTTTTACTAGCACTATTCATGGGTGTTTCCTCTCGCTACTCGATCAGCGCAACGGCAGATGAGCGTTCGATATAGTTTCCTAGTCCATCAGGGACAATTTCAGTTAATTCAATGAGTTGATCGTTGAGCGATATTATGCGGCCATGATTCTGGCCCATGTAGTTGCCTTCAACAACCCGATGCACGGTATTATCCGGGGCAAAAATCAATCCCCACTTGATGCCATCTTTAGTAACACTACCCTTGAGGCGCAAGGTATCCAGCGGAAAATCTTCCAGCGGTTCGCGAACTCGATCAGAATCGGGTCGCAGGGCATCGTCTTCAGAAACCTGGTTTTCAGCCAGGTTTTCTTCCGGACGCCTGA
>JBLHOA010000042.1:0-18442 GCA_047622345.1 Gammaproteobacteria bacterium | reverse complement strand
AATTTCGTCGCTTCGCTGCGGGTCTCGGGCGATACCGTCTGTTTGCTCGATTTTCGGCTCATGATTTCTCTTGCTACTCGTAGGTGCTGGTCATTGTACCGGGTTTAGGCTTCGGGTCATTTAATCCTTAAATCGGGTCGGACCCTGGCAGGCTTTTAATTCTAATTCGATAACCTTCTTGTAAGTGCCATAAAACCGGGTGAAAACTATCGATTGGCCCGCGGCATAGTGTTCCTGGGTAAAGTGGGTGTTTTCCCTATCAAACAGGCCAGGTATAGGATGCAAAATATGAGCAATTTGAATATGATCGTCCTGCGACCGATTGGGAAGTCGCAAGTAGCTTTGAACGGTCGTTAGCAAGGCCAATATTTTAAAATTTATGGGTATAAGAAATGGCAACAATTCAATCTATCTCGCCGATTGACGGTAGCGTTTATGTCGAGCGAGAAACTGCATCCGAGGCCGAGATTCAGACCGTTTTAAGTGCCGCGGTGTCGGCACAAAAACAATGGAAGAATAAATCAGTCGCCGACCGTCAGACCTTGTGTAGCAAAGCAGTTGATGCCTTTGTCGCCCAAAAAAGTGAAATCAGCGAAGAACTCAGCTGGCAAATGGGTCGACCCATATCGCAGGCAGCAGGCGAGGTGGGTGGGTTCGAAGAGCGCGCCCGATATATGATTTCGATAGCCGATACCGCGCTGGCCGATATTAATCCCGGAGAGAAAGAAGGCTTTAAGCGATATATCAAGCGCGAACCCCTTGGCGTCGTATTTGTTATCGCGCCCTGGAATTTCCCCTACATGACAGCCGTGAATGCAATCATGCCGGCGCTACTCGCCGGTAACAGCGTAGTACTCAAACATTCGGCGCAAACACCTTTATGTGCCGAGCGCTTACATCAAGCATTTAGCGAAGCAGGTTTGCCAGAAGGCGTATTCCAGTATTTACATCTGACTCATAGTGACACCGAAAAAGTAATTAAGGCAGGCGAGGTGAATTTTATCGCCTTCACCGGTTCAGTACCGGGTGGAGAGATGGTCGAACGTGCCAGTATCGGTCGCTTCGTTGGTGTCGGATTAGAGCTGGGCGGCAAAGACCCTGCCTATGTACGTAAAGATGCCAATCTGCAATATGCTATCGAAACGGTCACCGATGGTGCTATTTTTAACTCGGGTCAGTCTTGTTGTGGCATCGAACGGGTTTATGTAGACGAAGCTGTATTCGAAGAATTTGTCGCAGGTGTTGTCTCTATTTGTAATGATTACAAACTCGGTCGCTCAGATATGCCATCAACAAATCTGGGGCCGATGGTAAAAGCAAGCGCCGCCGATTTTGTTCGTGGTCAAATCGATGAGGCAGTCGCTGCGGGCGCGAAAGCATTAATCGATCCAGCCAGGTTCGAGTGTGATGCAAGAGGTACTCCTTATTTAGCACCCCAGGTATTGGTTGAGGTTGACCATACTATGCGTGTAATGACCGAAGAAAGCTTCGGACCAGTGATTGGTATTATGTCGGTGAGTGGCGATGAAGAAGCTATTCGTCTAATGAATGACAGTGAATTTGGATTAACGGCCGCTGTATTTACTCAGGATGAGGAAGCTGCGATTGAAATTGGTGACCAGATTGAAACGGGCACCTGGTTTATGAATCGCTGTGATTACCTTGATCCTGCTCTGGCCTGGACAGGCGTTAAAAACTCTGGCCGGGGATGTACGCTTTCATCGGTTGGATTTGAGCATATGACTCGACCTAAGTCTTATCATTTGAAGAAGGTATAGTGATCTATAAAGTCTGGTAATTTCTTCCCATATAGCAAAGCTCGGAGCTGCAGTTTCAAAGACTGTTCTTTTTCATCCGCTCGCCAGTCGCCACACGCGCTGATGTGATATAAAGCAGCAATAAATTCTATCCGTCGAAATCTTGTCATAGCGGCAGCGGATAGCGATAACCAAACTACGGGGCAAAAGCCAAATCTTGACCGCCCCTGCTCTACTTACCCGGTTGTATAATCAGGAATCCAGAATGCCAAAAGCAAGTGAATTGAAACGTGGTCAGATCATCGATATCAATCAGGTACCGCACGCGGTTAAAACCATTGATTGCAAGAGTCCGTCCTCGCGTGGTGCTTCTACTATTTATAAAATTCGCTATAACAACCTGGTTACCGGGCAGAAACTGGACGAATCTTATAAGGCCGATGATGTCCTGAAAGAAGCAGATTGTCAGCGAGTCAAAGTGCAGTTCAGTTATCTCGATGGCGACCAGGTTATCTTCATGGATGTCGAGGACTATAGCCAGTACAGCCTCTCAAAAGACGAACTTGATGAAGACTTCCTCTATATCACCGAAGGTCTTGACGGCATCAGCGCGTTGCTATCAGAGGGCAATGTGCTCGGTATCGAACTACCTCAGGTGGTTGAATTGGAAATTATTGAAACCGACCCGAGCATCAAAGGCGCATCGGCTACCGGCAGAACAAAACCAGCGCGATTCAGCACCGGGCTGGAAATCCAGGTTCCAGAATATCTCAGTGCTGGCGAAATAGTTAAGATCAATACGGGTACTGGCAAATTTATGTCGCGCGCCTAGCCGCCTTCACAGTTGCTAAAAAACGAAAGTCCGATCTTTTGCTCCGGAGGCCCTGCCATAGCAAACGAGTATAGCGATGGCGGAACTGCGGGATAAATGGCAAGACTTCCCCCCATATCAATCATGTCGCATCAAAAGTCCAGCCGGCGGAATATCAAATGGGTTTCTGACTGGACATTTGCCAGGCAGACTCTTAGGCTTGGCGCTTGTTGCACTTGCCTAATAAAAATATGCGTATAGCCGTCGATACCGGGGGAACGTTTACCGATCTGGTCATTGAAGATGATTCGGGTCGAATAGAGACTTTCAAAACTTCGACGACGCCAGACGATCCCACCACTGGCATTTTTAACGCGTTAAATGATGCCGCATCGGCACGGGCCGAATCGGTTGCGACACTGCTGCAATCAACTTCCACTTTTATCCACGCGACCACCCGGGCGATTAACGCCGTCCTCACTGGTAATACCGCAAAAACCGCTTTTCTGTGCACGGCAGGCCATCGCGATACCCTGTTGTTTCGTGAAGGTGGGCGTATCGAAATTTTCAATTTTAGCGTCGAGTACCCCGATCCCTATATACCGCGCGCGCTAAGCTTCGAGGTTCCGGAAAGAATTGCACACGACGGCTCTGTGGTTTTAGCGCTCGACGAACCGGCATTAATGGAAATTATCACGACCCTTCGTGAACAGCAGGTCGAAGCTGTTGGCGTATGCCTGTTATGGTCGATTGTGAATTCGCAACACGAACGCCGAATTGGTGAATTACTCGCTGAGCATCTACCGGGCGTCGCTTATACCCTTTCGCATCAACTCAATCCAACATTACGCGAATACCGACGCGCCTCATCCACCTGTATAGATGCTTCGCTGAAACCATTGATGAGTGACTATTTGCACCGCATTGAGTCAAGATTACGAATAGCAGGGTTTCAAGGGCGTTTCCTCATGGTGACGTCACAGGGCGGGGTTAAAGACGGATTGTTCGTTGCCGATGCACCGATTCACGCCATTAATTCAGGCCCGGCGATGGCACCGGTTGGCGGACGCCATTTTGCCAAAGTCGACCTTGCTAGCGATACCGTCATCGTCGCGGATACCGGTGGCACCAGTTTCGATGTCAGCCTCGTTCGTGATGGACGCATTCCGTGGACGCGTGAAACCTGGCTCGGTGAACCCTACCGGGGTCATATGACCGGCTTTCCCTCGATTGACGTAAAAAGCATCGGTGCGGGTGGTGGCAGTATCGCCTGGGTCGACGGCGGCGGCATGCTTCATGTCGGCCCGCATAGCGCTAGTGCCGATCCGGGGCCGGCCTGTTATGCCCGCGGCGGTCTGTGCGCGACTGTGACAGACGCCGCGCTGGTCTGTGGCATTCTCGATCCGGATTATTTTTTAGGGGGGCGTATGGCGCTCGATTTAGACGCTTCGGCTGCCGCCATCGAACGCGATGTCGGCTTGCCCCTGGGGTTGACAATTGAGCAGGCCGCAATTGCCATCATCGACGTGGTTAGCGAAAACATGGTTCAGGCAATCGAAAATCTAACCATTCATCAGGGCGTCGATCCACGCTCGGCCGTATTGGTGGCTGGCGGCGGTGCTGCGGGGTTCAACATAGTCGCGATCGCTCGCCGGCTCGGTTGCAGGGAAATTATTGTGCCGCAGGTCGGTGCACTGTTATCAGCCGCCGGATCGCTGATGGCTAACCTTGGTGACGACTATACGGCGACCCTGCCAACGACCGCGACGGCATTCGACCGGGCTGGCGTGAACGCGGTGCTCGACGATCTTGCGGCGCAGTGTGAACAATTCATTCGAGGCCCGGGACAGAATTCGGCTACCCAGCAAACGACGTTTTTTGCTGAGGCGCGTTACAGTCATCAGGTCTGGGATATCGAAGTACCGCTTGCCAACCCCAGGTTTGTTACCGACAGCGACGTCGAGCGTCTGGTAGACGATTTTCACAGGGCTCACGAGGCCATGTTCGCCGTGCGCGATCCCGACTCAGACGTCGAGATCATTCACTGGCACGCGCGGGTACGCTGCCAGTTACAGACGGCTGAATTCGGCGAGGTCGTAGTGTCGAGTGCTGCTACCAAAAATTCGGCGCGGACAGATGCCCGGCGTCGCGTAGCCATCGCGGGGTTTGGCGTGGTGGAAGCGCAGGTTCTCGATTTTAGTAACCTCAAAACCGATCAGGTTTATAGTGGGCCAGCTGTCGTCGAATCGCAGTTTACTTCGGTTGTCATCGAACCCGGCGTAGAGTTCGAGCGCAGCGCCGCCGGCAGTTTACTCATAAAACTGGTGGCCCGGGCGGACGCCGATGCCGCGCCTCTAACAGCGCGACGCTGGTAAAAAGTCAGCAGGCCGGGTGCAAAATTAAGGAGAAGAAAATGGATGGTGTACGCCTCGCAATCATAAGTAGTCGCCTACAGGGTATCTGTCAGCGCATGGCGAACACCTTGATGCGAACGGGCCGCTCGGGGGTACTCAACACGGCCCACGATTTCTCCTGCTGCATTCTTGCCGCCGACGATTCTTTTATCACCGCGGATGAGAGCCTGCCCGTTCACGTGCTCAGCGGGCCCGACCTGATGGCACAGCACTTACGCAGATTTCACCCTGACCCGCAACGCGGCGATGCCTATCTGAATAATTCTCCTTACCATGGTTGTTCCCATCCGGCAGATCATACGATTCTGGTGCCGGTTATCGACGATGCCGGTGTGCACCGGTTTACCGTCTGTGCCAAGGCGCATCAGGCGGACATAGGTAACTCCAAACCAACCACCTATATGGCCGGTGCGATTGACGTCTTCGAAGAGGGCGCGTTAATTTTCCCAGGTACGAAAATTCAGCAGGATTACACCGACATTGGCGATATTATCCGGCTCTGCGAAATCCGTTTTCGGGTCCCCACGCAATGGCGTGGGGACTATCTGGCAATGATTGGCGCGGCGCGTATTGGTGAACGCGAGCTGCTCGAACTCGGTGCAAACCTCGGCTGGCAGGAACTCGAGGAATTCATCCCCGACTGGTTTGCTTACAGCGAGCAGCGCATGCAGGCCGCCATCAGGGAAATACCGTCGGGCAAGGTACTCATCAAGACCCGCCACGATCCATTTCCCGGGCTGTCAGCCGAAGGCCTGGAAATAAAAGTCACTGTCGAGGTTGACGCCAGCGCCGGGACAATCGAAATAGACCTTCGTGATAATCCGGATAATATCGCCTGTGGGCTTAACCTTAGCGAAGCGACCGCACGCGCAGGCGCGCTGACGGGTGTGTTCAACAGCATCGATCATACGGTGCCACCGAATGCGGGTAGTTTTCGCTGTGTAGATATCAAGTTGCGAGAAGGCTGTATCGTCGGCATTCCTCGTCACCCCTATAGCTGTTCCATGGGTACATCGAATATTTGTGATCGCGTTGGAAATGCGGTGGTGCACGCATTCGCTGAACTTGGCGAAGGATTCGGTATGGCCGAATGCGGGCCATTGTTGCCGCCAGCGACCGGAGTAATTTCAGGTATCGACCCGCGTAACAATGAGCCTTATGTCAACGAAGTGTTTCTGTTTCACACCAGTGCCGGGGCTTCACCCACTGCGGATGGCTGGCTCACTTTAACCGGTCTCGGCTCGGCTGGCCTGTGCCTACTGGATAGCGTTGAGCTCGATGAAATGCGTTTTCCGATTCGGGTTTACCGCCAGGGTCTGGCTGTTGACAGCGAAGGCGCGGGGCGCAGGCGTGGTGCCCCGGGGGCGCATGTCGAGTTCGGCCCTATTGACTGCGAGATGATGGTCGCCTATGCCAGCGACGGGACCCACTTCCCCGCAGCGGGGGTCTGTGGTGGGGGCGATGCCGCGCAGGCACTGCAGATCAAACGCGATGTAAGCGGGAAAGAAACTGAACTGCAGGCCTGCGACGAAGTAACCTTGAAGGCAGGTGAAATTATCGTTTCAATCACACAACCGGGTGGCGGCTATGGCGCAGCGCGGGAACGCGAGCCGGAGCGGGTGTTAAAAGATGTAAAAGAAGGCTGGATAAGCGCCGCTCGCGCGCATGAAGTATATGCAGTGGCGCTCGATGCGAAAGGCGAGATTGACTTGGCGGAAACTCACAAGCTACGAATTGATTCGTCCACCGAACGCTAATTTGCTCAGGATTGTGTTTTCACAAATGCCGGCATCACCTTGAGCCGTTTTCCAGCGGGACAGGTCTCGGCGTCGACCAACAGGGTCGGATCTGGTCAACTCATTGATTCGATTTAAAAATCATTCGAAAAAATCTGTTATTCAGCTTTAAACCGGGGCTCTTAGCGTCAGAAGCGATATTGTAAAGCGCTGGCTGTTCCCTGATGCAGGGTTGCCTGGCATCCGGTTACTTTCCTATTAGTGGCACTGCTTCCAGGTAACCTAAGCCCGGGATCAGCTACCCTTCACAACCGAATTGGAGCAGTGCAGCGAAATAGCACGGGTAATCAGGCAGGTAACCCAAAAGTCGCCTATATATAGGCTTAGTATTTACGGTCAATGCCGATACCCTTCCTGGAAGGCGACACAAACACTTACAAATGAAATTTAACAAACTAATTAATCAGTCTATCGGTTTGATGCTGACTTCAATGCTATTGGCATCGAGTTTGTTAATTGGGCTGGTTATCAGTGTGGTGACGCTCAAATCTGAGTTAAACGAACATCGAATGAATTTCTTTGAGCAATCCGACGATATCTTCAATCTATCGGTTGGTGGCGCCACCAGTGCCGCCTGGACGCTTGACGACGCACTCGCACATCAAGTGACTGCTGGAATACTTCGCAAGGCGAGTGTGTTATCGGTCGAAATTTTAGTTGAAGTTGGACCTGATGATCAACAACGACTGGCTTATCTCGAAAAATCTGAGTTAACGCCGGGTGCATTGACGAACTGGGTTGCGCAGAAATTTTTCAGTGATACCAAACGGATGAGTTGGCGCTTAAGCGTCGACGACCAGGGGTTGGCAATCGATGTTGGCACATTGGCGATAGAGTTTTCCCCCCGGCATTTGGCGTCGAAATATATAAAGTCAACTTATGCCATTTTGATTTTCGGTCTGATACAGTCTTTTTTGATCGGCATAGTATTGTTACTGGTAACACGGTGGTTGCTCACCACTCCGCTGCAACGAGCGGCCCAAGCGGTTGCACAAATCAGTCCAGAATCTCTGCACAAAGATCATTATTCCGTTCCAGTGCCCGATATCCATCGGAACAACGAACTAGGACAATTGCTTCACCATACCAATCGATTCCTGGAGCGCCTGTCGACGTCACAGGCTGATCTGCGTCAACTGGCTACTCGTGATCCTTTGACCGGCATGGCAAACCGTATGTTAATCAAGGAGCAACTGGTCAATATGCTCGCTCTTGCCAGCCGTACTTCAAGACTCGTTGGTGTTATTTTCCTCGACCTCGATCGCTTCAAAACGGTTAATGATTCGCTAGGACACGACATTGGTGACAAGTTATTAAAAGCCGTAGCTGAGTCGCTATCGGACCAGGTTCGAAAACAGGATGCAGTGGGTCGACTTGGTGGGGACGAGTTTTTATTCCTGGCCTCTGCGAATGAATTTGCCGACGTGATAGTGCTCGCCGAGCGCATTATCGAGGCGCTGGCGAATCCTTACTTCATTGATGGCCATGAGATTCGAACCAATGCCAGTCTGGGAATCGCGATGTACCCGGAAAATGGCGACGATGCGGATACGCTGATGCGTAGTGCGGATCTTGCTATGTACAAAGCTAAAGCCGATGGTGTTAATCGCTGGCATCGGTACTCGGAAGATATGAGGGAAGCGCTCGACCAGGCACTGGTGCTGGAAACTGCTTTGACTGGTGCCATTCATCGCAAAGAACTGCTACTCCATCTACAGCCTCAGTTTCGCGCCGATAATAACGAACTTGCGGGCTGCGAAGCCTTGTTACGCTGGAAATACAAAGGCAACTGGATTGCACCCTTTGAATTTATAAGAATTGCTGAGAATACGGGTTTGATTCTGGAAATTGGCGATTGGGTCATTGCAGAAGCCTGTCGAATTTTACAAAGCTGGGGCGACCACGCGGTTACAATTTCTGTCAATGTGTCCGGCAAGCAACTGGGTGATGTTAGTTTCGTATCCCGAATTTTTGATACCGTTAAAAAATATGATATTGAACCCAGACTGATTGAGCTGGAAATAACTGAAACCATGTTGATAGAAAATCTGGATCATTGCATCGAACGCATCACCGAATTACGTAGTGCTGGTTTTAAAATCAGTATCGATGATTTTGGTACTGGTTACTCGTCGTTAGCTTATTTAACCCGCTTGCCCATCGATGAACTGAAAATAGACCGTTCATTTGTTTCAGGATCTCAGCGCTCCCCCGTAGTGTTGAATACCATTATTGCCATGGGTAGAGCGCTGAATTTGCGGGTCGTAGCCGAAGGCGTCGAAACCGAGGAGCAACGGGACAATCTGATTGATAGTGGTTGTGACTTACTACAGGGCTATCTTCTTGGGATGCCGATGCCCGTCGAAGAGTTCGAAAATTTATTTTTCAAAGCCGATAAGCAGGCTCTGCGAAAAATCAGAATTTAAATTGGGGGCTATCCGATAACTGGTAATAGTGTATTAGATGGCAAGTTAGCGATAGCTTTCCACTATTCCTTGAACTTGAGTAAGAAACGTATCACTTCCCGCGACCCTGTCAATCTCTGATATCAGCGCATTGGCCAAAGGATGTGATTGACGTACCCCAAGATGAAATGGAATCAGAGAGTCATTGATAAAGTCTACCTGCCGATGGGCAATCTTATCCTGATAACCCGAATTTTTAGCGATATAGATAGCCTGCTCCGGAGGCATGATTAAAAAATCGCCCTGCTTTCTTAACATCAACAAATGAAACATCGCTTGCACCTCATTTGCTTCAACCTTGTGCATATAGTCGGGAATGTTATCGGACTCCCATTCTGCACCTGTCTGGGTGATGATTGTTAAATTCTTCAGGTCCGCAAAGCTGGTTGCAGATTCAATTTCAGGTCTATTAGCATTATCCTTATCATAAATAAGATATCCAAAATCCAGTTTATAGAGCGTGCTTGAAGTAAAGCTGGCGTAGCCTTTTCGTTTTTTTGATGGATAAGTTAACAAGCCGTCGGCTCTTCCTCGCTCTACCTCTAATTGTGCCCGGGCCCAGGGGTATGCTTTTAGCCTTACTTGATGATCGGGTAAATGACTAAATACCAAATTGACAATGTCAGGAATGAGGCCAATGGCTGTATCGTCTAATCCTGAACTCAAAGGAGCTTCATTGTCTGCTACCACAAAGGTAAAAACTTCCGCATGAACATTAAAAGATAATAAAAAAATCGAAAAAACTTTGGCTAACAAATAGCGTCGCATAAACGGCCTTTTAGGTGAAAATGAGATCGCGAATCGCGATCCATACCTGAATAACTCTAGTTGAGATCACGGTTTTTTCAAGTTTTGATATCGGCACAAAAGGACAGGAATATACTTTAAGATCACGCTCAGCTTTTAAAGCCGCATATATTCGGGGAAAGCTGCGTAACTCATTGAAGACACGAGACAATTTATCGAGCCAGGCCCGGGAACCGGGTCTTTCAAACCACAGAATTCAACTATCCAATCGCCTTGATGCACGGGCAATACCCATAAACTTCTTGCGATAATGCGCGGGTGTTATGCCTACTTTGCGTTTGAATAAACGTCGAAACGACGCCGGGTCTTCGTAGCCGACGGTAGCGCTGATTTCATCGATAGCGCGGTCTTCGGTTTCGAGCAGGTTTTTAGCCGATTCAATGCGCAGGTTTTGCACGTAATCGATTGGCTGATAATTGGTCGCCTCACGAAATCGACGCGCGAAGGTACGGGGCTTAAGACCCGACTGTTCAGTCATCTGTGACACCGGGTTATGGCTAGCGAGATTTTTTTCGATCCAGCTTTGACTTTCGGCAATAACCGCATCGCTGGTTTGATATTTTTTAGTCATCGCCGCGAAGGGCAATTGCCCCTCGGTATGGGGGGAAAGCAAATGTACTTTTGACGTGTATATGGCGTGTTGCAAACCGCAGTAGCGTTCGATCAGGTAGATAGCCAGATCCTGCCAGGAAGTGACGCCGCCGGTGGTGATCAAACGTTTGTGCTCGGCCGAAAAATTGATAATCGCATCTTCACGCCAGGTAATTTGAGGATAGTGTTCGGCAAACATGTGCCGATAAGCCCAGTGACCGGATATTTCGTGGCCGTTGAGCAAGCCGGTTTCGGCCAAAATGGCCGAACCCGAACAGACCGATGTCAACAAAGCAACTTTGCCATACATCCGTTTTAACCAGGCGACTTCTTTCACATAGGCCCCCTTGGGCGGGACATCGATCGGGGCGTACATGTCACAAACAATGATGGCGTCAGTCTGTGCTATATCGTCAATGCAAAGATGAGGCTCGACAACAATATTGCCAACACAACGAAATGGCTGGTCGGTTTTCGCAACAATTTTTATATCGAGTAGTTCAGAATCTGGAACACCGCTGATCATGTCTGAATAGGCGGCACCGACCGTACTCAGCACATCAAAAAGGCCGTAAAGGACTCCTGGCGATGTTTCTGCTGAGGCTAGCAGGCAGATTTGGGGTTTGTTTTCTGTATTCAAAATAATTTCCCTATAAATAATTTCCTTAGCAATAATTATTTATACAAAGATTGGCGCCGATTTGCCGCATTTTTGTTATTTATACCACTCCACGCGGTATTTTTGCCTTGGTTTAGACCTTTTTGCCAATTGTTAAGCGTTTTCACCATAACATAGAATACTCACAAATTTAGTCTAATCAACGGGGAACTAATCATGGATAAAGGCTTAGCTGAATTAAATAGTGCCATACAGGGAATTGCTTTAGCACCCGAAGACGAGGGCTACGAAAAAGCGCGCAAGGTCTGGAATGCGATGATCGACAAAAAACCTGCTCTGATCGTTCGATGTCAGTCAAGCGCAGATGTCGTCGCCGCGGTCAACTATGCCCGACAGGCTAAGCTGCCAATTTCGATTCGTGCTGGTGGACATAATGTCGCCGGGCATGCGGTTTGCGATGACGGGGTAATGATTGATTTATCACTGATGCGCAATGTCGAAGTGGATGTCGACCGAAAAATCGCGTTTGTCGATGGCGGCGCGATCTGGCGAGATGTCGATCAGGCAACGCAGAAACACAGCCTGGCAACCCCGGGCGGTTTGATTTCCGATACCGGTGTTGCGGGGCTGACTCTCTCGGGTGGCATCGGCTGGTTACGAAGTCGATACGGGCTTTGCATCGATAATATTCTGTCGGCCGAAGTTGTCACCGCTAATGGTGAAATCCTAACCGTCAGTGAATCGGAGAACACTGATCTGTTCTGGGCCTTGCGTGGCGGTGGTGGCAATTTCGGCATTGTTACGCGCTTTGACTTCAAGCTGCATAAACTGGGGCCAAAGGTCATGTTTTGCGCACCGATATATCCCATTGAAGCCGGCGCAGGTCCGATTCGAGCCTGGCGAGATTTTATGGCAAAGCATAGCGATGTCGTAGGTTCGCTGGTTGAATTTGCTACCGTCGCTGAAGGCCCCGACTTTCCCGAAGACTCTTGGGATAAAAAGGTCTATACCCTGTTAGCCGTCTACGCCGGCGATGCGGATGAAGGGGAGAAACTGCTGCAACCACTGCGCGAACTGGGCGACATGGTGACCGATTTTTCCGGCCAGATGGATTATTGCGAACTGCAAACCCTGTTCGACCCTCTGGTGCCTGCCGGTGACTATCGTAGCTATTGGAAAAGTCATTACCTCAGCGGCTTATCCGATGACGTAATTGACCAAATACTCGAAGGTTTTACCTCGGCAGCTTCGCCTAATACGCTGTCCTCAATCTGGAGCTTCGGTGGCGCGACAGCAGAGGTTTCCGCCGATGCCACCGCATTTGGTGACCGCTCTATGCCCTATATGTTTTCCATCGACTCGGTCTGGCCGGATAAGTCAGCCGACGATAAAAATATTACCTGGACACGAGACTTCTGGAATCGAATGAAGCCGCATTCAGACAAGGGCCGCATGTACCTGAATTTTCCGGGGCAAGGCGAAGAAGGGGAGAAACTTTTGCAGGATACCTTCGGCGATAATTATGGAAAGCTACAGTCCATCAAGAAAATATACGACCCGGATAATCTGTTTCGTTTTAATCAGAATATTACGCCAGCTTAGATCGAGATATACCAATGACCAGATACCGAAAACAGCTACCCCAACTAGCCGGAGATATTTTCCTCACCGATGGCGGGACAGAAACCGATTTGATTTATAGCCGTGGATTTGAGCTGCCCTGCTTCGCCTCGTTTCATCTGCTCAATGATGACGCAGGCTATGCGGCGATAAAAGACTATTACCGCAAGCACGCTGAAGTTGCCAGCCGATATAAAGTTGGTTTCATACTCGATAGTTTGACTTATCGCGCCAGCGCCGACTGGGCCGAAGAACTGGGTTATTCATCCCTGGAGCTGGCCGAAATGAACCATAAGGCGATTGAGTTACTCCGTGACGTCGGGCGTGAATATGAATCCAATTCGAGCAAAATGGTCCTCAGCGGCTGTCTTGGCCCGCGCGAAGACGCCTACTTGCCAACCGGAAATATGACAGCGGATGAATCTGAGCAATATCACATCGAACAGATTAAGACCCTGGATGCGGCCGGGGTCGACATGATTTCCGCGCTCACTTTAAATGAAGTCGATGAAGCCATTGGCATAACGCGCGCAGCGATATCGGTCGGTATTCCGGTAGTAATTTCTTTTTCGCTGGAAACTGATGGCAGTCTACTTAAGGGCGGTTTACTTAAGGATGCCATAAGCCAGATCGATCGGGCCACCGACAATGGCCCCGTTTATTATATGATCAACTGCGCGCACCCTACTCACTTTGAACATATTTTAAACAATGAAAGCTGGGGCCAACGCATTCGAGGCATACGCGCGAATGCTTCTTGTAAAAGTCATGCCGAACTTTGGCAAAGCGAGATACTGGAAGATGGAGACCCAATTGAGCTGGGTGAGCAATATGCCGACCTCGCCAGCCGGTTTGAACCATTAAACGTATTTGGCGGTTGCTGCGGTACCAATCACCAACACCTGGAAGCCATTTGCAAATCTGTTTTGCAAAGTAGAAACCCGGTTGTTCACTGAGGTCATAGAAAAGGAATGATCAGGGCCAGAAACGATAGTGTAACGCGCCGACCGATCACGCTATTAGCGGCCCGATTTATTTTTCCAACTCGCCCATGGATCGCTGTCACCCTCATCCGCGCTAGCTGCTGATTCCGGCAAAGTCTGATCGTCCTCCTTACTGTTATTGATTACCTGCTCACTTTCCTGCTCACTTTCCTGCTCATCATCTGGCTCAATGAAAGGCTTTTTTCGTTGCGTACTAGTGCGCTTGCCCGAGCGATGCCCTGCATCCAGTTCCCAGGCAGCCGCTTTTTCTTCGCGCTGCCCACGCACAATCTCGGCATCTTCAAGGCTCAGTTCGGCAGGCGTACCTGGCGTTTGATCATCGGGAACAATTCGATTCCTGGGAGGAAGTAAAGCCTGCTCTGAAGAGGCTTTAGGTAAGTTTTTAAACTCGTACAAATAGAAAGCCTCGACCTTTTCACGCGCCCAATCCGTTTTCTTGAGAAACTTCACGCTGGATTCAATGCTCGGATTAGTCTTAAAACAATTGATGTTTAAATAGGCAAAAAGAATATCAAACCCATAGTGATCCACTATTTCGGCCAACAAGGTTTTTAAGCCCACGCCATTCAGGGGATTACTCTTGTAATTGATCTCGGTGCTCATACTAATGTCCAGTTGCCAATGCAGATTGCGGATTTGCAGATCGCATATTTCAAAGGGCCGCATTATACCTGTCACGACTCCGACAAAACATAGCGCCGCAGTAGCCACAAAAATGTCCAGCCGTGTTTACAATACCAACTATTTGCCTGGTGAAGTCATACGTCTTGAGAAGCTCGATTGTAAGTCATTTGCCAGCATCAAAAAGCCTCTCGCGTTAAGGAGCTCAATCGCACACTCGGCAGTACACAACCCCCCCTCTCTCTGATTGCGCCTCAACTTATAGGCAGAGACCGCATTTGCCGGGATTTTAACCGCTGGTAACCCTTTCAAATAGGGGCTTCGATTGTATATTTTCTGTGCCTCCTGCCAGGTGCCATCAATAATAATGTAGTTTTGATAATCCGATGCTTCAGATACAGGCTGACTATCAGCCGATGGATACAGCAAAGCAATAGAACCCTCAGCAATAGTCCTTAGCAGCTCAGGATCAGGCGTTACTCTATCCCAAACGACAAGTTGCGCCATTTCGCCTAGCACATCGACAACCAGCGAACCTGTGTTCGTTTTTTTATTGCCTTCCCTTTGATGGGTTAATAGAAAAATATTCACTGGAAGTTTAGAGTTGTGTATTTCCAAATTGTTTGACGAAAATGGAGAAATTACGGGGCAGTATACCTATTTATTTCTCGCCCCTTAAAATAAGTAAACAGTCCCTAATGGCACTTACTTAAGACCAAAAGCCTGGATTTTCACAATAAGTCCCAAATATAAATGCCAAAAAAACGGTAAGGTCGGACAATCGGTGAAACTTTTCGCGAATGCCTCGGCGGCTACGCCGCCTGCGGTTTACTTCGCGAAATGTTTCACCGATTATCCGTTCATAGCTGGATTTTTATAACGCGTGTGTGAGCTTAAGTAAGTGCCATTGTAAACAGTCCCCGAACTTCTAAATTATTAAGGCTCAAGGATAATCTACGGAGATTTTCGTATGGTGATTAATCCAGGCACGATTCGGACATCGATATGCCACCACTCCAGGGCCTACCGAAGTAGAAGTAGAACTGGAACTATGGCAATTTCTCAGGGATCTGCGCCCCTCGACCGGCCGCGAAATTCACAATCACCTGGAGGCTCTGGTAAATCGCGAGCTCAATGGCCAGTCACATCAAAAGACTGTTATTCGGCCCTAAACCGGGGTTTTCAGCACCAGAAGCACCAGGGTAACGCGCTGACTATTTATGTAGTGCATGCTTGTCTACCATTTCTGTTTCTTTCCTGTTAGTTGCCCTGATGCCGGGGTAAATAGGATAGGCTGGCCCTGCCCTATAACTCATCCTTTTTCTAGCCTGGAAATTTGCATGCACCATCATCGTCTCGTAGTCTCATACAAGGGTACCTTCTACTTTGGCTGGCAAGACCTGGGTTCGGGTGAAGCAAAACCCACCGTCCAGGCAAGCATCCACCAGATACTTAAAAAAATCTGCAACTATCAGAGCTGTACTATTTCCGCGGCAAGTCGAACCGACTCGGGTGTTCACGCACAGGGGCAAGTTGTAAAAATCACTATCGCCATAGCAGTCGAATCAGGAAAACTCCTGCGTGGCATGAATTCACTATTGCCCGATGATATCCGTATCCTTCAATGCGAACCCTGTAGCGCAGAATTTAATCCGAATAAGGACAGCAAGAGCAAAGAGTATCATTACTATTTTTGTACGGACCTGATCCACAACCCGGTTCTGAATGATTTCGTTGCGCATATCTCCCCTAATAGCAAAGCCATAACTAAAGGCCCACTCGATATGGAGCTCATGCAGCGAGCCTGCAAACTCTTCATTGGCGAACATGATTTTTATAGTTTTGCGCGACGAGATGTCACTATTGGATCAACCTTCCGTACTGTCGTGAGTTGTGAAATCCTGCAAGCTCAACCTTCAACCTTCGGTAATGAAATTTACTATCTTAAGATTGTAGGTAGGGGCTTTTTAAGGCACATGATTCGCTACATTGCCGGTGCTTTATTTGCGCTCGGGAGAGGCCAGCTCAGCCTCGACGATATTAGTGAAGCACTAGTAATTCACCAGGACGAAAAGATCTGTCCCAGGGCCAGGTCGCGAGGGCTGCATTTGATTCAAGTTTGTTACTAGCGATACGATAAATAAAGCGGGCCACTCAATTTCAGGGAATCCATTTAATCGGGCCTGACCCGGATAGCTAATATCCGGAATCAATTGAGTGCGGGCGGATTATAATTCGTACACCAACTATCGAGCCGAAGTTCCTCTTCATCAAACTTCGCACGCAATCGATCATAGGTCGCCTGATTCATACCCGGCAAAGATTTATACTCGTTAAGTAAGTTTATGATTTTTAATGCCCGCGCTATTGCCTCCGGGCAATATTCACCGTCGACATCTCCAAGGGCATGCATGTTATCGCGAACTGTCTCGAAGTCATCCAGCTCCTGACCAAGCTCGTTTTCGACATCGGCCGGGGCTCTTGGCGGTGTCGGTGGTGGTGGTGGAATAACGACGGGTTCAGTAATCTTCTTCCAAACCCATAAGCCAATCGATACGCCTAATACAACAACAACTACCCAGACCCACATAGTGTTCTCCCGTGTTGTTCATTTTTTGCAGTATAGGCTTTTAATTTGGCAAAACAATTGCAAGTATACGAGGAATTTCTACTCAAACAGGCTGGGCCGACCCTATAGCCTCTGGGCATAACTACCCACTATCGGGTCCAATATGGGACACTAGCAGCCAGATTTCGTGATCGCGCTTATCCCGGCAACCGGGAGGAAAAGACTATGATCAAACCCAACCCCAGGCAAAACGTCGACGACGAATTCGGCTATGCGGCCGATACGCTCGGTATGGACCCCGAGGAGATGCGCCAACTCGGACATTGCGTCGTCGACCTCGTCGTTGACCGCTTGATGCGCAAAAATTCCGAACCCGCCATCGTCAGCGGCGATCCGGTGGAGTTAATGCAGGCCCTCGGCGGTCCGCTGCCGGAGACCCCGCTGGACGCGGACGAATCACTAAGACTTCTGGCCGAGGTTGCGCTCGCCTACCAGCAGCACGGCGATCACCCACGCTATTTCGCCCGCGTCGCCGGACCTGCATCTTACGCTGCCATGCTCGGCGAGTGGATGGGGACCGGCTTCAACACGATCTGCGCCTCCTGGGGTGGCGGCTCGGGACCGGCAACGGTGGAACTCACCGTCATCGAATGGCTGCGGCAAATGCTCGGTATGCCCGAAGGTACCGAGGGTGTATTGCTCTCCGGTGGCTCGATCGCCAATGTCACCGGCTTCCTCGCGGCACGCGCTGAGCTCGGGCGCGGCGTCTCTTATTATACTGACCAGACCCACTCTTCATTGCATCGCGACCTGGTGGCAATGGGTTGCATCGACGAGCATATGCACAAGCTGGTTAGCGACGACAACTACGGCATGTCGATCGAATCGCTGGAAGCGGCGGTGGCAGCCGACAAGGCCGCCGGACTCAAACCGGTGATGGTCATCGCCACTGCCGGCACCACCAACACCGGCGTGGTCGACCCGCTGCATGCGATCGCCGACCTCTGCGAACGCGAAAATATGTGGTTCCACGTCGACGCGGCCTACGGCGGCCCGGCGGCGATCACCAAACGCGGGCGCGAATACCTTAGCGGCATGGAACGCGCAGACTCGCTGGTGCTGGATCCGCACAAGTGGCTGTTCCAGCCCTACGACATCGGCATCTGCATGGTCACCCGTCCGGGTGCGCTGGAGCGCTGCTACGCAATGTCACCCGAATATTTGAAAGACGTGCAAGCAACCAGCGGCGCGGTCAACTTCGGTAATCGCAGCCTTGAACTAACCCGCCGCTCACGCGCGATCAAACTGTGGATGAGCCTGCGCAGCTACGGCGCGGAAAAGTTTCGCGTGGCGGTGCGCCGCGGCATC
>JBLHOA010000041.1:0-18712 GCA_047622345.1 Gammaproteobacteria bacterium | reverse complement strand
GGGTCGTACAAGGGCTGGGTTATTATCCGTGCCGCAAACAGTTCTCCATTGATTTCCACACTAAGTTCGGTGCCTTCAAGCGCCAATGCTGTGGGAACATAACCCATCGCCATCGACTGCTGCACATAGTGGGCATAGCCACCCGAAGTGACGTAACCAACGCACTGACCGTCTTTTAAAATGGCTTCATCGTTGGAAACATCAATATCTGTGGTTTCAACAGTCATGCAAACCAGCTTTTTCTGGACGCCATTGTCGCGTTCCACAACTGCAGCCGACTTGCCAATGAACTCCTTGTCCCAGTTGACAAAGGCGTCGAGCCCCGATTCGGCAGCGGTAAAATCAGGCCGAAAGTCGAGCGTCCATACACCCCAGCTTTTTTCCAGGCGCATACTCATCAACGCACGTGCACCGTAGTGCGCCAGGCCGAGGTCCTCGCCGTTGCTGAGCAGAGTTTGATAAAGCTTGAGTTGATATTCGGGCTCAACATAAATTTCAAATCCCAGTTCCCCGGAAAATGACAGTCGCGTCAGAATTGCAGGTACCCCGGCGACAAAGGTTCGGCGGATATCGCGAAACTTCAAACCGGCGTCGGACACATCGTCCCGGCAGATACGTGACAACAGTTCACGCGCTTTGGGCCCGGCCAGACCGATGCCGTGATAGCGACGTGATTCATTGCGATAAACCAGATCGTAACCGTCGAGGTGACTTTCAAACCAACGACGATGCATTTCCTGCGCGGCGCCCGAACCAAAAATCAGAAACTCATTCTCGCTCATACAGGCAATGGTTAAATCACCGTAGAGTTTTCCTTTCGGGGTTAACATCGGGCTCAGCGAAATGCGACCCGGGGCAGGCACTCGGCCTGCCATCACCCAGTCGAGAAAACGACGAGCATCGGGGCCGACAATCGAATGCTTGGCAAAGTTGGCAATTTCAACCATGCCCACATGCGCTCGCACCGCGGCAACTTCACGGGCAACATATTGATGCGCACGCGAACGTTCAAAAGTCGGCTCTTCATGCGCATCTTCCGGGCCGTCGGCAAACCACAGCGCGTGTTCGAGACCAAAACCATCGCCCCAGACGGCACCTTTAGCACTCAGCCGGTCATAGATCGAAGTGGTTCGCTGGCAACGCCCCCTGGGCAGCGTTTCGTTTGGAAAAGTGAGAATAAACCGGCGCTCATAGTTTTCCGTCGATTTAATAGTGCCATAGTCGGGAGATGCATAATCGCCGAAACGCGCAATGTCCATCGCCCAGACATCAATTTCGGGCTCACCATCGATCATCCATTCGGCCAGACACTTACCCACACCCCCGGCCTGACAAAATCCGGCCATTACGCCGACCGCCGCCCAGTAGTTGCGCATTCCGGGCACCGGACCAATCATCGGGTTACCGTCGGGGCCGAAAGTGAAAGGGCCATTGATCATGTCTTTGATGCCAGCCTCGGCGAGCGCCGGAATGCGTTCGAAGCCGAGCGCCAGGCGCTCGGCAATGTGATCGAGTTGCGGCTCGAGTAATTCGTGGCCGAAGTTTTGCGGGGTTCCCGAGACCGACCAGGGGGTGGCCACCGGTTCGTAGGTTCCGAGTAACATACCCTGGCCCTCCTGACGGAAATACATATTCCCTTCGTAGTCGATTCCGGCGGGAAGTCGCTCTTCGCGTTCGGCAATCTGCGGAATGGTTTCGGTAATTAAATAGTGATGTTCCATCGGCTGCACCGGTAAATTCAGCCCCGATAAATGACCAACTTCGCGCGCCCAGAGTCCGCCCGCATTGACGATATGTTCGGCATGGATATTGCCTTTTTCGGTCACCACATCCCAACTGCCATCGGCGCGCTGGTTGGTTTCAATAACCGCGCTGTGAGTATGAAAACTGGCACCCAGCCTCTTTGCGGCTTTGGCGTAGGCATAGGTTACCCCGGAAGGGTCGACGTCGCCGTCGAGCGGGTCCCACAAAGCGGCGATATAACGTTTCGGATCGATTAAAGGATGTAGTTCGGCGACTTCCTTAAGCGAAATAAACTCCTGATCCAGGCCCATATAGCGAGCCTTCGAGCGCTCGCGTTTGAGATAGTCGTACCAGTCCTTGTTGGATGCCAGATAAAAGCCACCGGTGCTGTGCAGACCCACCGATTGCCCCGATAAGGCTTCCAGCTCCTTGTACAGATTGATCGTATAGCCCTGCAATCGGGAAATATTGGGGTCCGACGAAATCGTATGAATTTGCCCGGCGGCATGCCAGGACGAGCCCGAGGTCAACTCGCTACGTTCGAGTAAAACACTGTCGGTCCAGCCCAGTTTGGCCAGATGAAATAAAATTGAGCATCCCACTACTCCGCCACCGATAATGACGACCCTTGCCTGCGTTTCCACTAGATTATTCTCCGCTTAATACCAGGCGTCTGGTATTTCCAGTTTTCGTTTATCGACATATTCTTTCAGCGCTTCATCCTTTGCTTCATCCAGTGGGGGTGCCTGATAATCGTTCAACAGCTGATTCCACCGGTCATAGGCCCTTTGCGCGGTATCCTTACTGCCCTCTTCTTCCCATTGTTCAACATTGTTACTATCGGACAGTGCAGCATCGTAGTAGGCAGTTTCGTAATTCGCCATGGTATGACTGCAACCAAGAAAATGACCGGCCGGTTCGACTTCGGAATAGGCATCCCGGGCCAGCGCATTGTCGTCCATGGGCAAACCGTTCAACATTACCTGATAGGCACCCAGTCGATCGGCATCCATGACCAATTTTTCATAACTGGTACACAAACCCCCTTCGAGCCAACCCGCGGCATGCAACACAAAATGTGCACCACCCAGGGTGGTGGATAGCATCGAATCGGCACTTTCGTAAGCCGCCTGCGCGTCGGGCAGTTTCGACGAAGTTAGCGCTCCACCGCAACGCAGCGGCACACCCAGGCGGCGCGCCAGTTGACCGATGACCATATTCGACATCACCGGTTCGGGCATGCCAAAGGTCGGTGCGCCGGTGCGCAGGCTCATCGAAGACAGAAAGTTACCCATGATAAAGGGCGCCCCGGGGCGTACCAGCTGGGTAAAGGCGCCAACCATCATCGCCTCGGCAAAGGCCTGTGCAATCGAGGCCGCGGTAGTGACCGGCCCCATCGCGCCGCCGAGTATAAAGGGCACCACGACCAGCCCCTGATTGGCACCGCAGTAGACCTGCGCCGCCTCGGTGACCACGCGGTCGACGAGCAGCGGTGAATTGGTATTCACATTACCCATAATCACACAGTTCTCTTCCATGAAGGCTTCGCCGTGCAGAATTCTGGCCATGTCGACCGAATCCTGCGCGCGTGACTTTTCGGTAATCGCCCCGAGGTGGGGTTTATCGCCATACTTCATGTGCGCATAAACCATGTCGAGGTGGCGTTTGGATACCGGCAGATCGCAGGGTTCGACTATGACCAGCCCCGAATGATGCAGGCTCGGCAACTGCGATACGATTTTCACCAGCTTGACGAAATCTTCGTAGCTACCGTATCGTCGGCCACCTTTCAGGTCGCGGATAAACGGGGGCCCATAAACCGGGGCAAACACCTGCGAGTTTCCGCCGATGCGTACCGATTTTTTCGGGTTTCGCGAATGCTGGGTAAATTCGCGCGGGGCGGTTTTACAAAGATCACGCGCCATGCCGCGATCAAGGCGCACCCGCGTTCCCTTAACATCGGCGCCGGCGGCTTTCCATATCTCAAGTGCTTTCGGGTCATCGCGAAATTCTAGCCCGACTTCCTGAATAATCCATTCGGCCTGATCTTCGAGTTTGACCAGATTTTCTTCGCCGAGGAATTCGTAGAATGGAATTTGCCGGGTAATGTACGCCGGCGATTCGACCTGCGTGCGTTGACGCGAACGACCACCGCGACGGCGACCACCTGCCCGCCCTTTTTTGGGTTCTGAATTTTCGCTCACCAGGTCTTCCTGTAGAAATAGCAGGCGCAGTATAACAGCCGTAAAGGCCGCTGTGACCGCTAAATAAAATACTCTCTTCCATAAGATTAGCTTATGCTAACCTAGGATTTTCAATGCCCTCAGAGCCATTTAAATAGGTGCAGGTAATATCAAACCAATGAAAGAATTGCGCCATCTCATCCATTCGCCCCACCATTTGTTTGTCTTTGAAGTCTGCGGACGGCTGATGTCTTTTACGCGCGCGGCAGAAGAGCTCGGGGTATCGCAACCGGCCATCAGCCTGGCCATTCGTCAACTCGAACAGGCCATCGGGCAGCCACTGTTTCATCGTCAGCACCGTGGAATCCGCTTCAGCGACGCCGGTTCACGCCTGTTCGAAGAAGTGTCCAATAGCCTGCAACGCATTCTACACACAGCCCGCGACATCAATCGGCGGCCGCTACCGGCGCAGGTTACTCTGTCGGTATCAACGGCTTTTGCCAATTACTGGGTAATGCCTCGATTGCATGCCTTGCATCAAACGCATCCCGATATCGATTTACGCCTGCAAGTCACCGATAAAGACTCGGATCTGGAGCACGAAAATGTGTCGCTGGGGATTCGCCGTGGCCGCGGTAACTGGCTCGGATACGACTCGGTCTGCATCGCGCGCGAGGAGCTGCTTGCGGTCGCCAGCCCCGGTTATATCGATAGGCATATCGACCTGCATCCTGTGCCCGAATCGCCGGCTGATCTGCTCACGCTACCGCTGATACACCTTGATGAGCCTTTTCGTCCGCGACCCAAATGGCGCGACTGGTTCCAGGCTTTCGGCCTCGACTATGTCGACCAGGGTGACGGTTTGCGGCTAAATGATTATGCACTGGTTTTGCAGGCGGCAATCGCCGGAGAAGGCATTGCCATCGGCTGGCGACACGTCGTTGAATCGTTGATTGAATCCCGCTTACTGGTCGCAGCCATCCCGCAAAGCTGGGTTAGCGACGAGGAATTTCATTTAATCTGGTCCGATAAAACCATCCTGTCGGACTCCGCCATCGGCGTACGCGACTGGATAATCGCCCAGACCCGATAAAATACGGACCCGATAAAGCAAAACGCCGATGGCTGCCTGCCCTCTTCAGCCATCGGCGCTAACGGGTCATTCATACAAAATAAAAGATCGCAGCTCAGGGGTTCCTGTTTTTTATTATCGTTTTACAGGGGGTTAACGAGAGGATACCCCTGGCTGCGATCACAACCTGGAGAAAAATGAAAAACAATAAGAGCGCGAAACTACCTGCACCACCCGACACACCGACCTCGATAAAGCTGGCCTCATAGTAATCGTCGCTGTAGTAACCGACGTCGAAGTAATAGGGGTCATCCCAGGACAAATCCTCAAGGGGCAGGTCCCGACCCATATAGTGATAGTCGAGCACCTCGCTGGAGACCATATAGGCGTGATCGAGACTATAGACTTCGACCAGCACCGCGTAGTAACCCGGGGCATAGCCCTCGAATAATTCGGTCGTCACTTCGTATTCGTCGGCGTAGGAATCACCCTCGATGTGAAAAATATCGGTGGTATAAAAATGACTCCAGGGCTCGCCATTGCGACTGAGATACAGTTTGGTATAAACATCGGCATACTCGACGTTGACATCGATATCGAAATTCACCGTAAGCTGGTGTCGAAATCCATCGCCGTCGAGATCAATACTGCCATAGGCATTGGCCTGAAAAATTTCGAACACCTGGTCGTGACGATTGGCAATGCCGGCCAGAGCATCGCTTTGGCTTGAAGCGGCATAACTTTCATCCTGCGTTGTACGGGCGCTTCTTAGCTTGTCGCTCGATTGCAATAGCTGCGACAGGTCGATGCTGTCGTCGGCTTTAACTTTCCCGGCGGAGCGGCTGACCTGTAAATCTTCGGCTGCAGTGGCAATCCCCGAACCTGTCAGTAAACCCGCAAATAGAATAACTGAAATGATTGATTTCATAACCGTCTACCAATTGTGATTTTGACGACGGCCAGGTCGAGCATATCCGCCATGACTGCGACTATAGCGCCGCTGCTTGTGCACTCGCTTGTGCGCATGACCATGGTAATTTCGATGGCTGGAACGGCGCGCTTCGCGATGGTTCAGTATCCAGTTGAAGGCCAAAAAGGTGGCTATGGGTGCAACTACACTGGATCCGTGATCGGCCTTGGCCGGGGTGGCCAATAGCGCAAATGACAACAAGGCTACTGCTGACATAATGACTGGTTTTCGGTTAAGTTTAATTTCCATGTCTTTCTCCACCTGCGTTAACGATAGCGTTACCTTAGCGGAGATAGTCTTAATCCAGCCTTAACCGAAGTTATATATCCTCTGACCCATTCTTTAACCTCTGAACCATTCATTCCCGGCGGTCCGATGTATTGCTCTAGCCCGGGACACCGGGAGTAGGCGCCCTGATGCGAGCTCTGAATGCTCATAGGACGGTAATACAAAAAATGTGCTTTTTGCGTTTCCTTCATTTTCTTCGGCTTGGCCGCCTCTGAAAATGTTGGCACCTGACCCACTTAGGATGTGGCCAGGGATATGATACGGGGCAGGTTTTGCCTAAAGCACCTACTGTTGGCGCAGGAGCATAAACCTGCGACCCACTTAGAATGCGGGGAATGTAAGTATCGCCTTAAGCGCCTATTTTCCTGCACCCCGGACACTCTGGATAAATCAGAGATTCTTCAGGTGAGTAAAATTAATTGCTGATCTATACTTCGGCAAAAACCAGGTAAATAAAAATATGCCCACTATTAGCTATAAAGACCGCCAGATAACCCCGGCCAAGATCGTTTGTATCGGACGAAATTTTCATGAACATATCCAGGAGCTCGGCAATGAAACCCCCGACGATATGGTTATTTTCGTCAAACCGAATTCGGCGATCAGCCAGGATTTGCACTCATTCCACCAGGAAACGCTGCATTACGAAGGCGAAATCAGTTTTCTGGTGCAAAACCAACGCCTCTGCGCGGTCGGCTTCGGGCTCGATTTGACCAAACGTGAATTGCAATCGCGGTTAAAAGCTAAAGGACTTCCCTGGGAGAAGGCGAAGGCCTTCGATGGTGCGGCCTGTTTCAGCCATTTTGTCGACATCGACGAGGCCGACTTTCCCGCGCTCACGCTGAACCTGGAAATAAACGGCGAGTTAACGCAGCAAGGCGGATACGAGCTGATGATTTATAAACCGCAGCAGATTATTGACGGCGTCGCCGAATTCATGAGTCTGCAGGACAATGACATCGTCATGACCGGAACCCCGAAAGGAGTCGGCATGGTCAATCGAGGGGATCGTTTTAGCGCCTCGATTAAATGCGGCGAACGGGTTTTACTGAGTCACGAATGGACGGCCGTTTAAAAAAGATTAAACGACCTCTGAATGGATCAGAGTTTCCTTGAAGGATAAAAACGATTCGATGACAAAAAAAAGACCGGTAAGTTATACCGGCCTCGTTTTTTGTCAATTACGATTTTTGGCTTGATTTATAACGCTTTGATCTGTGCGTTCATACGGCTTTTATGACGCGCTGCCTTATTTCTGCTGATAATACCTTTCGAAGCAGAGCTATCCAGAATCGGCACAATCTTCTTATAGGCTTCCTCGGCCACAGCCTTATCGGTTGAGGCGATAGCGGCAATTGCAGCTTTCAGATAGGTACGCATCATCGAACGCGCGCTTGCATTACGCTGACGACGCTGTTCCGCTTGATTGGCGCGTTTACGCGCTGAGACTGAATTAGCCAAAATCTACTCCTGAGATCGAGCATGGAAAAAAGAGGCGCGCATTATCATCACTGGGCGTTCTACTGTCAAGCCGCAATTAACGATTAGCCATATTCTTAGTCCCCTCCTCATTAACAATCTAATGGTGAATAAATGAAAGGCTCACGGGCGCATAAATGATAGAATTCTGCGCTTTTATGGACGCTAAACCTCCGGGGCCGAAAATACGCCATGTCTGCGCTGATTAAATCCACCGCCGCGGTAGGCTCAATGACCTTGTTATCAAGAGTGCTTGGGCTTGCCCGGGACATCGTCATAGCGCGCTTTTTTTCCGCCAGTGACGCCGCCGACGCTTTCTTTGTCGCGTTCAAAATTCCCAATTTCCTGCGTCGACTGTTTGCCGAGGGTGCTTTCTCGCTGGCTTTTGTTCCGGTACTTACCGAGTATCGTAATGCATACAGTGACATTGAAACGCGCGACCTGATCGATCGTGTGGCCGGAACCCTGGGCGCAATCCTGTTGCTGCTCAGCCTGCTCGGCGTCGCCGCCTCACCGTTTATCATCGGCGTATTCGCCGCCGGATTTAACGACCAACCGGAAAAGTTCCAACTGACCGCGGACATGCTGCGCATCACCTTCCCCTACATTTTGCTGATTTCGATGACCGCGATGGCCGGCGGCATCCTCAATACCTGGAAACGTTTTGCGGTACCTGCTTTTACCCCGGTGTTACTCAATCTGAGCATGATCGGCTGCGCCCTGTGGTTAAGCCCGCAACTCGATATGCCGATAACCGCGCTGGCCTGGGGAGTATTGCTTGCCGGCATTGTGCAGCTCCTGTTTCAATTGCCGTTTCTCTACGCCGTAGGTTTGTTGCCTCGCCCAAAATGGGGCTGGCGTCACCCCGGCGTGCAGAAAATAATGAAACTGATGATCCCCGCCTTGTTCGGCTCATCGGTCGCCCAGATCAATCTACTTTTCGACACCTTCATTGCCTCCTTTCTGGTTACAGGCAGTGTTTCCTGGCTTTACTATTCCGACCGCTTGCTCGAGTTTCCGCTCGGCGTATTCGGCATCGCGCTTGCCACCGTGGTATTGCCGAATTTGTCCGAAGCGCATTATAAAAAAGGCGCTACCCATTTTAACGACACCTTACGCTGGGCGATTCAGCTTGCGCTGTTGATTGCACTGCCCGCCACCCTGGGATTGTTTTTGCTTGCGCAACCGATTCTGTCGACGCTGTTTGAATACGGCGCCTTCAGCGATAACGACGCATTGATGGCGGCCTACAGTTTGATGGCCTACAGCCTCGGCCTGCCCGCTTTCATCCTGATCAAGATCCTCGCCAGCGGCTTTTACGCGCGTCAGGATACTAAAACCCCGGTGCGTATCGGCATTCAGGCGATGGTCATCAACATGCTGCTCAACATCGTGTTTGTCTACAGTATGATCGAGTATGACTTTCTCGCGCCGCATGTCGGACTGGCGCTGGCGACCACCGCTTCGGCTTACTACAACGCATTTCGACTCGCCGGTCAGCTTAGGCGCGACGCAGTGCTCGATCATTTTGGCAGCTTCAGTCTGTCGCTATTAAAAATGCTCTGCGCGGCATTGCTTATGGCTTTGTTAATCCATTTCACCCTGCCCGAAGCCACTGCCTGGGGTGACTGGCGCTGGTACCAGCGCATTTACCAATTGGCCTGGATGATCCTGCCCGCCATTGGCTGCTACGGCATTCTGCTGTGGTTAATGGGCATCCGCCGCCAGCACTTCATTGCCTGAATCGCACGCCATGCAACTTATCCGCGGACTCAATAACTTAACCCAGCCCCTGCGCGCCAGCGTGGTTACCATCGGCAACTTCGACGGGGTGCATCGCGGCCACCAACAGGTGCTGACGCAATTGAAGCGAGTCGCCGCCGAGGCCGGGTTGCCCAGCGTAGTGATCATCTTCGAGCCGCAACCGATCGAGTTTTTTGCCCCGCAGAAGGCTCCAAAACGGCTTTCCCGGTTTCGCGAGAAAATCAATTTTCTCAAGGCCCAGCAAGTCGATTACCTGCTGTGCCTGCGCTTCGATGCGGAGCTCGCCCGTCAAAGCGCTGCCGAATTTGTCGACGAAATTCTGGTCGCTCAACTGAACATAAAACACCTGGTGATCGGCGATGACTTTCGATTTGGCCGGGGCCGACAGGGCAATTTTGAATTTCTGCTCGAACAGGGTTTAAAACACGACTTCAAGGTCGATAACACCGAAACCCTGGCCGTCGATGGCGAACGAATCAGCAGCACCCGCATCCGCGAATGCATCCAACAGGACGATTTCGAGCAGGCCGCCGTTCTGCTGGGGCGCCATTATTCACTCAGCGGCAAGGTCAGCCACGGTCAAAAACTCGGCCGCGAGCTCGGATTTCCGACAATAAACATAAAAATGGGCGACAAAACCCTGATTGTTAAAGGAATATTTGCGGTTCAGGTGAAAGGTATAGATAATCGCGTGCTACAGGGGGTGGCCAGCATTGGAACCCGCCCAACCGTGGAAGGTATCGACACCATTCTGGAAGTCTACATTCTGAATTTTAATCAGGATGTTTACGGCCTTAGCGTCGAAATCGAATTTTTGCATAAAATCCGCGATGAACTGAAGTTCGAATCGCTGGAAGAATTGTCTGCCAATATTGGGCAGGACATTGAAAAAGCGAAAGCCTATTTTAACCGGGATCAGTAAACCTTGGCCGACTACAAATCTACATTAAATCTACCCGATACCGGGTTCCCTATGCGTGGCAATCTGGCCAATCGCGAACCCGAGCGTCTGCAAAACTGGCAGGATAAAGACCTGTACCAGAAGATTCGTGACGCGCGCGCCGGTCGCAAACGCTACATTCTGCATGACGGCCCGCCTTACGCGAATGGCGACATTCATATCGGTCACGCGGTCAATAAAATTCTGAAAGACATGATCGTCAAGTCGCGAACGCTCAACGGCGAAGACGCGCCCTATGTTCCCGGCTGGGATTGCCATGGCTTGCCGATCGAGCATCAGGTGGAAAAAAACATCGGCAAGGTCGGCGTAAAGGTCGAAGCGGATGAGTTCCGCCAGGCCTGTCGCGATTACGCCTTGAAGCAAATCGACAAGCAACGCATCGACTTTATCCGTCTCGGTGTGCTCGGCGACTGGTACAACCCCTATCTGACGATGAACTTTGCTACCGAAGCCAATATCGTACGCTCGGTCGGCAAAATCATCGACAACGGCCACGTCATCCAAGGCGAAAAACCGGTGCACTGGTGTACCGATTGTGGTTCGGCGCTGGCCGAGGCCGAAGTCGATTACAAGGACAAAACCTCCCCTGCTATCGATGTGCGCTTCCCGGTCATCGATGAAGCCGCCTTTATCACGGCACTCGACAGCAACGCAAAAGCAAGCGAAGGCCCGTTATCGGTGGTCATCTGGACTACCACTCCCTGGACTATTCCGGCAAACCTCGCTGTATCGCTGCACCCTGAACTCGAATATGTCATCGTCGAATGCAACAGTGAGCAGGGTAAAGAACGCCTGTTGCTCGCCATTGATTTACTGGAATCGGCGATGTCGCGTTGCGGCATCGACGATTATCGCGTGGTTGCGACCGGCAAAGGGGCAAGCCTGGAAATGCAACGCTTGCGTCACCCTATTTATGACCGTGAGTCGCTACTGGTGATTGGTGAGCACGTCACCACCGAAGCCGGCACCGGTGCTGTGCACACGGCCCCCGGTCACGGTCAGGACGATTTTGAAATCGGCCGCAAATACGGACTCGATATTTATAACCCGGTCGGCGGTAACGGCTGCTTTCTGCCCGCCACCGAAATCTTTGCCGGCGAACACGTGTTTGCCGCCAACGACCACGTTATCGAAGTTCTGAAAGAACACAACACCCTGCTGCATGCAGAAAAATACCTGCACAGTTACCCGCATTGCTGGCGTCACAAAACGCCGATTATTTTCCGTGCGACCCCGCAGTGGTTCATCAGCATGGAAAAAGCCGGCTTACGCGACCTCGCCATGGCCGAAATCAAAAAAGCGCGCTGGGTACCCGGTTGGGGACAGGCACGCATCGAAAGCATGATCGAAAAACGTCCCGACTGGTGCATTTCGCGCCAGCGTTACTGGGGGGTTCCGATTCCCTTGTTTATCCACAATGAAACGCAGGAGTTACACCCGGATACTGCGCAGTTGATCGAAGCCGTTGCCCAGCGCATTGAAAAGGAAGGCATCCAGGCCTGGTTTTCCATGGAAGCCTCCGAACTGCTCGGTGATGATGCCGCAATCTATAGCAAACTTACCGACACTCTCGACGTCTGGTTCGACTCGGGCACCACCCATTTCAGCGTATTGCAACAGGACGACCGCTTCGAGTTTCCCGCCGATATGTACCTCGAAGGTTCGGATCAACATCGCGGCTGGTTTCATTCCTCGTTGTTGGCATCCTGTGCGATGCACGGCTGCGCCCCCTATCGTCAGGTGCTCACCCATGGCTTTACCGTCGACGCCAAAGGCAAGAAGATGTCGAAATCGGTGGGCAATGTCATCGCACCGATCAAGATCACCAAAACACTCGGCGCCGATATTCTGCGACTGTGGGTAGCTTCAACCGACTACTCGGGTGAAATGACGGTTTCCGACGAAATCCTGAAACGCACCGCCGATTCCTATCGCCGCATTCGCAACACTCTGCGTTTTCTACTCGCCAACACGAATGACTTTGACCCCGAAACCAACGCCGTTGCTCCGACTGAATTGCTCGCGTTGGACCAGTGGATCGTCGATGAAACACTGAAACTGCAAAACGAGCTAAAGCAGATTTTTGATGATTACCTGTTTCATATCGCGATACAGAAAATTCATAACTTCTGCTCAGAGACACTCGGTGGCTTTTATCTGGACGTTATCAAAGATCGCCAGTACACCATGCAAACCGATTCGCATGCGCGTCGTTCGGCTCAGACTGCGGTATTTCATGTGCTCGAAGCGATGACGCGCTGGATAGCGCCAATCTTAAGCTTCACCGCCGATGAAGTCTGGGAAAACATGCCGGGTGAACGCGAAGAGATGGGTATTTTTATCAGTGAATGGTACGAGGGACTTTCTGCCTACAACCATGCTGAAATCGCCCCTTCGACCTGGGAAGCGCTCGCGCAGGTGCGCGCCGAAGTCACCAAAATGCTGGAAGGTTTACGCCAAAGTGGCGCCATCGGATCCAATCTCGACGCCGATGTCACTATCGCCGCGGACCCTGCGCTACTGGAACAATTACAGTTGATCAGCGCGGAGCTGCGCTTTGTCCTGATTACTTCGTCGGCGACGCTGACCCTCATCGATGACAGCAACAGTAGCGACCCGGTTACCCTTGCGAATGGCCATAAACTTGCGATCAGTGTGAGCGCAAGTCCGCATCCAAAGTGCGTGCGTTGCTGGCATCATTGTGAAGACGTGGGTAAGAGCGACGCTCACCCTGAGCTGTGCGGACGCTGTATCGATAATGTAGACGGTAGCGGCGAACAACGTCACTTTGCCTGATAGATGCGAAGCCTGATAGATGCCTCACCCGAATAAAGAAAGCAATGTCTGATAGCGGATCGCAACTCAAATGGTTATGGCTCAGTTTACTGGTCATAATCGCCGACCAGGCTAGCAAACAACTCGCCGAGTATTGGCTGACGCCGCACCAGACGGTCGAAGTCATTCCTTATTTCGAGTGGTTTTTGACCTATAACACCGGCGCCGCGTTCAGCTTCCTCGCCGACGCTGGCGGCTGGCAGCGATGGTTTTTCAGCATTGCTGCGATTGTCATCAGCCTGATTATCCTGCAATGGATACGAAAGCTACCCGGGCAGGAAACCGCTACCGCGGTTTCGCTCAGCCTCATCTTAGGCGGTGCGATCGGTAATGTTATCGACCGTATCTGGTTCGGGCATGTCATCGACTTCATTCAGGTCTGGCTCGGCAGCTATGCGTGGCCGGCCTTTAATGTTGCCGATTCGGCGATCAGTATCGGCGCCGTGCTTTTAATCATTAGCAGTTTTAGCGGCAACGCCAACTCCGAAAATTAAGGAATGAATCAAATCGAACGCAATAGCCTGGTCACCCTGCATTACCGGCTGGCCCTCACCGACGACCATATCGTCGAAGATATTTTCGACGAAGAACCGATCATCGTACAACTCGGTCAGGGGGAAATGGCCGAAGGTCTCGAACTGGCGCTGATCGGGCTGCGGCCTGGCGATGAGCAAACCATCGATATCGGCCCCGATCTCGCTTTCGGCTTTGTCGATGAAACCCTGTTTCAGGCTATTCCACGCATCGAATTTGACCCGCTGGTCGAACTGGCCCCGGGGCTGATCATGGAATTTACCACCGATGACGATGAAACCCTGCCGGGAACCATCGTCGAATTCGACGATAACGAAGTAACCGTCGACCTCAATCACCCGCTCGCTGGTCAAACGGTGCGCTACAGCGTTAAAATCGTCGACGTTGAAAACATTGTGGAAACCCTGCACTGATGGATGTACTGCTTGCCAACCCCCGCGGATTCTGTGCCGGCGTCGATCGCGCCATCGAAATCGTCGAACGCGCCATTGCCCTTTTCGGCGCACCGATCTACGTGCGCCACGAAGTCGTGCATAACCGTTATGTCGTCGATGATCTGAAGGAAAAAGGGGCGATTTTTGTCGACGAACTCGACCAGGTACCGGATGACAGTTATGTAATATTCAGCGCCCATGGGGTTTCAAAAGCGGTGCAGCTCGAAGCTGAACGTCGCCAGTTGAAAGTATTCGACGCGACCTGCCCGCTGGTCACCAAGGTGCACATGGAAGTCACCCGCTACAGCCGCAAGGGCATCGAAACCGTACTCATCGGCCATAAGGGCCACCCCGAAGTCGAAGGCACTATGGGCCAGTACGACCGCTCTGCCGGGGGCGAAATTTACCTGGTCGAATCCTCCGAAGATGTCGCCAAACTGAAGGTGAACAACCCGGAGCAACTGCGCTTTGTGACCCAGACCACGCTGTCCAAGGACGACACCGCGATTGTCATCGACAATCTGCACAAGTACTTTCCGGCCATCGAAGGGCCGAAGAAAGAAGACATCTGCTATGCCACCCAGAACCGCCAGGACGCGGTTAAGCAGCTCGCCGAAAAATGCGATCTGATTCTGGTGGTGGGTTCGCGCAACAGCTCGAATTCGAATCGTTTGCGCGAAATTGCGGAAAACAAAAAAATCGAAGGCTACCTGATCGACAGCGAAGACGATATTCAGTTGGAGTGGCTGCAAAATAAGTCGCGCATCGGCGTCACCGCGGGTGCATCGGCTCCCGAACTGCTGGTGCAAAACGTGGTCAAGTTTTTACAACGAAACGGGGCCGACAAGGTTTCGTCGCTCGGATTCACCGAAGATGTTGTATTTCCGCTGCCCAAACGCCTGCGCGAAGCAGGTTAATTCCCACATCCCCCTGGCCGCTCGCTTAATAGAGTTTCAGCCGCATAACCTGATCGCTTAGTCGACGCCAGAGACCTATCTCGACAGAGCCTGTCGTGACGGGCGGCGGTGAAACCCCCCTGACTGCAGGTAACAGATAACCTGCTCGATAACCCGTTTGTTGCGCATCATAAAGGGGTGGGTGACCGCCATTTCGAGATGATCTCGCATCCCGGGCAGTTTGGTTTTCTCGACCGCAACCTTGCCGTCATTCCGGCCTGGAATCAGTGCCGACAGGATCAAATTAACACTGCGCGTACCGGCAATAATGCCAACATCAAAATCGGCACCGCCAAGCTGGTTGGGCAGGCTGCTGGCGAGGGTTCCGAGTTGAATTCCGGCATCGCCATTCATCCAGCGAAACCCGGGGAATTGACCGAGTTTGTCGACAATTTCGGTGCCCTGATTGGGCGGGCCGAGCATGACCACGCGCCCCAGGTTGGCGATTTGATGATGCGCCAGATACTGGCGCACCAGTATTCCGCCGAGCGAATGGGTAACAAAGTGAATTTTAGCGGCACCCTGCTGGTTTTGCAGTGCCGTGCCGATGGCATCGACGGCGAGCTGCTCGATCGGTTTTTTACGCGACTGGTAGGCAATATTCTGGACCCGATAGCCGTGTTGGATCAGCGCGCGCTCCATGCGGTGCATCGAACGAACGCTGCGACCCAGGCCGTGCAACAGCAGCACGACTTCTTTGTCGAGCACTACAGTGTCCATAGTGAAAACTGATCCTGTTTAAATCGCAGCAGCAGATTTAACCTTCGATTTCATCGGTGTCGTATTGGCCGGAAATTTTGCGCCGGATATGCGACCAGGACATACCGACAGCAAGTACCCCGACTACGACAAACTCGACTACCCATTGAATCCCGGTGGTATCGTCGAGCGAAAAGAACCCCCATTCGATAAATAACCAGATCAAAACAGCGAAAAACATCGCCGCCAGAATCGTGCCGATCGGACCCAGCGAATTCCAGGTCGCACGCAGAAACATAATCCAGCCGATGAGTAAAACAAGACCGCCGGCAGCCTTATAGACCATCGCAATATCCGATTGCAGCCAATCGACCCAGGAGTAGCCAGTGGGGTTATAGGTGAGGAAAACCAGCGCGAATGCAAACAAAAAACGTAAGCCGAAACTGCCAAAGTCAAAATCTCTCTGAGCCATGGTAATCAATTCAAAATTAAAGAGGCGCAATCTTAGCAAACATTACGCCTTAAGCGGAATAGCCTGGCGTAATCAGTAGATCGATTCGCCCATGTGCCGTGGGTAATCATCGTCGTATGCCTTGCCGTCGAAATCGACGCCCTGCTGCGCCGAAAAGTGCTGCGCCATCTCGCCCGCGGTCGGTAACTCGCCACGGTCACGATAGCTCGAAGCATCCCACAGCTTTGAGCGCGCCAATGCTTTCTGGCACTGGTAATAGGCCTTGTCGACGGTGATCGACAACACGCTATTGGCGGGTTTGCCGTTGATCGCAAAGGATTGACAGAGTTCGTCATCGATTAAAATTTCCGCGCGCCCGCTGACGCGAATCGTTTCACCGGCATTGGGCACCAGAAAAATAAGCCCGACCTGCGGGTCGTGCAGAATATTCTTCAAGGTGTCGAAGCGCCGGTTGCCGCGGCGGTCGGGAATTTGAATGCAATCCTTGTCGACGATACGCACAAACCCCGGGGGGTCGCCGCGCGGCGAACAATCGATGCCGAATTCACCGTGGGTGGCCAGAATCAAAAACGGTGAGGCCTCGATAAAGCGACGATAATGCTCGTTGATGTGGTCGATTTCTTTCCACAGTGAAACCTTACCGGGTTCCCCGTAACGCGTTTGCAATTCCTCCAATGAGGTGATTTTTTGCATAGTTTATATCCGCATATATTTGATTGGAAATCGAGCGCCGAGTATATCAAAACTGGCGCCTACTCGACCCTGGCTTTAAAGCATAAGCGTACTTCGACCCCAGGATCACAATTAACCAGGTCAATTTTACCCTGCATCTCCAGCATCAACTGTTGCACCAGCGCAAGCCCGATGCCGGTACCGATGGTTTCACGGGTGAGTTCACTACTACTGCGGTAAAACAGTTTGAAAATCTTTTTCAATTGGTCGGCAGCGATGCCGGGGCCGAAATCGCGAAGCGAAAACTGGAGCATACCATCCTGCAACATGCGATAACGAATCTCGATCCGTTTCAGCTCCGCATTGGCCGAAAACTTGATCGCATTATCCACCAGGTTGATGAAAACCTGGATAAACCAGTCGACATCGATATTAATTCTCGCAGCCGCAGCCTCACCCTCGATCGACCATTCGAACCCCGAGGCTTCCAGTTGCGATTGCAGCCGCGGGCGTAGTTCATTGAGCGCCGCATCGACGCTAGCCAGACCGAGGCTGCGGGGTTGTTCGTTGTGCGACAGACGGGCCAGTTGCAATACATTGTTAATCAGACGGGTCAGCCTTTCGGCTTCATAGAAGATGAAATCATAATAGGACTTCACTTTTTTCGGGTCGGCCCAGCCTTCGCGCAGCATCTCGCCGTACATTCGAATCGAGGTTAAGGGAGTTTTCAGTTCATGGCTCACCGCCGAAACAAAATCCTGCTGTTGTTGGCTTAACGCCAATTGCTGCAGGCCTAGTCGGTAGAGCATAAAAAATCCCCCGATGAGTACAATCGACAGTATCAGCGCTGACCAGATAATAATCTGCCCACCGACACCGACCGGTAAACGCGCCAGCGTGTAAATCAACTCGATGTCATTAAACGGTGCTATCAACCGGCTTTGGTAGAGCAGTTCATTTCCTTCGGCGCTAACATCCGTTCGATATTTCAAAGCGGAGGCACTATCCAGGTTTTGTAGAATCGAACCCTGGTAGGCAACAATCAACCTGCTCACCGACGACAGGCTCGATTGCCGAAATGCAGGCGCGACCAATTCATCAATAAGCGCGTTGCTATCGATGAGCAAGCCCTGCACCAGGCGTTGATCGTTTTGCCAGACGCGACGGAATAAAACAAAATGGCCGCTGTCGAGCAGCGAGAATTTCATCGGTTCGACTTCACTCTCAAAAGTCTCGATTCGAATCGGCGCCCCGTCAGCAATGGGCCTGGTATTGGGTTTAGCAATGGCTGCGCCAACTGCGTCATCGGCGGCTTCTTCATTAGCACTTGAACGCGCCAACGCCCCCGCCGATTCGAGCAGGCGACTCGGCAGCAGCACCTGCTCTTTGCGCGACTGCTTTCGCTCTGTTTTTTGGCGTGCATCGGCGGCGCTTGCTTCGGCCTTTGCCGCAGTTTGATAACTGTCTTCCAGCTGCAAATCTTTCACCTGGTCACGATCTACGCGCTTATCGCCAGTGCGCTTATCGAGTTTCGATTTGGAGCGCGCCACCACCAGCTCGTCGAACGCAGCCTGCCCCTGCGCGAGGGACTTTTCCATTGGCGCGCTGGACGCCACCGAATCCGATTCAGACATCAGGCTCGAACTGGGC
>JBLHOA010000040.1:0-18968 GCA_047622345.1 Gammaproteobacteria bacterium | reverse complement strand
AATAAATGTCCTTACCAGTCGCATCCGTGCCGAAGATATGTATCTTGCCCGAATCTACGCCGAACAAATGAGTGCTGAAGTCCACACCCATGAATGTATATTTATCACCCTGCGGAAAGAAAACAACATAACGGCGGGCATCCATACTGGTGTCGATCTCGGTAACCCAGCGAAAGTTTGTCTCAATCGAGCGCGATCGCTTGAAGGAGTAGATAAAGGGTCGCAGGGAACAGCCATTGTCATCACAGAAACTGGGGACATTCGGTGCACCGTTTAGATAGTCTTTATTCCGTCCGTTAATCGTCGGGTCATAGGGTGTCAGGAACGGCGCAAAAAAACCTGCCAGGACTAACACAATGAGAAGGCCAGCTCCTACCATAGCGGCTTTTTGTTTCTTAAACCGGGCCCAGATCAGCTGGCCCTGTCCGGCAGTGAAGTACGCCTCTTTCGCTTTCTGGTCTACATTTGCATCAGTTTCTTCGATGGTTGCCGTTTCTGTCATGTCGATTACCCCACGATACTGCGACGAACGCGCGGGTCGGTTAAGGCGAGGGCAATATCGGTAATAAAATTAATAGTCACAATACTGGCGGTTAACATAAAAATGATCGCACCCGCTAACTGCTGGTCGTTGGAGGCCGCCAGCGCGTCGTACAACAGGGATCCGGCCTCGGTGAGGACCAAAATCAATGCGACGATTGGTAGCTCGTTAAAGATTCGATTTAAATCAAACCCGAGCGAGTTGATGATGGGCCCGAGGGAATGCCGGGCGGGATAGCGCCACAGCAGTCTGCCTCCGCTAACGCCGCGGGCGGAGGCGGCCAACACGTACAATTTTCCAACCTCGTCGGACATCAGCGCACGCACGGTTTGAATCGCAAATGCAGTTGCCGACCAGGCCAGAATAAAGACCGGCAACCAGGCTCGCGAGAGGAAGTCTTTGACCCGATCATAAGACCAGGCCGCATCACGAAACTCTTTCGAAAATAATCCGGTCAGGGTGTCGCCGAAATAGATCGTCGAAAATAGCATAATCATGAGCGCTAGCAAGAAGTTCGGCATAGCCAGACCGAGATAACTGACCAGTCGGAGACTATTGTTTAATGTTGCACTTTTTGAAGTAGCCGAAATTATTCCGACCGGGATAGCAATTAAATAAGCGACCAGTAATGAGGTAAGGCAAATGGCAAGGCTTAACCAGAATTTCTGGCCCAGTAGCTCGCTGATGTTTAGACGCAAGATGCAACTATCGCCAAACTCGCCCTGAAAAGCATTAACAATCCAGCTTCCCCAGCGTACCAGGTAAGGCCGATCCAGGCCGAGACGAACCCGTTCTGCATCGATGTCGGCAATGGTTATTGCCGAGCCCTGGGAACTTTTGAAAGCGAGGTAGCGTTCTGCACAGTCACCCGGCACAAGTTCCATCAAACTAAAAACAATCAGGGAAACCAGAATCAGCGTAAATATCGCTAAAAAGGCACGTATGATTGCGAAACGAGCGAATAGCATTCTCTTCTGCGCTCCTACCTATTTTGTTTCGGAATGGGGTCCTGGCAAATCCGGCCAAGCAAAAATAAAAATCATCCCTGAGTAAAAATTAACAATTTCAGTTGTCCGCGGGCATTCAACAATACCCGCGGACCACCTATTTCTAAAAACTTACTTGTCAATATACCACTGAGGACCACGGTACGGATAAGACCTATAGTAGGAATAAGAGGCCGTCTTATACTCGGGAAAGTTTTTCACGGTATTGCTGTGATAAACCGGTGACGCCGACCTTACAGTACCGATAAAGAGCAGGCTTTCGGTCATGGTTTTTACCAGCTTTTGGCCCAATCGATTGGATTCAGGAGTGCCTGCTGTCGCCGACTGAAAGGCACTGATATCGTCCATCATCTCATAGGCATAAGGAGGTGGTTTCACGCCTGAAGCACCATCCGAGTCGAGATACTCGCCCCAGAGCATGGCTGTTCTCTGGTTGAAATAGTTATCGTAAGGCGGAATGAACAGCTCGGATATACCCAGGATAACAGCCAATGGTTGACCTTTCAGGTACATGGTGACATCGAGCTGGTTGGATGACATGGCCGAACGAAATTCATCCGTGGTGACTTCCTTAACCGAATTATTGATGCCCACGGCAGCCCAGTGCTGACCAATCAGCTCGACCTGCTTGATCGACATAGACTGCGTGGCGACCTGAAGATTCAGTACCAGCGGACTGCCATCGAGCAAATCGCGCCAGCCGTCCCCATCAACGTCTTTCATACCAATTTCGTCCAGCAGCTTATTGGCTAACTTCGGATCAAACTGAGCGTAATGCTGGAGCCACTTTTTATCAACAAACGACGGGGTCGGAGAGAAGGCGATATATTGCTGGGTAGTACCCGTACCGAAGAACACAACTTCGTTGATTTCATCACGGTTGATGGCTACAGACATCGCCTGACGAAACTTCAAATTACCGAAAACCTTACGCTTTTCCAGGTTTTCAGAGGTCACGTTAAAGGCAAAGGTTGACATTGCAACTTCGGGTTTCAAAACCACCGTGAAGTTGCTTTTTTTCTGATTTTCCAACAGCACCGGAGCATGATCGAGATTCAATGCCTGTTGCTTGAAAGAGACATCACCATTCATCAGCTTCAGCAAACGAACTTCAGCGTTGCCAACAAACAGCTCGTCCTGCTCATTGATGTAGGGTAGCTGGTTACCGGCAGTATCGACCATATAAAAATAAGGGTTGGCAACAAAGTGACGACCCTCGGTGCTTTCCGCGATGACAATATGGCTTTCCAGTGTCGGGTGCGCGTGTAATGGCAAAACTCCAAGTTTGTCAGAGTTGGTCAGCATCGGAGTCGGCGTATCCATCCAGTCAGAGCTGCCGTAGTAGGCGGCAATGGCTGCATAGCCATTTTCAAAACCGAGTTTTTGTGCATTGGCATCGGCATCTGGATTAACTGCTGGGTGCCATTGGCCAAGAAAATGCTTGGGCTGGAAGCCCTGTGCATAATGGTTGGCGAAATGTGACAGCAGGCCTGGCTTCGGAGAAGGCAGGTTGAAACGAACCGTTTGTGCGTCGATAACATCGACCGTCATCGGCTTACCGCCTACCAGAACATAATCTTTTGGTTTTTCTCTGACATTGGTGTCGATAGCCAGGTTTTCATACCAAAACTCGACATCTGCAGCACCGAAGGGTTCCCCATCGGACCATTTCTGGCCCTTGCGCAGGAAAAACGTCAGTTGGGTAAAGTCATTATTCCACTCCCAGCCTTTGGCGACGTTGGGCACGATGGTTTCAAGATCATCCGAATAACGCACCAGGTTGACGTGACGAACCGCCATCATGTCTGATGTGCCTGACTCGGTCGCATTTGACAGCATATCAAAGGTGCCGCCGTATTTCCCAATCGAATCGTAAGGTGCGACTACCAGAGGCTCTTCCGGCAGGCGGTCGGCCAGAGACGGTAATTCCGGATTGCCGTAAATCCGCTTATTTAATGCGGCAGCATCCGGATTGCCTTTAAATGATACCGTACAATTGCCCAGAGATTGGAACTCGGACAGTTCATATTGCTGGGGAAATTTTCCAGCCGGGATTCCTTTCGGGTCGGCTACAGTTGCCGCCGGACAAGTTGCAGCAACTGCCGCTCCTGCCATAGCTAACTGGAGTACTGTTAGCGCAGCTCCAGCATATACAGGTAACCAGTATTTGGTTTGTTTTACAGACTTCATTTTAGTTTTCCTCTGATTTTTATACTATTCGGTTGTATCGATTATTTTTATACGTACAACATCTACTTGATAATAATGTGCAGATCAGTAAAGGTATACCTTGTTATCCTCAGTTGCAAGCCGGTCAAATAATTCTGTTTTATTTGCACCTGATTGGCGCGTGAATTGACATTTCAAATCAGGTGATTACCCAAACCAGGCTTACCCGGCTCCGATATTTATTTTTATCTTTTTACAAATAACGGGCGCATCGGAATGCGCTGGTAATCTGCCGATCAATCAGCAAAATCCTATTCGCGCATACGCGTCGCTTTTGGGTCGTACATCGCGCCGAGACTGGCCTTAGCCGGAATCAAATCACCGCCAACGTTGATTTCGAAATTACTCGCTGCAATATAATCGGCACTAATTTCTTCATCGACTTCAACATACCCAAGCCCCACGGAACCACCGAGCGTATGCCCGTAATTACCCGAGGTTAAGTGCCCGACGATTTCACCATTGCGCAGAATTGGCTCGTGGTGATAGAGCATCGCCTCCGGGTCTTGCAACAGAAACTGGACCATTCGTTTTTGCATGAAACTACGATCTTCCTTTTGTTTCAATAACGCGTCGCGACCGATGAAGGGTACTGCCTTATCGTAGGCACAGACAAAGCCCATGCCGCATTCGAGCGGGGTGTCGGTTTCGGCCACGTCGTGCCCATAATGGACAAACTTCTTTTCCATGCGGCAGGAATCGAGCGTGTGCATTCCCGCCAGACTGAGTCCATGTGACTCGCCTTTCTGCCACAGAAAGTCAAAGCCATGACGCGCCTGATCGACCGGCACATAAAGCTCCCAACCGAGTTCACCGACGTAGGAAACCCTTGCCGCGTAGGCCCGCGACGAACCCAGCTCGACCGGCTGGAAGGAACCGAAAGGAAATAGTTCGGTAGACATATCGTGATTCAAGGTTTCGCTGAGGAGCGCCCGGCTATCTGGCCCCATTACCCCGAGCACCGCCCAGGCGTTGGTGATATCGCTGACACAACAGAACTCGTCGGCGCCGATATGGCTGTTGATCCAGTGCAGGTCTTTGATCGTTTGCGCCGCACCGCTTACTACCCAGAATTGATTTTCGGCGATGCGGGTTACGGTCAGGTCGGCCTCGATGCCACCGCGGTCATTCAACCAGTGCGTATAAACCATTCGCCCGGCCGGCACGTCGACATCGGCGCTGGAAATGCGCTGCAATACCGCACAGGCGTCGCGCCCCTGCACCAGGTATTTGGAAAACGAACTCTGGTCGAATAAGACTACCTTTTCGCGCGCAGCCTTATGTTCGGCGGCGTTGTATTCAAACCAGTTCTGCTTGCCGAAGCTGTATTCATACTCAGGGGTAACCCCTTCCGGGGCAAACCAGTTGGGGCGCTCCCAGCCGGCGGCTTCACCGAAACAGGCATTGCGCGCGGCAAGGCGTTCGTGCAACGGCGAGTGACGCAGGTTGCGCGAAGTTTCCATTTGCTTGTAGGGGTAGTGGTTATCGTAGAGCAGGCCCAGCGTTTCAGTGACCCGATTTTCGATGTAATGCTGGGTCGACTGAAACGGAAACATGCGCCGGATGTCGTGACCCCATAGATCCATCGGCGCGTGACCTAATTCCATCCACTGCGCCAGCGCGCGACCGAGTCCACCCGAAGACTGGATACCGATCGAATTCAATCCGCAGCCAACGTAGAAATTTTTCAACTCGGGCGCTTCACCCATGTGAAATTGATCGTCCGGGGTAAAGCTTTCCGGACCGCAGAAAAACTTGCGCCAGCCGACGTCCGCCAACATCGGCACCCGCTCCATCGCGTGTTCGAGCACCGGCATGAATTGTTCGTCCATATGCCCTTCGAGTTCTTCGAAAGCAAAGTCGGCGGGCACACCATTCTGTCCCCAGGGGATCGCGTTCGGCTCAAAGGCCCCGACCAGCAAGCTGCCCGCATCTTCGCGGTAATAGGCGCAGCGGTCATGATCGCGCATTACCGGCAAATTATTCGGCAGATCGTCGATTTTTTCGGTCACGGCGTAATAATGCTCAGCCGCGTGCAGCGGAATGCTAACCCCGGCCATTTTGCCGATATCACGCCCCCAGAGCCCGCCGCAATTAACCACAAAATCGGCATGGATCGGCCCCTGATCGGTAATAACACCAGTGACGCGACCGTTTTGCTGGGTAATCGCGGTTACCGTCACCCCTTCAATACAGAGCGCACCACGCTGGCGCGCGCCTTTGATAAACGACTGGGTAACATCCACCGGGCTGGCGGTACCATCCTGCGCCACCCAGCTGCCGCCGAGCAGGTCACCGGTTTCGACATAGGGGTAAAGCGCCTTGATTTCTTCGGGGGTAACAATATCGACACGGGTAACGCCGAAAGCGTTGTTCATTGCGGCGACCCGTTTGAGCTCTTCGAAACGCGCTGTGCTGTGCGCGATCGACAGTGACCCTACCTGCTTGAAGCCGGTCGACTGACCGGTTTCTTTTTCCAGGTCGGTAAGCACCGACATCGAATACTCGGCCAGTTTGGCCTGCGATTCATTCGCGCGCATGGTGCCGATCAAACCGGCCGCATGCCAGGTGGTCCCACAACTGAATTGCTGGCGTTCGAGCAGGACAACATCGGTCCAGCCCTGCTTTACCAGGTGATAGGCCACGCTCGAACCGATGACACCACCACCAATAACTACCGCACTCGCGCGCGCAGGAATACCTTCCGCCATGACTACCCTCTTTATGATTATGTTTGCTGCGTTATCTTATCTATTGCCAAACCTGTCAACAACTTTCGGACAGCAGCGAGTGCGCCGTGAATCTGCTCGCTGTCGAGCGCGCCGATACAGCCCATACGGAAACTGTCGGCCACGGTGAGTTTGCCCGGGTAAATGACATAGCCCTGATCTTTGAGGCCATCATAAAAAGCATTGAAATCGAATTCGGGGTTGGTCGGCATATGAAAGGTGATTATAATCGGCGCCTGCAGTTCATCGCTCAACAGGGTTTCAAAACCCATTTCACGCATCCCGCCGATCAGCAGATCACGGTTTTTAAGATAACGCGCGCCGCGTCCGGCGACCCCGCCTTCGGCCTCGAATTCGGTTAAGGCCTGGTCGAAAGCGAGCAACACATGCGTCGGCGGGGTAAACCGCCACTGTTTGGTCTTGTTCATCGCCTGCCATTGATCGTAAAGATCGAGCACCAGCGATGGCGAGTTACCTTTGGTTTTTTCCAGCGCGGTCTCGCGGGCAACACAAAAGCCCATACCGGGAGCACCTTCCAGACATTTATTACTCGATGCGACTACGGCATCGAAGGCAATGTCGCGGGCATCGAGGGGCAGCGCACCGAAGGCACTCATCGCATCGATAAGCAGACTGCGTTGATGACGCGCGACAATGTCGGCGACCGCTTTCAAGGGGTTCAAAATTCCCGAAGTCGTTTCACAATAAACCACTACGACATGGGTAATGTCGGCGTCGGCTGCCAGGGTTTGCTCGAGTTCTTCACAATTCACCGGGACGTCTTCGGCGCTTTCCTGAATCAGATACTCACGCTTATAGTAATCACAGATTTTGGCGATGCGATGGCCGTAAGCCCCGTTCACCAGAATCAACAACTTGCCGTCGGCGGGAACAAAACAACCGATCATCGCTTCGACGACAAACGTGCCACTGCCCTGCAGCGGTACGCTGACGTGGCTGCCTTCACCATTGACGATGGACACCAGGCGCTTCAGCATTCGCGCATTAAGGTCGATGAAGGTTTGGTCACGCGAGCCATAATCGTGCAGCATCGCTTGCTTCACGCTCAGGCTGGTGGTCAACGGGCCGGGGGTGAGCAGATAGGCATCACCGCTAGGCGAACGTGCGGAATCGGGCATAGTGAATAATCTCTGGCAATAGAATGGATAAGGTTGCTATTTATACCGGCTCTCAATACCATCTATCAAATCGATATAACTAATGTCTCAAATAGGCTGTGCCGATATCTCACGCTCATCTACGTTCATTTCACGCGGTCGCCCTGCACGGCAGCTTCACCCGTGCCGCTGAAAGGCTCAACATTACCCAGCCTACGCTGTCGGGTCAGGTCAAAGAACTCGAAGAACGCTACGGCACTCAGCTTTTTGTGCGTTACGGGCGTCGCGTGGAACTCACCGACATCGGCCGTTCGGCGTTTAAAATCACCCGCATAATATTCAGACACGAGGAAGAGGTCGAACAATTGCTGCAATCGGCGCGGGCCTTAACCTCGGGCGAGCTGCGCGTCGCCGCCGATTCTCCGTACATCGTAACGCCGTTACTGGCCCGGTTTCATAATCTCTATCCCGGCATCCATATTTCAATTCAATACGGAAATTCGCAGCAACTCATGGGCTGGCTCGAATCGCGGCGCTGCGACATTGCCCTGCTACCGAATATTGCACCCGACGACGACCGATTACATACGATTTCGCTGGCACCCGACCGGCTGGTGGTTTTTGTCAGCGCGCAACACCGCTGGAGTAAACGACAAACGATCAAGCTCGAAGAAGTGGCCGACGAACATATCGTGTTGCGCGAATCAGGGTCACGCACACGTTCAATTTTTGAAGATGCGATCGCCAAAGCCGGACTCGAACTCAAAAAGGTCATGGAAATCACCGGCCGCGAAGGCGTACGCGAAGCGGTCGCCGCCGGTTTCGGAGTCGGCATCATCGCCGCAAACGAGCTACAGGCCGACGCCCGCCTGCACGCTATCACCGTAAGCAATGCCAAACTCACTCATCAGGTTTACGTCGCCTGTTTAAAGGAAATGCAGGCATTGCGCGTCTGCAAGGCATTTCTAGAAATGCTGGAAATCGATGCGACAACGGGCAATAACAGCGCCGCCAGCAGCAAAGCTACCGCTTAGCATGAAAATGAGAGCCTTACTGGTTTTCGTTAAATTGCGGTGGCTCCCCTTCCATAGGTAGAGCCGATAGCAAACATTCATAATATCGATTTAACCTGATATCAACTTAATCGTTATAGTACGCGCTCATGCAAGCGCCCACCCAACCCGGAAAGTAAAAAATGGCAGCAGATAATTCAATCGTTAAGGTCAACGGACGCGACTACCAATGGCCGAAAAAACCAGTGGTCGTCGTCTGTATCGACGGCTCTGAACCCGACTACATCGAGCTGGCCGTAGCCGCAGGTGTTATGCCGTGGATGAAAAAGGTAATCGAAGAACAGGGCAGCGATTTGCGTGCCGATTGTGTGGTGCCGAGCTTTACCAACCCGAATAATATTTCCATTGTTACCGGGGTACCGCCGGTGGTGCACGGCATTTGCGGCAATTTCTATTACGACAAGGCGAATGATCGCGAAGTCATGATGAACGAGCCCCACTTATTGCGCACGCCGACTATCTTCAAGGCTTTCCAGGATGCCGGGGCGAAAATTGCCATCGTCACCGCCAAAGACAAGCTACGACGCCTGCTCGGCAATGAACTCAAGTTCGGTAAAGATGGCGCAATCTGTTTTTCATCGGAAAAATCGGACCAGGTTAGTTTCGAAGAAAACGGTATCGACAACGTACTCGACATGGTCGGTATGCCGGTGCCCTCGGTTTACAGCGCCGAATTGTCCGAATTCATTTTCGCCGCCGGGGTCAAGCTCATGGAACGCGAACGCCCCGAGCTGATGTACCTGTCCACCACCGATTACATCCAGCACAAATTTGCCCCGGGTAGCGATGGCGCAAACTCGTTTTACGCGATGATGGATAGCTATTGGGCGAAACTCGACGCGCTCGGTGCGGTCATTGCCTTGACCGCCGATCACGGCATGAACGCCAAGCATAATAGTGCGGGCGACCCCAATGTGATTTACCTGCAGGATGAATTCGACCGTTTGCTTGGGCCAGCCGTTGCGCGGGTTATTCTGCCTATTACCGACCCCTATGTGGTGCATCACGGGGCGCTGGGGTCATACGCCACCGTGTACCTGCCCGACGATGCCGATGTCGACAGCCTGATCGCAAGCCTGTCCGCCATCGAAGGTATGGAAGCGGTTTACACCAACGAAGAGGGCTGTACACGTTTTGACCTGGCCAATGACCGCATGGGCGATTTGATTCTGGTGTCGGGCAAACATACGGTGATCGGCACCACCGCCGCACGCCATGATTTATCGGGGCTTGAAGTCCCGCTGCGCTCGCACGGCGGGGTCAGCGAGCAGCGAGTGCCACTCATCGTCAGCCGACGCCTGCAGGGTCTTGGCGACCCGGGCAAATTGCACAATTACGACATATTCAACGTGGCCTTAAATCACCTGGCTTAAAAATTTACGATTAATTTCAATTTTACTATTTGGTATCAGCTATGACTGTAAGACACGAAAAAATGCGCATCGCCGGAAAACTGGTCGACGGCGATTGCGGCAGCGTCGAAGTATTCAACCCGTATAACAATGAACTGGTCGGCACAGTGCCGCGCGCCAGCCGTGCGCAGGTTGCCGAGGCCTTCGAGATTGCGGCCAATTACAAGTCAACCCTGACGCGCTATGAACGCCAGCAAATTCTATCCAAAATCGCCGAAATGATTGTCGCGCGCAAGGATGAAATTTCAGACCTGATTACCGCTGAAAGCGGGCTCAGTAAAAAAGACAGCATTTATGAAGTCGGCCGCGCCTTCGACGTCTATCACCTGGCGGGACAGTTGTGTATTCATGACGATGGCCAGATATTTTCCTGCGACCTCACCCCGCATGGAAAAAAGCGCAAGATATTCACCCAGCGCGAACCGCTTCGATGTATCTCGGCGATCACGCCGTTTAACCACCCGCTGAATATGATTTCGCACAAAATCGCGCCTTCGATTGCGACCAATAATTGCATGGTAGCAAAGCCAACCGAGCAAACGCCGTTAACCGCCTTACTGCTTGCCGACATTATTTACGAGGCGGGATTACCGCCGGAAATGTTATCTATCGTCACCGGTCTGCCCGAGGACATGGACGACGAAATGCTGACTAATCCGAATATCAATTTGATTTCCTTTACCGGCAGCGTGCCGGTGGGCAAATACATCGCCGAGAATGCTGGTTACCGCCGCACCGTGCTCGAGCTCGGTGGTAATTCGCCATTGATTGTAATGGACGATGCCGACCTCGATAAGGCAGCCGAACTTGCCGTTGCCGGTGGTACCAAGAATTCAGGGCAACGCTGTACCGCGGTTAAGCGCGTACTTTGCATCGACTCGGTAGCCGATGAATTTGCCGCGCTGGTGGCGCAAAAGGCCGCCAAACTGAAGTACGGCGACCCGATGGACCCGGATACCGATGTCGGCACCGTGATCAACGAAAAATCCGCGATCCTGTTTCAGAACCGGGTTAACGATGCCATCGAAAAAGGGGCCAAACTGCTTTACGGTAACGATCGTCAGGGAGCCGTGTACTCGCCAACCGTACTCGACCATGTTCCCGCAGACTGCGAACTGGTGATGGAGGAAACCTTCGGTCCACCGATTCCGATTATTCGCGTTCGCGACATTGACCACGCCATCGAAGTGGCCAATTCCACCGCTTTCGGCCTGTCTTCAGGAGTTTGTACCGACCGTATGCCCGACATCATCCGCTTCATCAATGAACTCGAAACCGGCACCGTAAACATCTGGGAAGTCCCGGGTTATCGTATCGAAATGTCACCCTTCGGTGGAATCAAGGATTCCGGGCTGGGCTATAAGGAAGGCGTCATCGAGGCGATGAACAGCTACACCAACGTGAAGAGCTTTTCGCTGCCCTGGTAACAGGTTGCAGGTTATTCCGTTCAGAAATGATCGGCCAGTCGTATCCTGAAACCCGGTGATTCGATGATTTTTCGGCTGCCATCGGGCCGATCGATAACAACGCGGTCGACCTTTTCGACGTCACCCAATCCGAAGGTTAGCACCGGGCTTTGATCGCTAAGCATTCCAGTACTGGTAACCACTTCGCGGGTATAACTTTTACCCGCGCTGGTTTCGATGCTGATGCGGGTACCCAGAAATGCCGCCTGATCGGGCACCCTGACCACGAAATGCTTTGCTGTGGAACGGTTCAGAAATGCGCGCAAGGGACCGTTCATATTCAGCCAGAGAATATCCGCACGACCATCCATATCCAGATCCACAGTCAACGGCGATTGGCCGTAGTTTTTATTTTCCAGACCGAGCGCCTTAACCTGTTCGAAGCGACTGCCATCGGAAGTCTGCAAATAAGTCTTCCCCGATAATTTGAACAGCTTATGGATCGGCCACTTGAGGTAATTCTGCGCGACCAGCAAGTCCAGTTGACCATCCAGGTTCAAGTCTTCAAAAATGGCGCCCCAGGCGAAACCCTCGTCATCGATGCCATAGTCGACGGTCACGTCGCTGAATTCAAAATTTCCATCGTTACGCAATAATAACCAGTCTAGGTTATGGCGCTGGTCATCGCGGATATCACCGGTGGTGAGAAACGCAGGAATCGAGTCTCCGACATTACTGAAAAACAGATCCTGATCGCCGTCTTTGTCGATGTCGCCGACGGCCAGTCCCATCCAGAAACCGAAGCCGGAATCGACTGGTATAGAGGCGAAGGTTCGATCGCGGTTGTTGCGGAAGATTTCAATTTCACCGGTGTTCTGCGCGACCACCAGATCCTGCCAACCATCATTATCGAGATCGGTAAACACCGACAGAAAACTATTCTGTCGACCCGCAGTTCCGGAACTAGCGGTTATATCGGAAAAGATCAAATCGCCATTATTGAGCAACATGATGTTGGCTTTGGCGTGGTCGGGGTCATTGAACACACCGCTGGTAAAAGAATCGAAGTCGACAAACACACTGATATATAAATCGGCATCACCATCGTGATCGATATCGGATACGGCGATACTGAAAGGGACGGCCGCTTCGGGCAGCGACAGAGGAAAGACGCGTTCGCTGAAATGCCCTGCATTGTTCAAGTAGAGATAAAGCCCGTCATTGCGCGCGACAATCAAGTCGACATCATCGTCATTGTCAATGTCGACTGAAACCGAACCGTAGGTCGCCGCCAAATTCGACAGGCCACTGCCGACAATTATGTTCTGCAGGCGTCCATCGCTAAACTCGAGCAAGGCGTCGTCCTGATTATTCCCACCGCCGACAAACACTTCCATCGCACCATCGCCATCCACATCAATAACCGCGGCACCGCTAAAAGGATGAACCGTTTCATCCCATACGTGCGTAAATGGTGTTTTGATTTCTTCAAAGGCAGCGATGTTTTCAAATTCTTTTGACGCCACCGCGCCAGGGGTATTGCCCAGACTGAAAGCAATTGTTAACGATAGTAACGGTAGTCGGTATAGCAGAAATTTCACTCGTCTCTCCTGCGCATCACCCTGTTTTATCGGCGACAGTTTGATCCTTCCCGGGCTTAATCCCCAACTCGATAATTTCAAAATCGGTCAGGTCACTCCAGTTGTCTGCCCACTGTTGAAACAGGTCGAAGTCGTCGGTCTCCATTAATTGAAACAGCGCACTCCATTCTTTTCGAGCCAGCTATCGAGGTAGTACAAGCCATCAGGCAGCATCCGGCCTTTGGCGTGAAAGCGCGCATAAACCTGATTCAGGCAACCCGCAAAGATATTTTCTATGACCATGTATTTGATCACCTCGGTTTCCTCCGGCGGACGGCCTGTGAATACCAGTTAGCGCAACAAAGTATCGCATCGCAGCCGCCGTCTCAAGTAGTTCGATAAAATGATAAAAGGCTCTAGCCGCCATTTGCTGCCGGCAGACTTACGTTTCGATGACAGCACCTTGATTTCCAGCTTATTTGATCTGGCTCAAAATGATTCTGATTTTGTCCGATAGACTTACTTAAAGTGATCGATCACTGTTACCGCCTTCGCATAGTTCGCGCGCGCTATGCGAAGAGACGCACCGCAAGCAACGCTAATTTCAAACGAAGAACAAACGGACAAGCCATGCACGCAGCAATTTATCGCATATTCGTGATTGCATTCATTATCGCGACCCCGCTTTCGGCCGCAGAACCCGACCCGAAAACATTGATTCGCGCGGCGATGGAACATTGGCGCGGGCTCAACTCTTTTTCCGAAATGACAATGACAGTGCACCGTAACGACTGGCAACGCAGTATGTCGATGCAGGCCTGGACCGAGGGGGATAAAAAATCGCTGGTACGAGTGACCGAACCGAAACGTGATTCGGGTAACGGCACGCTTATTATTGATCAAAATATGTGGCGCTATTCGCCGAAAATAAATCGCATCATAAAAATACCGTCGTCGATGATGAGCCAGTCCTGGCTGGGGAGTGATTTTTCCAACAAGGATATCAGCAAGTCGACCGATATTATCGATCAATACAAGCACCGCCTGATCTCCAGCGAGTCAAAAGACGGGCATATTATTTATACCATCGAATCGATCCCGAAAGAGGATGCCGCGGTAGTCTGGGGCAAAGAAGTGGTCGTTATACGCGATGACTATGTCCTGTTAGGCCAGCAATTCTGGGATCAGGACGGCGTGCTGGTGAAGGAATTGACCACGCTTGAACTAAACACCATGGATGGCCGCACTATCGCCTCGCACATGCGCATGAAAAAACTGGAAAACCCCGCCGAATGGACCGACATGCATGTCATTTCGGTCGACTTCGACATCGATATATCCAGCACTTTATTTACCCTGTCCAACTTGCGAAACCCGCGCCAGTGAGCAACATTGCACTTCGACTGGCCTGGCGAAATCTGTGGCGTTACAAACGGCGCAGCTGGTTAACCGTCGGCGCTATGGTTTTTTCCAACTGCCTGCTGGTGTTCAGTATTTCCCTCCAGTTCGGCAGTTACGAAATGATGATCGACAACAGCCTGCAAGCCTTTTCCGGCCATATTCAAATACAACATCCTGACTATCTGGACGACCCGAAGATGCGCCACAGCATCGAAAACATCAAAGGCATTGGCCAACAACTACGCCAACAAACCGGACTGCAAGGTATTGCCGCGCGAGCGGCTGGTTTTGCGCTGGTATCCAGCCGGAATCGATCCTACGGTTTGCAAATACTCGGCGTTGAAGCGGCATTCGAACCACGGGTATCGACGATTCCCGGCCTCATCGTGCAGGGGCGATATCTGCAATCCGATAGCGCGGCGGAAATAGTCATCGGCTCGGTGCTGGCGCGCAATTTACAGGTTAGTCCGGGCGATGAAATCACCTTCCTCGGTAGCGGCTTCGACGATTCTTTTGCCGCGGGCGTAGTCACGGTAGCCGGTATTTTTGACAGCGGTTCGGCCGATCTTGATCGCAATATGGCACAGGTCGGATTATCTTATTTTCAGGACAGCTTCGCGATGATGGCGCGGGGCCACAGCATCGCTTTGCGCGCGCGGCATATCGACGATGTGCCAGCCTTACATAGCCAGCTAAGAAAAGCGCTGCCGACGGATCAAAATCTCGTAATCCGTGACTGGGAAGCATTGCAACCCGGGCTTAAACAGGCGATTCAGGCCGACATGGCAAGCGCCTGGTTTATGTACATCGTTCTGGTGGTTCTGGTGGCCTTCAGCGTGCTGAATACACAATTAATGTCGGTACTCGAACGCACGCGTGAGTTCGGCACGATGATGGCGCTCGGAGTCAAACCGGGAATTCTGTCACGCCTGGTGGTATTGGAAACGACAATGATGGCCGCACTCGGGTTGGCGCTTGGTGTGTTACTCGGCTCTATCATCACCTTTTATATCAGCATCGAAGGATTTACCTATCCGGGAATGGAAGAAATGGCGGAAAAATTTAACCTGCCCGGACGCATGTACCCTAGTGTGTCACTACTGTCGATAATGCTCGGCCCGACAATTGTAGCCATCGCCAGCCTGCTCGCCGCGGTTTACCCGGCGCTGCGGTTATTTGGCCTGTCGCCGATCAAAGCGATGCACGGCACATGAACCTGCCACGACGTCGCCACCTGCCCTTTCGGGCTGTGCTTACGCTGTCCTGGCGAAATCTATGGCGGAATTATCGTCGCACCCTGATTATGCTGGCGGCGATTGCGGTTGGCGTCTGGGCAATGATTTTTATGACCGCTTTTATGCGCGGCATGGTCGACGATTTACTCCTCCAGGGTATTCGCAGCCTGCCGGGGCATATTCAAATTCACAATCCGGATTATGGTGATGACCCGAGCATTGCTAACAGCATGCCCGCGCCGACCGGAGAACTGCTTGAGTTACTCAACGCGCCATCGACCAGCGCCTGGACACAACGACTTAAAGTTTCGGCGATTATCGCCAGCGAGCGCGAAACCCGGGGTATCAACCTGCTCGGCATCGACCCCGAATCAGAAGATCGCATTACCGGAATAGCAAGCCAGATCAGCGCAGGCCGGTTTCTTAGCGATGCGGATGATAGCGGCATCGTCATCGGTGCCCGCCTGGCCGAGCGCCTCGAAACACGCCTTGGCAAGCGCGTCGTGGTAATGACCCAGGACCCGGAAAACAATCTGGCCGAACGGGGTTTCCGCGTGGTCGGTATCTATCAGGCCCGGATTGCTTCCCTCGAAGAACACAATGTCTATGCCGCCCGTGCGACCTTGCAGCGACTGCTCAAGGTCGGCGATCGTGTCTCGGAAATTGCCATCCTGGACCAGGATTTCCGCGACGTAGAAGCGCTGTATCAAAAGGTTAAGCTGGCCACCCCAGTCGATTTAGACGTTAAAACCTGGCAACAATTCGACCCTTATCTGGCGTCGATGCTCAATATGATGGATGGGTTTGTTCTGGTCTGGGTGATTATTATTTTTCTGGCACTGTCGTTCGGACTGGTCAATACGCTGGCGATGGCGGTATTTGAACGCGTCCGTGAAATTGGATTGATTCAGGCGCTGGGCATGCGCCCGGGCTTGATCGTATATCAAATCCTGCTCGAGTCAGCCCTACTGTTATTGATAGGGCTGGCGCTGGGTAACCTGCTCGCAGTAGCCACCATCAACCCGCTGGAATCGGGGCTCGATGTATCGATGGTTGCCGAAGGCATGGCAATGATGGGCGCGGGTAGCACGCTTTATCCATCACTAACCCTGTATGACATGGCCATTGCCAATCTCGTCGTCATTTTCCTCGGCAGCCTGACTTCGATCCTGCCGGCATGGCGCGCCGCACGGCTCGACCCGGTTCAGGCAATCAATTCCAACTGACCCGGTCAGGAACAACTTATGAGCAATATACGCTGTATTCAACTCTGCAAAACCTTCCGCCAGGGAGAACAAATTGTTACCGGGCTCGACCATGTCGATCTCAGCATAGATACCGGTGAATTTGTTTGCCTCTCCGGGCCCTCGGGCTCGGGCAAAACGACCCTGCTGAATGCGATTGGCGGACTGGACAGTCCCGACAGCGGCGAAATTCACATGGGTGAGTTACGCATCGACGCACTCGGCAAGGGCGACCTGGCCGACATGCGCCTGCACAATATCGGCTTCGTATTTCAGGCTTACAATTTGATTCCAGTGCTCAGCGCGCAGGAAAACGTTGAATTCGTCATGCAGGTACAGGGGGTAGAAGTACAGAAAAGAGCCGGGAAAGCCCGAGCCATTTTAAAAGAAGTGGGGCTTGAAGGCATGGAAGACCGCCGCCCCGCGCAACTGTCGGGAGGACAACAACAACGCGTCGCGGTAGCCCGGGCAATCGTGTCGCAGCCGCGCTTGATACTGGCCGATGAACCGACAGCAAACCTCGATAGCGTGACCGCGACTCACCTCATGCATTTGTTCGCCGAACTGAACCAGAACCATCATATGACCTTTGTCATTGCCACCCACGACAAACGGGTGATGGGCTACGCCAAGCGTCTGATTAAAATGCAGGATGGAAAAATAATCAGCGATCAGCTACAAACACCAACCGACGATGAAACAATCGTGCAAAGTGGATGATGCGATTGTGCAAAAGCAGCAATTCCGATGACTGGCGCCTGATACCCGCGCTGTTGATTTTACCGATGCTTGCTTCAACCTTTGCAGACGCCAGCGACAGCTTTGACTACCGCGGGCATATCAAATATCAGTCAAACATCACCCGTTATCCCGACGACAGCTTATTTATCGAATCCGCGGCAGACCCGGCAGTCGATCAGGGACTCGACCTGCGTTTTAATATCAGCACAGGCGCAGGCAACTGGCAGTTGCAAACTGATTATCAGTTACTGGCGATCAATCGTGAAAGCCCGTCTGCGACCCCGATCAATGATGACCGTCGCCTGATGCGTTTGACCGATACCATCAGCGAAGATAGCGCAACCGCAATTTACCAGCGACTCGACCGGCTTCAATTCAACCTGCTGTCCCCTCAAACCGTATTGAAAATTGGACGGCAGGCCGTTTCCTGGGGTAACGGTCTGATTTACAACCCGATGGACTTCCTCAACCCTTTCGACCCGACCGCCATCGACCGCGAATATAAAACCGGCGACGACATGCTTTACGCACAATACCTGTTCGACAATGGTGGCGATGTGCAGGCCGTGTGGGTATTGCGGCGTGATGATCAGGGTGACGTCGACAACAGCGTGGCATCGCTGGCGCTCAAATATCACTGGTTTTTCAATAACGAAGAAATCGACCTGTTGATAGCCGAACATTTTGATCGGCGACTGCTTGGAGTCGGGGTAACTTCCAGCCTTGGCGGGTCAGTGTGGCGGGGGGATCTACTCGGTAGCGAAACCGATAGTAGTTCGGCGCTGAGCGCGATCGTGAATCTGTCCTATTCCTGGCTCGCCCTCGGGAAAAACGTCAGTGCAATGGTCGAGCTGCACCGCAACGGGTTTGGTATCGACGATGGTGATTACAGCCCTGTTCGACTTGCTGCCAATCCCGAATTAACCAGCCGATTGTCGCGCGGAGAATTGTTCACCCTGGGCAAACATTATCTGGGTTTCGCGGGGACAATCGACCTGACAGCCTTATGGCTTTTATCCCCAAACCTGTTTGTTAACCTGGACGACGATTCACATCTATTGCAGCTGGTCAGTTCCCACGACTTACAACAAAACCTGAAAATGACCCTCGCGGCCAGCTTCCCAGGCGGTACCAGGGGAAGTGAGTTTTCCGGGATCGATTCGGGGACTGCTGGAAAGACCTTAAGTATCGACCAGTCCTATTTTCTGCAACTGGCCTGGTACTTCTAAGAAATCGCTGATCAATTCATCCT
>JBLHOA010000039.1:0-19023 GCA_047622345.1 Gammaproteobacteria bacterium | reverse complement strand
GAATGAAACCATATCGGACAGGCTGTCGAATTCCGCACCAAAGGCTGATTGTGTATTGGTCATGCGGGCGACTCGCCCGTCCAGCCCATCGAGTATCATCGCCAGAAAAATCGCCACTGCTGCGGTTTCAAAGCGACCATTCATGGCCGCAATGATCGCGTAAAACCCTGAAAAAAGCGCCGCCGTGGTAAAAAGATTAGGAAGTAAAAAAATACCCTTGTGCATATTTTTACGACTTTCTTTAGGGTTGCTGTCATCCATAGTTTTTACCTGGGCATTGCTTCAATTTTTTTGAAACCTCTGTCCAATTCATTTCCGAGTCACCAAAACAGGCGCTCTGCGGCGACCCCGGGACACCAGAAGCAGGCGCCGTGAGGCGGGCGCTGAATTGCCATAGAAAATTTGAATAAACCAGAGTTTTCTCAGTTCTTGGTTTTATCGACGAGTGCGTTTGCACTCAACCAGGGCATCATAGCGCGAAGATTAGCACCTACCGTTTCAATTTCGTGTGAGGCATTGAGGCGTCGCTCGGCGGTCATCTTGGGGTAGTTAGTGGCACCTTCAGCAATAAACGCTTTGGCATAATTACCATTTTGAATATTTTCCAGGCATTCCTTCATAGCCCAACGGCTTTCTTCATTGATGATGCGTTTTCCGGTGTGGTATTCGCCGAACTCAGCATTATTCGAAATCGAATAATTCATGTTGGCGATTCCGCCCTCATGGATAAGGTCAACAATGAGTTTGAGTTCATGCAGGCATTCGAAATAAGCCAGTTCGGGTGCATAACCTGCTTCGACCAGGGTTTCAAAACCCGCTTTTACCAGTTCAATGGTGCCACCACATAATACGGTTTGCTCGCCGAATAAATCGGTTTCGGTTTCGTCTTTAAAGGTTGTTTCGATAATAGCTGTGCGTCCGCCACCGATACCAGCCGCATAGGAAAGTGCAAGTTCGCGGGCGCTGCCCGATGCATCTTGCTGGATCGCGATCAAGTCCGGGATACCTCCGCCTCGTGCGAATTCCGAACGAACCGTGTGACCGGGAGCCTTCGGCGCAATCATGATGACATCAAGATCCGCGCGCGGGACTACCTGATTAAAATGAATGGCGAAACCATGGGCAAAGGCGAGGGCAGCACCTTGCTTAATGTTGGGTTCAATATCGTTATTGTAAAGTTCACGTTGAATTTCATCCGGGGCTAGAACCATAACCACATCGGCCTCGCTTACTGCGGTAACCGTATCTTTAACCGTCAACCCGGCAGCTTCTGCTTTAGCAGCCGAACTGGATCCTTTGCGTAATGCGACGGTAACATTGACACCGGAGTCCTTCAAGTTGTTGGCGTGGGCATGACCTTGCGAGCCATATCCAATTATGGTGACCTTTTTGCCCTGGATTAAGGAAAGGTCGCAGTCTTTGTCATAATAAATTTTCATAATAGTCTCTAAGCTGAATTTATAAGTAATAGTTGAGAAATGGAAATTCTATAAATAGCGGTTAGTGCTAATTTATACGGTTAATGCTTTTTCACCACGCAATATGCCCATCGAACCCGAGCGCACTACCTCGACAATATTGCTTTCGGGCAGGGCATTGATGTAGGCATTAAGCTTATCGCCAGAGCCGGTAAGCTCGATGCAAAAAGTAGTGTCGGTTACGTCGATGATACGCGCGCGAAAGATATCAGACAGGCGTTTGATTTCGGAGCGTTGGCCTTCTCCTTCGGCTTTCACTTTAACGAACATCATTTCGCGTTCGATAAAATTACCTTCGGTGAAATCCTGCAGCTTAACCACGTCGACCAGTTTGTTTAATTGTTTGGTGATTTGTTCGATGATGCGATCAGAACCCGTGGTGATTATAGTCATCCGGGAAAGGGTCAGATCTTCGGTGGTGGCAACAGTCAATGATTCGATGTTGTATCCACGCGCGGAAAATAATCCGGATATTCGCGAGAGCGCGCCGGCCTCATTTTCGACCAGTAGAGAAATTATATGCCGCATCAGACCAGTTCCCCTTTCGCCTTCAGTGATGCCTGTACTTTTTGCTGTAATGGCGAAATTTCCATTTGATTATGAGCCTTGCCGGAGGAGATCATCGGGTACACATTGGCTTCACGGTCGGTAATGATATCAAGAAAAACGGTTCTATCTTTCAACGCGAATGCCTCTTTCATGGCGTCGTGTAAATCGTCCGGATTTTCTACCTTAATGCCAACGTGACCGTAGGCTTCGGCCAGCTTTACGAAATCGGGCAGTGAATCCATATAGACGTGTGAATAACGTTTTTCGTAGAAAAATTCCTGCCATTGACGAACCATTCCCAGATACCGGTTATTCAAATTGATGATTTTAACCGGAGCCTTGTATTGCAGGCAGGTCGATAGTTCCTGGATGCACATCTGGATGCTGCCTTCACCGGTAACGCAGGCGACATCCTTATCGGGAAAGGCCAGCTTCACACCCAGCGCGGCTGGAAGCCCGAAACCCATCGTGCCCAGACCGCCGGAATTGATCCATCGGCGTGGCTCATCGAAGGGGTAGAATTGTGCCGCATACATTTGATGCTGGCCAACATCGGAAGTGATATAGGCCTCGCCATTGGTGACTTTATATAGTTCTTCTATCGCGGTCTGGGGTTGAATCACACCGTCTTTCTTTTCATAGGCGAAGCTGTTTTGTGCCTGCCATGATTTTATCAGCTTCCACCAGCTATCGAGCGCCTTCTTGTCTGGTTTCTGATCGGTACTATCTAGCACCTTGATCATTTCGCTGAGCACCTGTTTGGCACTCCCGACGATGGGAATGTCGGCGTTAATGGTTTTTGATATCGACGCGGGGTCAATATCCACGTGAATGATTTTCGCGTAGGGGCAGAAAGTACTGGTAACTCCGGTAATCCGGTCGTCAAAGCGCGCGCCAATACAGATCAATACGTCGCATTCGTGCATCGCCATGTTGGATTCATAGGTGCCGTGCATGCCAAGCATGCCGATAAACTGCGGATCAGTGCCTGGAAAGGCACCCAGGCCCATCAGGGTTTGGGTGATCGGGTAGCCGAGTTTACGCACAAACTCGCGCAGTTCTTGTGATGCTTCACCCATGACGATTCCGCCACCGGTATAAATCATCGGACGTTTGGCGCTCAAAAGTAATTCTACGGCGCGTTTGATTTGTCGTGGGTGTCCTTTGACGTTTGGATTGTAAGACCGCATTTCAACACTTTTTGGAAAGTGGTATGGAATCTTGATATGCGGGGCAGTGATATCTTTAGGGATATCGACAACAACAGGACCGGGACGACCGGTGGTAGCAACGTAGAAAGCCTTTTTCAAGGTATCCGCCAGTTTGTTTAAATCTTTAACCAGAAAGTTGTGTTTGACGCAGGCGCGAGTGACACCGACCGCATCGACTTCCTGGAAGGCGTCAGTACCGATAGCATGACTGGGAACCTGCCCGGTGATAACTATTAATGGAATGGAATCCATGTAAGCGGTGGCAATACCGGTAACCGCATTGGTAGCACCGGGTCCAGAGGTAACCAGGCAGACACCGGGCTTGCCGGTGGCACGGGCATAACCGTCTGCGGCGTGGGTCGCCCCTTGCTCATGTCGTACCAGGATGTGCTTTACATCGTCCTGCTGTTGCAGGGCATCGTAAATATGCAACACTGCACCACCCGGATACCCAAACAGATATTCAACGCCTTCGTCTTTCAAAAACTGGATGATGATTTCAGAACCGGATAATTCCACTGTAACCTCTGGTTTAATAACGATTGGAATTTCGCGTAAATTATTTACGCCAAACCCAAAATTTTATTATGGATAGTGAACAATTGCACTAAAATTCAGGCTAAGAGATTGGATTTATTGAGGAATTGAAGAATAAAAACGAAATTTAGCGGACGAAGCTGTCGGATTCGTACAGATCTGCTGTTCCAGACGGCTTAGGTCTCGAATCAGCAGCGATCAATTTAAACTAATAATTAACTCTTGCGCATCATGAAAATGAATTTTCCCGACTCTTCCGCCGAGGAAAGCAGGGGATTGTTGGTTTGTTTGGCAAAGGCTTCGAAATCCTTGACCGAACCCGGGTCAGTGGAAATGATTTTTAAAACCTGGCCACGCTCCATATCACTCAAGGATTTCTTTGCACGCAAAATCGGAAGCGGGCAATTCAACCCGGAAGCATCAAGTTCTCGATCAAAAGTTGTCATTTTTTACTCCTGTTAAGGGCGATAGTTAATGGTTGATTTAAGCCCTGCAAAAAATATTAATACCGTGATTTCCGACGACCCTGCAAATAATCTGCCGGGGCAATCATGGTCTGGGCCATGGATTAGGCGATTATCGCCTTCGGTTCGGGTTCCAGTGCGTGGCCACTGCCCGACCATTTAACCACGCCGCCTCGCAGGCTGATAGTATTGTCAATGCCCTGTTGTTTGAGGAAGCGGCAGACCTGAGCCGAGCGGCTACCCGTGCGACAGTAAATGACAATCTGGTTTTGCGATTCTGAAAAGTAATCCAGTTTGAGCGGTATCATGTGCATCGCCAGGATATTCGCATTTGGCAAAACACCCCGTTCTATTTCTGCTGGCGTGCGAATGTCGATTAATTCAAACCGGTCAGAATTGCGCATCTGGCTGGATAGTTCGGATACGCTGATTTCTTTAATTCGGGACATGGTCGCTACGATGTAGGGAACTGAAGTTATACCGATGAGGTCGAAATATAAGTATAATCTAATATAAATCATTTTCCAATCAAAGCGTTATGAATCGGAAATATTCCCTAAGCAGCTTTATCGCCAGGCCAATCTATTTGATCGGCCTGTTGCTAGCTGTTGTCTATTCTCAGGACAGCAGTGCAGCGACTGAGCTGCCGATGCTGGGCGAGAATGCCGCTTTAAATATCGAGCAGGAGAAAAAACTCGGTTATTCAGTCTATAAGAAATTGCTGGAAAGAGATCTAATCGAAACGGATGCATTGCTCGACCGGTATATCAATGATCTTGGTGACAGGCTATTGGCGGGAATTGAAAACAGGGTCAGGAAATACCGTTTTTTTATTGTAAAAGACGGATCGGTAAACGCCTTTGCACTTCCCGGTGGCTACATAGGCGTCAACTACGGCTTGATTGCACAGACCCGGAATCAGCATCAGCTGGCCTCGGTGCTCGCCCACGAAATCGCTCACGTCGAATTAATGCACGGGCTCGATCTGATGGAAAAAGGCCAGAAAATGAACAACGCTACTTTATTGGCAGTGCTCGCAGGATTGCTGTTAGGTGGGGTTGATTCGCAGGTGGGTGCCGCTGTGGTCTATGGAGGCGTAGCTGGAAGCCAGCAATCGATGGTGAATTTTACCCGTGAAAATGAATACGAGGCCGACCGGGTTGGCATTGAGCTGATGCAAAACGCACGCTTTGACCCGACTGGTATGGTTGAGTTTTTTGAAATTATCGGTCGGCTTTCCGGAAATACTGAGCTCAGCAATATCGAATATATGCGAACCCATCCGATCAGTGAGAATCGCGTGGCTGAGGCGGCTTCCCGGGCCAAAGACCTGGTTGTCGATATTAAACTCGACTCAGAATTTGTTATTTTTAAAGACTACTTGACGTATATCGCTAGCAATCATATGGAGGTAAGCGGTAGCGAATTTCTACAGGCGTTGGCTTTGCTGAAATTCGGAGCCTACTCTGATGCAGAAGTGCGGCTACGGGGTTTATACCGATCGAACAGCGACAGTATCTGGTTTGGAGTTGCCTATGCTGAAAATCTGGAACTGCTGCAACAGCCCGATGAGGCCGAGAAGATCTATCGGCACCTGCTGGATATATTTCCGGGTGATTATGTGCTGTCTATGCGTTTGCTGCGATTGATGAAAGTGGGCGGGCGCTATCAATTAGCCCTGGTGACTGCGCGCGAGCTGGAAAACCGGTTTCCCGAAGAAAGGCAGGTGTATTTCGAATTGTCAGAAATTTATAAAGGTTTGCAAAAGTCGGCAATGCGGTTAATGGCCGAGGCTGAATTTCACCGGTTGACCGGAAATGTGAAGCAGGCTATTCGACTATACGATGAAATACTGGCAGGCAATGATGTCGACCTTGCCACGGAGTCCAAGGCCAAAGAAAAGCGATTCCAGCTGCTCGATATTAAAAAGCAATAGGGCTAAACAATCGGACGTGATTGCCGATAGCGAAACCAATGGCAAGTTTTTTGGATTATTCGCGATGAATCGACGTACATTATTAAAGGCGGGCGTGGCGCAGTTCGCTTTGCTCGGTTTGCTCCGCCCGACCTCGGCTCAAGCTATCTACCCTTTAGATGCCTTCAAAAGCAAAGACATTCCGCAGGCACTAAATACGGTGCTGGGCGCTGCGGAGTTGGTGCCAAGTGAGCAGATTACTATCGAAGTGCCACATGTCGCGAGTGACAAAAATGTCGTTCCGTTACGAATCAGCTCAGCCCTGGAAAATATCGAATCAATTTCGGTAGTGTTCGAAGGTAATCAGTTTCCATTTACCGCTTACTTCAGACTTTATGACGCCCAGAGCCATATTTCGACACGTATTAAAGTGGAACAACCGGGCGACATGCTCGTGGTGGTCAAAGCCGGTGGCGCGCTGCATACCAGCAAGCGTTCAATCAGAATAAGCAACGGGGTTTGCAAGGTTTAATATTATGGCCAAATCAATTCGAATCAGAGCCTTGGAAATCAGCGGCAAAATTAATTTGAAAGCAATTATCAGTCACCCGATGGAAAGCGGCACCAGAAAAATGAAGAAAACCGGGAAGAAAGTGCCAGCACATTTTATAAAAGAAGTCATTGTCAGTCGAAATAAAAAAATTGTGATGGAGGCCTTTTGGGGATCTGCGATATCGAGAAACCCGTATCTTTCATTTGAAATCCCCGGCAAGAAAGGCGACTTGATCGAGTTAAGCTGGCTGGATAGCCGGGGTGACTATGATACTGCGGTAAGCATTGTGGCCTAAGTCAGGGCTGAATTTTCCGCCGGGCTCTGCTTCTCAGATAAAAACTGCCTGTAAATCGCTGCAAACTTTGCTTTAAAGTCCTCCTGTTTGATTTTATGACGGATAAAGTAGGCTTTGCCGAGGGATATTGCTAAAATCCGTGCACTTCTTTGACGAGTCATTTTTCTGTGAATATCAATTTCCAGGCGCTGGGTTGTCGGCTGAACGAAGCCGAACTAGAAACCTGGGCGAGTCAGTTTATGCGCCAGGGCCATCAGGTTACTACCGATAGCGAAGACGCCGACCTGATCGTGTTTAACTCCTGCGCGGTTACTGCCGAAGCCGATCGAAAATCCAGGCAGCAAATCGGCCGGCTGCATCGCAAAAATACCGATGCAAAACTGGTCGTAACCGGTTGCCATGCGAGTTTGAATAAAGACAAGGTGAAAAATTACCTTGGCGTTGATCTGGTTGTTGATAATCAGCAGAAGGATCAACTGGTCGAACAGACTTTGACCCTGATGGGCGAATCGACAGAACTGATACAGACGGGCTCAGAATCGTCATTGCTGCTACGCGGCCGACATCGTGGGTTTATCAAGGTTCAGGACGGTTGCCGATACCGCTGCAGCTATTGCATCGTGACCATTGCGCGCGGGGACGAGCGCAGTAGAAGCGTCAAGGATATCCTGGCTGAAATAAATCAAATGCACGCCAATGGAATACAGGAAGTAGCTATTACCGGGGTTCATGTCGGTGGCTATGGTAGCGATATCGATTCAAGTCTTTACGCGCTGTTGAACGAAATACTGTTGCATACCTCTATTCCTAGGATTCGCCTTGCCTCGGTTGAGCCCTGGGATCTTCCCGACCATTTTTTTGTGTTGTTTAACGATCGACGCTTAATGCCGCACATGCATCTGCCCATTCAAAGCGGTTGCGACTCGGTGTTGCGGCGCATGTCGCGTCGCTGCAAAACCGCCGAATTTGAGGCGCTGGTCGACAAAGCACGCAGCGCTATTCCTTACTTCAATGTAACCACCGACCTGATAGCAGGGTTCCCCGGCGAAACTGAAGAGGAATGGCAGGCGACGATGAAATTCGTCGAGCGGGTTGGTTTTGGTCACATGCATATATTTACTTTTTCGCCGCGACAGGGAACCAGGGCGGCAACCATGTCCGGGCAGATCGACAATGCCGTTAAGAAAGAACGAAGCCGTGAAATGCATGGGCTGGCTGCCAAACTGAAGCGTGCTGAATTAAAATTGCACATTGGTAACCGCGCCGCGGTTCTCTGGGAGCAACCGGTTAACGAAGCATCTAATCAATGGTTGGGGTATACGCCGCATTATCACAAAATTATAGGGTCGCAGAGTCAAATAACCGCTTCAAAAATTTCCGAGGTGAGCATTGACGCCATCTCCGCCGATGGATTGTCTCTGATCAACGGCCCGATGCTTGCGCCGGAATTGATGCTTAGCGATATTCAATCGCCCGCAGGCTGAAGTTTTTCTTCGATGCGACTCAGATATTTCAATATTGTCTTCCACTTTGGTGTTTTTGCGTGAGCCTTAGCCAGAAAATCGGTAAGGCTTACCTGATGCAGCAGGAAGATAATAAACCCTTGTCAGTGGAAAACTTCGACCCGTTGTTCTGGAATGATACGGAGGGCTATCAGGTAATCGATGGTGGGCGCGGCGGCAGTTTTAAAGTCAACATTGACGGGGTTCCCGCCGTATTAAAGCTATACCTTCGCGGTGGTTTGGTCAGGAAGGTGATGAGCAAACACTACCTGTGGCTTGGCAGGAACCGGACTCGACCCTGGCGAGAATGGGCGTTGCTGGAATACGCTCATGCGGCGGAACTACCGGTGCCCGAGCCCATCGCAGCCTGCGCGATACGCAATGGTTTAATGTATCAGGCGGCCCTGATTACCCGGTATATAAAAAACACAGAGACACTGGCTGATCGTTTAAAAAAATCGGCATTGAGTAAAAAAGGGTGGAAACGGCTTGGGGTTCTGATTAAGCAGTTCCAGCAACTTAAAATCCGCCATGCCGATTTAAATGCGACCAATATACTCATCGACGGGCAGGACAAATTTTATGTTATCGACTTCGATAAAGGCCGCTTGATGAAACGGGTCGATGACTGGCAATGGCAGCCTTTATATCGTTTGCAGCGGTCCCTGGAGAAAATCGATCGGCGTGAAAGTTTGTACTATCGCAGCAGCGACTGGCAGGCTTTTATGGATGGCTATCAGGCTTAAGCAATGACTGACTTAATGCGGATAATTTTATATCCACCGATTTATTTCGGCCAGGTAAATCGCGGTGATATCGGGCTGGATTTCCAGCTGCTGTCGGGCTTTGTTGCCTAAGGCTTTCAGCCGTTCGGGTTGATCGAGCAGCGCTTCGATGTTGCCCCAGGCATTTTTCATGTCATCGGCCTGGACAATGCCTTGCTCCCGACCGAGCATTAAAATGTCATCGACATTATTGGCATCAAAGGGTCCGGTGATAATGGCGCAGCCGAGCGCGGCGGGCTCGACTAAGTTATGCCCGCCGACATCGACAAATGACCCGCCCATGACAACTATTCTGGCGTGAGCCATCAGTGCTGCAAGCTCACCCAGGGTATCGGCAAGATAGACCTGGGTATCGCAGTCGATGGGCTGGCTTTCGCTTCTGATGGCAACGCGAAGTCCCATTTTTTGAATCTCTGAAACTATTTGATCTTTGCGCCCGGGGTGGCGGGGTGCGATTACCAGCAGCTCAGCCACGGTTTTTGAACGCGCCTTTAAAAATAAAAGCTCTTCGTTGTCGTGGCTGGAGGCCAATATCAGATAGTCCCGCTCGATTAACCGTGCAGGTTCGTCCCGGTCTATGGGCGTCGATTTTATATTTCCCAGGATGGTGATTTTTTCGGCTGCTGCTCCGAGCTTGAGCAGATTTTTCCGGTCGTTCGAATTTCGCGTCAAAATTGCAGAAAAACGTTGCAAGGTTAAAGAAAGCAGGCTGCGGAAATATTGATTGCAGCCGCTCGATTTTAGCGATAAACGCGCATTAATCTGCAACAGGGGAATCCCGACACGACAAGCCTGGTAGAGGAGTTCGGGCCAGAGTTCGGTTTCTACAATTAACCCTGTTTTTATTTGATGACGTTTGAAAAAGTGGCGGCAGAACCAGAAAAAATCAATCGGAATAATGTCTTTTTCAAGCGTCGTGCCGAAGTTGCGTTCGATCGCCTGGAACCCGGTTGCCGTAAAACTGGTCATCAATATATTTTCCCCCTGCTGGATCAACGCCTGAGCCAGCGCGCTAACCGAATTGACTTCGCCAACCGAAGCCGCGTGGATCCAGATAACCGTTTTTTGAGGTCTATTGTTAGCCGCGCGCGTGCGCATGCGCCAGTAGTTTGATAATTGATGTTTCTGCCCATGGCTGAAGGCATGTAGAAGCCAGAATAAAAATAACGGAATCGATAGAAAGCGATAGAGCAATCCCGGGCTTTGCACCGACTTCATCTTATCGTGGGGGATAGAAAGGCGGTTCCCCGGGTGGGCGGGTTTTGAAACGCTGATGTATCCACACGTAATATTCGGGATAGAGGCGGGCGTATTTTTCGATCGACGCATTGATTGCAGTGGCATCAGCGAGATCACTTTCGCCGGGGAAGTTTTCAAGCGGTGGCTCGAAGGTTAGCAGGTATCCACTGCCGTCTTCTTTGCGTTTCGTGAAAAACGGTATCATTGCTCCCCCGGTCGCCTGGGCGATTCTGGAGCCTGCTGTAATAGTCGCGGCCTGGATGCCCATGAACGGTGCGAACACATTTTTTTCACGGCTGAAATCCTGATCGGGGGCATACCAGGTAGGGATCAGGTTTTTAATACCCTTGATCATCTGGCGCGTGTTTTTCCTTGAGATAGTATGCTCGAAATAGCTGCAGCGACGCGTGTAGAGATAGGAGTCGAACAACTCATTGCTTTGCGTGCGATACATCACCTGCATCGGCATAGACTGGGTCAGTAAGCGACCGCTGATTTCAAGGCTGGTGAAATGCCCGGCTAGCAGAATGACACCTTGTCCGCTTTGCAGTACTTTATCGACGTTTTCGCGGCCTACTATTTCGACCAGCGGTTTGATCTTCTCGTCCGGCCACCACCAGCACATCGCCATTTCAACCAGCGCGATACCAATGTTGCCGTAACATTCATCTCTGATTCGGGCGCGTTCGGCCGATGACATTTCTGGGAAGCATCGCGCAAGATTGGTGTTGATGACTACCTGCCGCGAACCCGAGATAAATTTAATGCCCCGACCCAGGCCCTTACCAATTTTCACTAATGCCGGATAAGGGAATAACGCGAACAGACGCAGCATTCCTAATACTCCCCACATTGGCCAGTATCTGGGGTGCAGGTAGTCGCGCGCTTTGAACAGTACCGATGATTGTCGGGCCATGGATGATTACGGCACCAGCCAGCGGTCAATTTCGGTTAAATCTATTTCCTCGAGTATTCCAGCCGCCTGCTTGAGCTTTAATGAGTTGGTCAGATAATCGTAACGCGCGCGGGCATAGTCCCGCCGGGCGCTATAGGTTTCACGCAAGGATATCAATACGTCTACCGAGGTGCGGGTGCCGACTTCAAATCCAGCACGGGTCGCCTGCAGGGCGATGTTGCTCGACTCCAGTGCCTGTTTTAATGCATTGACCTGGCTGATTCCGGAAACTACGCCCAGATAAAAGTTTCTCACCAACTGGGTAGTCAGGCGTGTCTGTAGTAGTAAGGAGTTTTGCGCGGAACGATAATTTGCCTCCGCTCGACTGCGCTCGGCATCAATGCGCCCACCAGTAAACAGGGGCATGTTCAGCTCAACGCCGACGTTGACATTATCCTGTCGATAATCGTCGAGGAGGTCATCGTTAACACTGGCGTCGGAATAGCTTGCGGTTAAATCGACGGTCGGGCGTTGACGGGTCGACTGCTTACGACGTTCCTGCTGGGCAACATTCAATTGTGCCCGACTGGCCTGTAGCGCCGGGTTTTTATCCTCAGCCAGACTTACCCAGTAAGTGGCATCTGCCGGGTTCGGTAGTGATAACTCGAGTCCATCGCCAACAATCAGTAATTGTGACGATGGGCGCACACCGATAATAACTCGCATTCCCTGGATCGAATTTTCGAGTAGATTTTCGGCGAGTATGGCCTGCGCCACGGCACTGTCATAGCGCGCCTGGGCTTCGTGAACATCGGTGATAGCAATTAACCCAACTTCGAAACGTTTCTGAGCCTGTTCGAGTTGGCGCTCAATAGACCTGCGCTCGGCATAGGCGAATTCGACATCATCCTGTGCTGCGAGAATATTGAAATAAGATTCGGCGACGCGAAGTATCAGCGATTGTCGGGCTTCCTGCAGTCGGGCGAATTCTGCTTCCAGGCCGGCTTCGGCTGCAGCGATGCTGCTGTCCGTCTCCTCATCGTAGAGGCTTTGACTCAGATTGACGCTGTAACCGTAACTTTGATTGGTGTTGTTGCCGCTGGTTGAATTATTGGACTGCCGGTAAGAGCGATGGACGCCGAGCGACATCTGAGGACGATTCGCTGATCGGGCAAAAGGCACCGCTTCGACGGCACTGAGGTAATTTGATTCAGCGATCTGCAATTCACTATCGGCCTGCAACGCAATCTGGTAAATGTCTGACAGGTTTTGCGAAAAACCAGCTTCAGAAAATAATAGTGCAGTCAGTACAAATGCTCTGGATATGGATTTGGTCATGGTTTGTCTGGGTTGATTGGCGCTGGGCTGATTATAAAGAAACTGTCGGGCGATTAATACACGGGCATAGATGGGTCGACTTCACGGGCCCAGGCATCGACACCACCTTCGAGGTTGATCAAATTTTCAATTGATTGCGCCTGCAGAAATTGAATCACGCGCATGCTACGCACACCATGATGGCAAATCAGTACAAACTCGCTGTCGTTTTCAAACTGTTGGAGCGATTGTGGAATCTGCCCCATAGGGATATTGATGCTGTTGTCGATATGGCAGATGTCAAATTCCCAGGGCTCGCGGACGTCGATCAATACCGGACTTTCGCTTCGCAAATAGTCAGCCAGTTGCGCTGCTAGCATCACTCGCATCGTAATACTCCCCGGAGTCAAAAATTGAGTGCAGGCAGATCGGTTTCAAATAGCGACTGGCTGCTCCATTCGGTTTCGTTGACGCGGGTAATTAACAGGGCCTGCATCACTGGAGACTGCCCACAAATGATGAACATGCGGCCACCGACGCGCAGCGCCTGACGCAAGTTATCAGGCACGCTGACGACTGAGCCACACACCGCAATCACATCAAATTCTGCGGGGCGATCGAGTTCAAATGCATTTACCTGTTCAAAGCTCACCCTGGAGGCATCGGTTGCCGACAAATTCTGTTGCGCGAGTTCAATCATTTCTGCGTCGATATCGATGCTGGTGACCCTTGCCCCCAACCGGCTCAGACAGGTGGTGATATAACCTGAGCCACTGCCGACTTCAAGCACCTTGTCCTCTGCGGCGATAGTCAGTGCCTGCAGCATTCGCCCTTCGATAGTCGGCGGAAACATTTTCACCTTGCCCTTAATCGGCACCTGACAATCGGCATAAGCCAGCCCTTTGTACTTGTCACAAACAAATTCATCGCGATTAATCGACTCAAGGGTGTTCAGGATGACGTGATCGAGCACTTCCCAGGGACGAATTTGTTGTTCGATCATATTAAATTTGGCGACTTCGACGGGACTCATTGGCGGGTACTGACTCTAATTTGGGTTAAGGGCTGAGTATATATCAACTATTCGATAATGGCGTAGTTATGGGTGATTTCTTCATCGGCCTGTATATCACGCAGCGCTACCACACTGAGGTCATCGTAGTAGCAGGCGTTAGGATGGTCGGCATGGTTAATGTACTTGAGGTCACCATGCACTTCGATGCCCCGGGTATCGCTGAGCCACAATACATAGGCGCCATCCACGCTGCTTGCACTGCCTTGAAGCCAGCCAATAATGGTGCCTTCGGGGATGAAAGAACCGGCAAAAAGTCCCTTCCCGTGAATGCAGCTATCGGCAATATATATATGTTTATGCAATTGTTTGTTGAAATTCGGTAAGTAATCAGTATTATTTTGCAACTAATCTCGGAATACAACAAAAATAAGGGGTTCCGTTTTTTGCAGTAATTCAACCGACTTATTGAGCAATAGCCAGCTGTCGTGTTGATTTTGAATTCGCAATTTCTATCCGCAATCAGGAAATGGTCCCAATTATGACGAGAGTAATACTAGTCCTGTTAGGGGTAGCCCTAACTAATGTCGCCTACGCAGGCGGCTATCGCGTTGCATTGCAGGGGCAGAAAGCCCTTGGAATGGGGCATACCGGGGTCGCCTTGAGCGACAGTTCAGAAGCGATCTTTTTCAATCCAGGTGCCATCACCCGGATCGAAGCCGATACCGATATCACCGGTGGCATCACCTTGCTTACTGGTGAGACGCTGTATCAAAATGCCGAAACAAATTCTGAAGCCAAGACCGACAACCCCTTGGGTACGCCGATCAATCTCTACATGGCGCAGAAGCTTTCCGACGAAATGTCCTGGGGTCTGGGTATTTATACGCCCTTTGGTAATAAGGTCGAGTGGCCTACCGACTGGCAGGGTTCGCATCTGGTTAATTACATCGAACTACAGGCAATTTATATCCAGCCTACGATTGCTTATAAGATTAACGAGACCACCAGCGTTGGCTTTGGCCCTACACTGGTGCTCGGCTCGGTCGAATTCAACCGTAATCTGAGTTCGTCACTCACCGATGCCGATGGCAATCGTTCGAATGTGACCATCAAAGCTTCAAACGTCGATGCCTTCGGTTTTAACCTCGGTGTATTGCACAGCGTTTCTGAGCAATTGGACATCGGTGCGAGTTACCGTTCTGAAGTGACTATCGAAGCGCGCAATGAAAGTGCCGATTTTGAAAATATCCCTACCGGGTTGCAAGGATCGTTTCCTGACGGTGATTTCGATGCCGACCTGGTGTTGCCCGCCGAGTTGACCCTGGGTGTTGGCTACCAGTTGAACGATAAGATGCTGCTGGCCTTCGACTTCACCCGTACCTACTGGGGCGCTTACAAAGAACTCAAGGTCGAGTTTGATGCACCGGGTGCCGGCACTTCGATTAATCCGCGTAACTATAAAGACTCGAACGTTTATCGATTCGGCGTGCAATATCAATACGACGAATCATGGGTGCTTCGCGGCGGTATTTATCTCGATGAATCCCCGGTTCGCAACGGCTATTTTGCTCCGGAAACGCCGCGTAACGATTCGATCGGCTATACCGCCGGTGCGAGCTACCAGTATTCGAAAAATCTTGAACTCGATATTTCGTTGTTACTTTTAACCTTCGACGAAATCGACAATTCTTATGATTTTTATACGGAAGGGGGAAAGAATATTCCTTTCGGCGGTACCTACGACTCAGCAGTTACTTCGGTCGGTTTCGGCTTAAGTTACCAGTATTAAGGTTAATAGATATGAATAAATTATTAAGAAATAGCATTGCGGCAGTTTCAACTGCCACTATCCTCGCCGCCTGTGGTGCCGACATTTCCAATTCAGTGGGTGGCGGTACTCCAAGCAGCGGTTCGGCTGACTTTTCCACTTTTGTTTCCGTCGGCGACTCGTTAACTGCGGGCTATGCCGACGGCGCGCTGTACCGCGACGGACAACTCAACTCCTACCCAGCAATATTGGCACAACAATTTGCCAAAGTTGGCGGCGGTGCTTTTACCCAGCCTTTGATGCCGGTCGGTGGAACCGGAAGCCTGTCAATAACGGGCATTGGTGCCATTCCAGGAATTAGAGACCGTCTGGTGCTGGTTCCGACCGGTAAACCCACTAGTCCGGTCGGCCCATTTGCAATTACGCCGGTGGTTACCTCTTCGATCGATACCCGAGTCGGAGCCGGTGGATTTAACAACACCGGTGTTCCGGGCGCAAAATCATTTCATCTGCCTACTCCTGGCTATGGCGCGGTCTCGGCCGCAGCAATAGGAGCAGGTTCAGTGAACCCGTTCTTTGCCCGTTTTTCCAGCTCTGATGGAACTACTGTGTTAACCGATGCGCTGGCGCAGACGCCGAGCTTCTTTGTTCTTTGGATCGGCAATAATGACATTCTCAGCTACGCCACCGGCGGGGGCGTCGGGGTTGATCAAACCGGCAATGCCGACGTGTCTACCTATGGTGCTGAAGATATTACCGACCCTGGTTATTTCGCAACCGGAGGCACCGGTGCTGCAACCGGGTTACCCGGCTACCCCGGAATTGCCGGTGCGCTAGCGGCCGGTGGGGCCAAAGGTGTACTAGTTAATATTCCCAATGTGAGTACGATACCTTATTTCACTACCATTCCATTTATGTCTATACCGCTTGACGCAGCTCAGGTCGCCGGCCTTCAAGCAGCGCTTGGTGATCCCTATAATGCAGGCTTAGATGCTGCAGTCGTGGGAGTGGCAATAACACAAGTAGAAGCTGATAGCCGGTATCTGAATTTTGTCGTAGGGATCAATCCGGTACTGATCTTCGATGAAGATTTGACCAATATTGGTGCTGGGCAAATGCGTTTTGCTACTGCGGATGATTATATTGTTTTGCTGGCGTCACCTAAAATAGGAGTAGATTCAGCTGGAATGTATGGAATTTCGGTTCCTCTTGCCGATTTAGACGTACTCACCGCAACTGAAGCGGCTGCAGTGCAAACAGCCAGTACCGCTTATAACGCTACGATCAAGGCGACCGCGGATGCAAGTGCCGACCTGTTACTATTTGATGCCTCGGCAGTACTGGCTGAATTGAACGAGACAGGTTTGTTCTATGGTACCGGCGGGATTACTTCGCAGTTTGCCCAGGGTGGTGGCTTCTCACTCGATGGTGTCCATCCGACCGCGCGAGGTTATGCGGTGATTGCGAATTTGATTATCGATACCATCAATACCGGTTTTGGCGCGACTATCCCAAAAGTAGATCCTGGCCAGTACTCAACGGTTTTCTACCAGTAGTTAATCGACCCCAAACCGCAGTCGTTGCACAGACGCGGCTGCGGTTTTTTTTATGCCTGACAGTTTAAATCGATCGTATTCGAGGCGGTCGGGGTAGACCCGACGCAGGCTCTCAAAAAGCTGACCGAAGTCGGCGTCGTTTAATCCCATCCCTGCCTTAAATGCCTTGTCATCACGGCTGATATCGAAATGCCGGATAAACAGATTTTGCCAGAAGTCGAGGTCAGAGTGGGTCGATGGCAATTCGAGTGTTATCGGTTCAGGCAGCAAGGATGTCATTTGCCAACTGCTTGATTGGTTAAAGAATCGACAGGCTGCATCGAGCACCATCTGGGTGCCGCGCAAACGACCTTCGACGCTGTAACCGGCAATATGAGGGGTAGCTAGATCAACCCTGGCGAGTAACTCGCGTGATACCGTCGGTTCGTTTTCCCAGGTGTCGAGAAATACGGTTAAATCCTTTCGTTCATCGAGTACTTTAATCAAAGCGGGGTTATCGATTACTTCACCGCGTGCAGCATTGACCAGCAGGCAGTTTTCACGCAGGCGCCCGAGCCGCTCGTAGCCGAATAAATGAAAGCTTGGGTGGGTGCCTGTTCGAGTCAGCGGGGTGTGCAGGCTGATGAGATCGCATTCGTTGATAATGGTATTCAGATCAACAAAGCGTTGCTTGCTTTTGCCTGATAGTTGCAGCGGTGGGTCGTTGACCAGGCATTCGATACCGAGGGTGTCGAGCTTGTCGAATAAACGTGAACCGACATTACCGAAGCCGATAATCCCGGCTTTGCGTTTGAAGGGATCAATTCCTTTTTGTTTCGCCAGGGCAAATATCCCGCTGATCACATATTCCGACGCTGCCTCGGCATTGCAACCGGCGGCGTTAGTAAATGTGATGCCGCAGGTTTTCAGCAAGTCAAGGTCGACGTGATCGGTGCCGATAGTCGCGCTACCAATAAATTTGACCGGCGTGTTTGCGATCAATTCCGCGTCGACGCGGGTGACCGTACGGATAATCAGGCAGTCGCATTCTTTTAAATGTTGGTTGCGAATGTCGCGACCGGGCAATAAGCGAACTTCGCCCAGATCGGCAAAGGCATCGGCGACCTGCGGAATATTCTGGTCCGCAATTATTATCATCGTTGGCAGAATTGGTGAATCACGGATTCCAGCATAGTAATAGTCGGGTCGATTTGATCGATGGGCAGAAATTCGTCGGGCTGGTGTGCCTGGTCGATCGAACCCGGGCCGATGACAATGGTTTCGGTATGCATCGCATTGAAGTAGGGCGCTTCGGTGCCGAAGCCGGCGCTGGTGGCTTTCTTGCCGGTGTGATGACTCAAAAACTGGGCGATTTCGCTCGCTTCTGAAGTATCCATCGCGGGCAGACCCTGACCGAGCATAGCGGTGGTGAATTTCAGACCGCGCGCTCCGGCGACATCGGCGACGAGCTGTTCGATATCGGCACGTAGTGAATCGAGTGACATTTGCGGCAGGTAGCGAATATCGATGAGCAGGGTGCAGGCACCGCAAATCCGGTTCGAATTATCACCACCGTGGATGTGTCCGAGGTTCATTGTCGGGGTCGGTATAACAAAGGCCGGGTCGTTATATTGATGCTGCATCTGGTCGCGATATTTAAGTAATTCACCCATCAATAGATGGATGCCTTCGAGCGCGCTATTGCCAAGTGCCGGATTGCTGGCGTGCCCGGAGCGTCCGGTGTACTCGATGGATAAGCTGAGCACCCCCTTGTGCTGGCGGATCGGGGTCAACCCGGTCGGTTCACCGATGATGCAATGCCGGCCGAGTTTTTCGCCGTTGTCGGCGATCAGGCGTGCGCCGTCCATGGTCGACTCTTCATCGGCCGTAGCAACGATGGTAAGCGGCCGTTGCAGTTTACTCAGGTCAAATCGAGTGCTTGCGGTCAATGCCAGCGCAAGAAAA
>JBLHOA010000038.1:0-19050 GCA_047622345.1 Gammaproteobacteria bacterium | reverse complement strand
AGCGCGACGAGGATGCTCGATTAAACATGGCGCGGGTACTGGGTGAAAACTTGAGTGCTTTTCCGGATAATAAAAAACCGTTACAGGAATTACTAAACACCGATAAATCAAAAAGAATTCGACAGTACATCGCTGAAGTTTTTGTGGCCTCCAGATGAATAATAATTTATTCGCGGCTCTCCAGAAGTGGCCGCCTGAGGCGAGCGCCGTATCGATCAGGGTTCCCGTGGCCTAAATCCCGTTTTACCCGATCGAGTTTGGCCCTGTTATTTATGCTGCTGCTTTTTCTGCGCCACGAATATGGTATGGCGACTGCCCTTACCCGGGCGGGCTCTGACCGTACGCAACTGGACAGTAAACCCGGTTTTTTTAAGCCGTTTTTCGAATGGCTGATCCGGCCTTGCCGACCAGAATGTCGCTATACCTTCGGCGCGAAGCGTTTCGTATATGCTTTTCAACCCCACCACCGAATAAAGCCATTGGTTATCGGAATGCGTCATCGCTTCGGGGCCATTATCGACATCGAGCAGAATCGCATCGAATTTGTCCGGCCCCAGCCTTAAGAGATCGGCCACATCTCTCAGCTGCACGCGGCAACGGTCATCGTCGAGGGGTCGACCCGCACACTGCCCCAATCGGCCTCGATTCCATTCCACAACCGCGGGAATCAATTCTGCCACGGTCACCTCAGCCGACAGGCCCACCGTTTTAAGCGCGGCGGCCAGGGTAAAACCCATGCCAAGACCACCGACCAGAACCCGCGCATTCTCGACCTTGTTGAGACGGGTACAGGCGAATTCCGCCAGAGCATCTTCGGAGTGGTGCATGCGGCTATTCATTAAATCGCCCGACACACCGGAAATGCGAATTGCAAAATCACCATTACGCTGCAACAGAATCAGTTCCGTATCACTAGCGGGGATAGTGCTGCGTTCGATTGTTTTCCAGGGGTCCATGGGGCTCTTAACGATGATTCGATATTTCCAAACGCACGGTATCACATAAAGGCACAATGCAGACTAAATTGAGTTTTTCGCGACCATTACCCTACCCGTCTTGACCAGGCAATTAAGCATGGGGCAACGATTACCGGTGCAGGGCTGGAGCCTGTGCAAATCGCACAAGCATGGAAACTACCGAAGTCAAAGCACAGCTGTATAATCTGCAGCGCCTACCTTTACCGAGATTGCCTTTCATGCACGCACATTTTTGCCTAACGACCCGATTTCTGCAGGCCTGTGTGCAGCTGAGCTGTGTCGTTATGCTTTTGTTCCCGGCGCATCCAATGGCTCAACAAGTCCCTGATGACAATGCCGATCGGCCCCGAATCGGGCTTGTACTATCGGGTGGCGGTGCCCGCGGAGCGGCACATATCGGCGTGCTCAAAGTGCTTGAAGCACTTCGCGTACCGATTGATATAATTGTCGGCACCAGCATGGGGGCCGTTGTTGGCGGCGTCTATGCATCCGGCATGTCGGTCGCCGAAATGGAGACTCGACTTAGCTCGATTAAATCTGAAGACATTCTCAGCGATGATATACCCCGGCCGGATCAGAGCGAACGGCGCAAGCGTGATGATATCGCCAACTTCATTGGCCCCGAGTTTGGCGTAAAAAATTACGAACTGCACCTGCCCAAAGGTGCGGTAGCGGGAATCAGTCTGGAAGCGCTGCTCCGTAACCTGGTTCAGCACAGTGGCAATATCGACTTCGACACTCTGCCTGTGCCATTTCGAGCGGTAGCAACCGATATTGTAAATGGCCAGATGTATGTGCTCGATTCAGGGGACCTGGTCTCTGCGTTGCGCGCGAGTATGTCTATCCCGGGTTTGTTTGCGCCGAAAGAGCTGGATGGCCACATGCTGGTTGATGGCGGTCTGGTTCGAAACCTGCCCATTGACGTGGCACGACTAGCCGGAGTGGATATAGTAATCGCGGTCAATCTGGGCACGCCACTGCTGGAACGAGAACAGGTCATCTCCCTATTGGACGTCAGCTCGCAGGTGACAAAAATATTCACCGAAAAGAATGTACAGATATCACTCGACTCACTTACCAGGAAAGATATTCTGATTTCCCCGGAACTTGGCAATTTCGGGTTCCGCGACTTTGACTATATGTCAGGCATCATAAGTCAGGGCGAAACAGCGGCACTGCTGGTAGCAAACTCACTCCAAAATCTGGCCTTGTCCCCGCGGGCCTATGCCCTGCATCGAGCCGGTCAGCAGTCCGCATTAAAAGCACGCGCGAAAGCCATTGATGAAATTCGCTTCACTGGACTTCGGCGCGTTAATGCCGAAGTTTTACAAACACAGCTGGCAACACAGGTCGGCAAGCCACTGGACAAGACTGCACTCGATGCTGACCTGGGCCGAATTTTTGCCCAGGGCGATTTCTCGCATGTCGATTACCAGCTAAAGTATGAATCCGGCAAGCACATACTGTTCATCGAGATTAAGGAAAAGCCTTCAGGTCCGGATTATCTGCGCTTCGGACTTAACCTGTCGAACGATTTTTCAGGTAATGCACATTTTCTGGCATTGGCGAGCCACCGTAAAACCTGGATTAATAATTTGGGGGCGGAGTGGCGAAATGACCTGAAAGTAGGTCGTATCAATCAAATTACATCAGAGTTCTATCAGCCCTTGAATGTAAGCCAGTCTTTATTTATCGAACCCATTATTGACCTGGAACAAAGACCTTTCGAGATTTACGATGGCAACAATCGGATAGCCCGTTTTATCCGGCAAACTGCCAGCTTTACACTGAACGTCGGAATGGAAATTCCGACAATTGGGGAGTTACGTGTGGGGCCTTTCTCTGGCAGCAGCAGCTTTACTGTGGACACGGGTCCCGCCGATTTGCTCACCGTCGACAACGCAATCGATATAGGCGGGACCCGGTTAAGCCTGGGTTTGGATCGTCTGGATAGCGGACAGTTTCCCCGCAGTGGTTACAGTTATTTCTTCGAACTACTGAATTCCGATCCAAGTCTGGGTGCCCGGGATAAGTACACGCGCTGGCAAGCTGATTTTCTCACCGCTTTTAGCCAGGGTGACCACACTTTGCGTTTTGCGCTACACGCCGGGGGCCATTTAGGCAATTCACCCTTGCCCGATTACGACCTGTTCCAGCTAGGAGGTTTTTTGAATCTCTCCGGTTTCCAGACCGGGCAGTTACTTGGACAATCGGTGACCTTCAGTCGCCTGGTCTACGCTAATCGCATCACCCGACTGACTCTGTTACAGGGTTTTTTCGGTGGGATTTCGCTGGAGACGGGAAAAGTTGGGGAGCCACTTATTGCCAATAGCCCGACCGGGCGACTGACCGCCGGTTCGGTGTTCATTGCAACAGACACCCCCATCGGACCCGCTTACCTTGGCCTGGGGCAGGCCAAGGGAGGAAACACAGCGATGTATCTCTATCTAGGCATACCACTATAAATAGCAAAATATTTGCGTTATTACTTATCCATCGCCCTTTCGGTCACACAAAAATCCAGTTGTTACGGCTAAAGCCTAAGCCGGGTTTTATTGCTATGCTTCCACGACTTAATTTAAGGCAGTCGCGCAATTCATGTTTTCAACTCTAAAATCTCAATTCTCTTCCTTCGGTTTTTTACGCCAGGGATTAGCTGGCCTGGCGGTTGCCACGATGCTCTTGCCTGTCATTGAATGGGGGGTAGTTCAACTGGTGGGTGAACTTGGCGATCGCTCTATATTGTCGCTGGCTGCCGGGCTAGTCGCGCCGGTGATGGCGCCTATATTGATCGTCGTATTGTTGCTGGATGTGATCATGTCAAAGGTTCGGGCGGCGGATGACCCGGAAAGTTCGGGTGACTTACACCGCAGGATCAGCCGGGTCCAGTCAGTTATGATCGTTGCAATGCTGGTTTTCTGGATTCCGTTTTTTATGTCGATAAGGTCGTAACTGCCAGTCAACCGGACTGGGATTCCGCCTGACGATGAAGGGCCGCTGCAGCGCAATCAATAAACTACCTAACTACTACCTGTCGAAGCCAAATTGCATCGCTGCTGGTATCAATCGATACTGGTCTGTCTACTCAAACGAAGTGCTAACGCCCAATGAGTTTATCCTGCCCGTTATGCAACAAAGCGCTCAAGATCACCCGTTACTAAGGTGAAAAAGTTGGGCTCTGTACCGACTGCAACGGTTTTTTCATGGGCCGGAAAAATCTGCGCAATATTGAGGAATCCCACCAAGTATCGATCCCGATGGCAAGCGTTTCCAGCTCCGCCACTAACATCGAAGGCGTCAAGAAATGCCCGAAATGCAAAATCAATATGCAGGTGAAAAACTACGGCGAACTCGGTGTGGCCGAAGTTGATTACTGTCAGGGCTTCGGCGGAATCTGGCTGGACCCTGGCGAACAGGAACGCATCCAGTTGTGTTACGAGGCGGTAAACGACAGCAGGCTGCCGGCAGCAACCCCGATAACGCCAACCTTTGCCTGCCCAAAATGTGGCGTTGCCCAGCCCGAATCCGACGAATGTAGCAGTTGCGGCATTATCTTCGCCCGCTTCCAGGCACGCCAGCAGGAAAGCGAGGTGCACCAGGCAATAGTCGACGACCTATCAGCCAGTCTCGAACAAAAACTGAACAACATCCACCGCTTCGAAATCGATCAGAAATACCACTTAACCGAAGCCATATTCAGCTTCGAACGAAAAAATGAATACAGCATCAGCATTCATCCCGCGAGCGCGGTGAACGATAAATGGCATATCGAAGAACTGAGTGCCTCCGGGCTTTCCATCCTTGGTCGAAATATTTTCGGCACGCTCTGCGCATTTACCGCAAAGCCCGGATGTATTTTCACAGCGTCGATATTCACGATGAAAGCGGCCTGAAAACTGGCCATATCAGCCGCCGCTTTTCCTTTATCAACCGTGTAATTTCGGCGAGAAATATTAAAAACACCGAAATGCTCCGCCTGGTAGGCCCGGTGTGGAAGCCCTGGACTTTCTAACTGTATAACGGACGCGACCGGGTTGGCGTAATCTCCAAAAAATGGGGTGGCCTGTAAAAAAAAGCCTATACCGATGCGGATAAATTCAATCTACGCTTTACCACCATGCTGGACCCGCAACACAAGCGCCTCGCGCTCGGCGCGCTGATGTTGATCGACAGCCTCTACTTCGAGGGCAAGAAAGGCTTCTTCGGTCATTTGTTTTCGGCTCCCGGACTGCAGTTGCTGCTGGTCAGTATTGGGTTGGTGGTTGGATTCAGCCTGTACACTGCGAATTTTTAGAAAACTCTAAAGGCAGACTTTTGACTTTGTAGGTATTAAAGTCAGCCAGAAAATATTAAATCTATCCCGGCTATCCTGCTTATTTAAACCGGTCGATATTGTCGGCTTAACTCCGGTGATACAATGTCGCAATTTTCCGGACACGAGCACACAGATGAAACCACAATCTGACATCGGCCTGGTAGGCCTCGCGGTAATGGGTGAAAACCTGGTGTTGAACATGGAAAGCAAGGGTTACACGGTTTCTGTTTTCAACCGCTCGCGGGGTAAGGTCGATAAATTTATCGCCGGGCGGGCCAGCGGTAAAAATATCCGTGGCGCTGAAGACGTGCAAGCGCTGGTGCTGTCGCTTGAGCTGCCACGCAAGATCATGCTGATGGTCAAGGCCGGGCAGGCGGTTGACGACTTCATCGAACAGTTGATTCCCTTCCTCGACCCGGGCGATGTCATTATCGACGGCGGCAACGCCCACTTCGCCGATAGTATCCGCCGAACCGCCTACCTGGAAAGTCTTGGCTTTCTGTTTATCGGCACCGGCGTTTCCGGCGGCGAAGAAGGCGCGCTGATCGGGCCATCGATTATGCCGGGCGGTTCACCGGCCGCCTGGGAACTGGTCAAGCCGATTTTTCAGGGCATCGCGGCGCGGGTCGACGACGGCACGCCCTGCTGCGACTGGGTCGGTAGTGATGGTGCGGGTCATTTCGTGAAGATGGTGCACAATGGTATCGAGTACGGTGACATGCAATTGATTTGCGAGGCCTACCACATCATGAAGGAATTGCTCGGTATGAGCGCCGGCGAAATGCACGATGTTTTCGCCGACTGGAATCTGGGCGAACTCGACAGCTATTTGATCGAAATTACGCGCGATATTCTGGCCTTCGAAGAAAACGGCGAAGCGTTGGTGGAAAAAATTCTGGATACCGCAGGTCAGAAGGGTACGGGTAAGTGGACTGCGACCTCGGCACTCGACCTTGGCATTCCACTTACGCTTATCGGCGAGGCTGTGTTTGCGCGCTTTTTATCATCGCAAAAAGACGAACGAACCGAAGCCGCTGCGCTCTACGAGGGCCCCAAACCCAGCTTCGAAGGCGATCGCCTGGCCTTTATCGATGATATCCATGCCGCCCTGCTCGCCTCCAAGATCATTTCCTACGCGCAGGGCTACGTGCTGCTGCGCGAAGCCGCCGGGGTTTACGGCTGGGATTTGAACTACGGCGCTATCCCACTGATGTGGCGTGGTGGCTGCATTATCCGCTCGGTGTTTCTCGGTCGTATTAAAGACGCCTTTGAAGAAAATACAGCACTGCCCAATTTGCTGCAGGCGCCCTATTTCCGCGACCGCATAATGGAAGCACAGGGTGGCTGGCGGCGCGTGGTTGCCACCGCAGTCAGCCAGGGCATTCCGGTGCCGGCCTTCGCCGCCGCACTCAGCTATTTCGATGGATACCGCTCAAAGCGCCTACCGGCCAACCTGTTACAGGCACAACGCGATTACTTTGGTGCGCATACCTACGAACGAGTCGACCGACCGCGTGGCGAATTTTTCCATACCAACTGGAACGGTCGTGGTGGCGATACCGCGTCTACGACCTACGAGGCTTGAACCCTACCAATTAAGGTGACAGTTAACTTATCTATTTCACCAAAGTTAACTGTCACCATAACTCCCTTCGATCATTTAGTTTCGGGTTAATTTTACTTACCTGAGGGTTAATAATTGCTCGTTTGTGGGCGATTAAAATATTCCCTACTATCGGCTCCAACTAGCGTATCCAGAAACAGTTCGGGCGAGCTGCGATACCGACGCCATCAGGTTAAAGGAGAAATATTATGGACACTATCGCCAAGATCATAAACCGGCTGCAGCGCGCCAGCGAAGCCATAGCCAAGGCAAGGGTAAACTCAGTGTTACTGGGTATGGGCCGAGAAAAAGTCGAAGAATATGGCTATTCCTTCGACGCGTTACAGCTCGGACCGAGCGCCTGGCCATGGCGTGGAACGCCCCAGGACGGACCAAAGGAAAACGATTTAATGATCCCTGCCCCTCATTTTACGAGCTTATACAACAGCCAAACCAATGATCAGGGAATTGCGTTTAACGACATCGAAAAACCGGTTCGGCATGGTCGACCAGTCGATGGAGAGCAGAATGCCGCCTGAATCAAACGTACACCCGTTCACTGAAACTGTAGATGGATCAGTGAGTAGTTTCGATGAATACATTTACAGGCGAGAAAATTAAAGATGAATACGATATTTCAAGCCATCGAATTGATGGAGTATTTTGCTAAAGCATTCACGCAGGCAAAGCTGACCGCATCAAAGTACAGGAATAAGGGATACTCATTCAACTTTCAGGTTTCGGCGACCAGTAAATAGTCAGGACCAGGAGAATACAAAAGACATGAAAAATTATATGTACACAAATTGTGAAATCGACGTAAGCGGTGAAACCTCTTCCAGGAAATGCACGTTACCAGTGCAATCGAAGAGTATGTGGCACTACCTGGCAATGCCTTTCAGGCAATCCTACTTACGGTTGCTAGAGCGGATAAAAGCCCACAAAAACAGGGTTTTAGCTCTCAGGATTCATCGCCGGCAGCGGTAGGATGGAAACAATTCTTAGCCAACATTGGCTGAAGCCCATGCTTCATAACTGTGAAAAAAGGCCTTCGATTTGACTGAAATTTATGGCGGTCTATATGATTATGATACCGGGAAAAAACTTTCAAGATGACTCAATAACTTTTACAGGATTCTGAAAAAACCGAACTAGATATCTCGGCACCCATTTATCTAGAAACAGGACAGCTTTAAGTAGCTAGATGAGTCTTGAAACAATACTCAACCGCTGAAATTTGTAATTTTGTTAAATTAAGCAGGAGAAAATATGATCAAATCCCCACCCAAATACATTATCGTCGAAAACAAAATCAGGGAAGCCATCAAGCATCAAAAAATTATCGATAAGCTCCCGGGAGAAAGAGTTCTCGCGAAAGAGTTCGAGGTTTCTTACATGACTATTCGAAAGGCAGTAGAAAACCTCGTTACCGACCATGTGCTGTACAAGGTTCCAGCGCGCGGCACCTATGTAAAGCAACGCAAGACATTAAAAGGCATGATCAGGAATATCAGCGGTTATTTTGAAAACCGTATTGCCTGAAGTTAACGCTAACCCTAACTCCAATTAATAGCGCGCCCACTTCAAATCCCACCGCCAACAGGAAAATAATAGCTACCCACGGAACTGGAAGTCGAGAGCAATACCGTCGCAGAAGCGCTGTAGCAATATTTCCAGGGATCTGGTATTTCGCCACGGGCTCGAAGTTTCGCCAGGCGCGGAATGCCTGGCCATGGGCAGCACCAGTGGTTCACTCTGGGTCAGTGAAGAGGAGAGCGATAGCTGGGCTACGATCTCCAACCATTGACCGCCGGTTCGCTGCCTGCGCCTGGTCGAGCAGTTGGAACGACATTAATACTGATTGAAATTAATGTGCAACCGATTGAATAGTCCCTCGGCTTATCGGGTTAAATTCCCCAGTCTTTGTTATATACTTCACCAAATTTTGAGCAGGCAGAAGTGCAGTGGAAACCTCCGATAATGAAGTGACTATTATGTTTGCGGACATAGTTAGCAGTACGCGTTTATATGAAATACTCGGTGATGAAGTTGCCGAAAAGCTGGTAACAACAACGCTGAGGCAATTATCCGAAGTGGCGGGCAGATCCGCAGGTGAAACCATTAAAACCGGCGGTGACGACGTGTTGTGTCGTTTTGCCAGCGTCGAAGACGCGATGCAGGCTGCGAAAAACATGCATTTGTATTTGGCCGACAAAACCGCACCTTCCAAAGACTACAAAATCAGCATCCGTATCGGCGCTCACAAGGGCCCGGTTATCGAAAGCGATGGCGATCTGTATGGCGATGCGGTCAATCTTGCCGCCAGGGTATCGAAGCTCGCGCGGGGCGGCAAAACACTTATTTCCGGTTATACCTACGGTCAGCTTAGCGCTGCTTCACAAAAGCGCTGCCGGCACTTTTCCACGACCACGGTAAAAGGCAAGGAACAACCAGTTGATGTTTATGATGTCATCTGGGAACAAACCGATGAACTCACCCGCATTGTCGGCAACACGAGCAGCCGTGGTATCCAGAGTGTTTTAACCCTTCACTACGACGACAATGTCATTAAATTGTCGGCCGACACGATCACCAATGTATCCATTGGTCGTGGACAGGACTGTGATTTGTCAGTGCCATCGCAACAGGCATCACGCCAACATTGCAAAATTCAGTGCAATCGCGGCAAGTTCGTCTTTATTGATAACAGCGCCAACGGCAGCTATATCAGTCACAACAATACCGAAATATTCTTTCACCAGGAGCAGGTGCCGCTGTTGGGTGAAGGCAGCATCAGCCTCGGCGAACAATCAGCAGACAATACCGATTATATGCTGCACTATTCGATCGAGCATATAGAAGGCAATTAGGCATTGAAAGCCGCTGTTACTTAATTGCTGCGCGCGTATTCTGGCAATCGAAAATCAGGAGCTATTTAAAAATGGCTACGCTATCAACGTCACAGCTGGAACAGTTTCAGCAACAGGGATTTCTGTTGCTGGAAAACGCTATCGCTGATGACAAGCTGCTGCAGCTGCAAACCGAATTCGAGCAATGGAAAGAAGAAAGCAGAAACCATAGTGAACCCTACGGCAACAGCTTTGACAATCGCCCCCGTTTTGACCTCGAACCGGGGCATACTGCCGACAATCCAGCACTGCGCCGCATCGCGTCTCCGGTAGAAATTTCCGATATCTATCTTCAATTCATGCGAGATAATCGCGCGCTCGACGCCGTGGTGGATATTCTCGGTCCTAACCTGAAATTCGAAAACGCCAAGATCAATTCCAAGCAACCCGGGGCGGCAACCCAGGTCAAATATCACCAGGACTTTCTTTTCGAACCCCACAGCAATGATGACATGCTAACGGCGCTGTTCTTTCTCGACGACGTCACTGAAGAAAACGGCCCGTTAGAGGTGGTACCCGGCACCCATAAAGGGCCATTGTATGATCACTGGCACGAAGGAGTTTTCACCGGCGCCGTAGCCGATGCGGTTGCCACCGAAATGAAAACCCAGGCCGTCCCTTGCTTTGGTCCGGCGGGTTCGGCCTGTTTGATGCACACGCGGCTGCTGCACGGTTCGGCGCCTAACCTTTCCGATAAACCACGTACCTTGTTTATTTGCGAATACACCGCCGAAGATGCCTACCCCCTGCAGGCTAATCATATTCCCAGCCAATACATGTACGAAATCGTACGTGGAAAATCTAGTGGGCGAGTACGTTGTAGTGACTACGAAATGATCTTGCCCGAAGTGCCAAAAGGCGCTTCTTTTTTTGACCAACAGGCAAAAGCGGGCGAAATTATTTTCTCGCGCCGGGTTCCGGGGTCAGATTGATTTTGTTGCGTTGTGACAGCCAACCCAGCGCATCACATTTAAGTTAACGGCAACCATAATTGCGGGAGCAACTCAAAAATATTCGACCCATTGGCCGACTCAAACTGCCGCCCTTAGCGCCTCAATGCATCGGTCGACATCATCACTATCATTGTACAGGTGGGTTGATATGCGTAACCGGCCAAAACCGGCATAGGCGCCCCAGATAAGCACCTTACTCGCTTCAAGTTGACCACGAATTGCTTCCAGATTGTCCGCCATAAAACAGACATTTCCAGCCCGGGCAGAATCGGCACGCGGGGTCATCATGTCGAAGTCGAGATCGAGATCGTTCAGGCCATCGTGAATTCTGCCGCTTAAAGCAAGCGCGTGGCTCTCGATTTTTTCGATTCCGATATCGAGTATCCGGTCGAGCGCATTATCGAGCAGGTAAACACTGATAAAACTGGCATTTCCGGGTTGACAGCAATGCATAGAATCATGCAATTGATACTCGATTGGTGATTCCCAGCCACCATGATGCTTTGGGCTGTTCCAGCCGAGAAATGGCGGTTTGAAATCAGGAACCCTGTCGCGATTCAGATAAAAGACAGCAGCACCATGGGTGCCGAGTAGCCATTTGTAGCAACTGCTGACCATCACGTCAGCCAGCGAAGCATCGACTGGCACGACACCGGCGGCGTGGGTGGCATCGAGCAACAACAAAGCGTTCGATGCGCGCACCATCGAAGACAGCGCAGGCAAGTCGATACGTTGTCCGGTGAACATGCTGACATGACTAATAGCAACAACACGGGTGCGCTCGTCGATCAGCTCAGCGATATCATCGAGTTCGGTCTGCCATCGCCGATGACGAACTATCCTGATTTCGACGCCACGGTCTTCGAGCCGGGTCCAGGGCAGAATTCCGGATGGAAACTCTACATCGGCAACGACCACGTTATCGCCGGCCTGCCAATCCAGTCCATAAGCGATGTTGTTAATCCCTTCCGACGCCGATGACAGGAAAGTAATACCATCCGCTTTTACATTAAACAGCTGCGCGCACTTGTCGCGTGCCCGATTGAGTTTGGCCGCCTCGAGTTCGCGTGCGGTTTCACCCCGAGCCTTATCCAGCATGAACTGGTGGAATACCGACTCATGTGATTTCAACATCGGGGATTCACCGCCAGCGCAAAGGTGAGCATAATCGTCGATTCCGAGGAATTTCGATTTAGCAATTAAAGGTTCTATCATAGAATCAGGCATGTCCGATTATAAGGAGAATTAACCCCTGCTTGCAACGCTGCCTGGCGGTTTTCGGGAACCCCCACCATAACCGTAAGGTTCAAAGAGTTCAGGGTCCTCCAGGGGCAACATTTTCCAATCGGCACCGATCTTAACTTTGGTCGGCAATCCATAGTTACTCTTTATTTGGACGAATAGGATGTTTTTAAAGGTTAGTTGTTCCCCTTCCCGCACATTGGAGGCATTTATGTGCTTCAAACGAACTCGTGTTTATAACCCCAAGGCTTGCATTTTCCATCCGTGATAAGCTTGCTTAACGCTCTTTTCACTATCAATACAGTCAGAGACCAATATGAACAAAGAATCCAAATTGTCAGGTGGCTGTCACTGCGGTTCGGTGAAATACACTTTGAATGCATCACCTTTGAGCGTGCAACACTGCCATTGTGAATCTTGCCGTAAAAGCACGGGCGCTCTGCATGCAACTTTCGGTATCATGCAACGTGATAAAGTTGAAATAGAGGGTGTGGAAAACCTGACCAAATACCGTACTTCTCCTGGCTTCGAACAACAGTTTTGTCGTACCTGCGGTTGTAATCTTTTTGCTTACGATGATGATGACACTACATTTTTCTTAGTGAACTTACCCAGCCTGGATGGGAACCCAGATCCGGGACATCCCAAAGACATGGAGTCTCATATCTTTATGAAATCCCGTGCGACCTGGGAACACGTCAGTGCTGCTATTCCTCATTATGACGCAGAAGACCCAAGAGAAATCATCCCTGAGGAGTAGAAAACTGAAACACGAAAATCACCTGTCACTTAAGCTTGCGGTAATCCTGCATGCTGATGTGGTCGGTTCAACCTCGCTTGTGCAGAAAAATGAGACCCTGGCTCACGAACGTATTCAAACCGCATTTCGGCGTTTTTCAAAAGTCATCGAATCCTATGGTGGAATGACTCATGAGCTTCGCGGAGACGCCCTTGTCGCTGAATTTGAAAAGGCCTCAGATGCCGTAGCCGCTGCTCTCGCCTTTCAAATCCTGAACGAAGAGTTCAATGCAACACTTAGCGATGATATTCAACCCGGACTACGAGTCGGTATCAGCATGGGTGAAGTTGTCATTGCGGACAATACGATTACGGGGGCTGGAGTCGTACTGGCGCAAAGGCTGGAACAATTGGCTAATTCAGGTGGAGTGGTTGTTCAAGGTGCGGTATCAGAGACTGTGCCGACTAGAATGCCGTACGATTTTGAGACCCTGGGTGAACAGCTTTTAAAGGGATTCGATCAACCGGTACGGGCTTTTGCGGTTAGGCTAAGATCTGGTGAAGAATTGCCAATATCGGAATCTCATTCTAGCGCGCATAATAATCCTCTTTTCCCGGCAAAGCTTTCCAGAGATTCATACGAAGCGTTGACTGGTGAACGCCTGGAACTGCCGAATAAACCTTCGATAGCAGTATTACCGTTTCAAAATATGAGTGGGGATCCCGAGCAAGAATTTTTTGCTGACGGGATGTCTGAAGATATCATCACCGCCCTTTCCAGGCTGCCTAATCTGGTCGTAATCGCTCGAAATTCTACTTTTGTTTACAAGGGCCGTGCAATTGACGTACGTGAAGTCGGACGCGACCTGGCAGTTAGCCATGTACTTGAAGGAAGCATTCGCAAGTCGGGGGATCGGCTACGAATAACGGTTCAGCTTGTTGATACCGTGGACGGAGGTCATGTATGGGCCGAGCGCTACGATCGCAAACTTGACGATATTTTCGCTGTTCAGGATGAAATTACCCACAACATAGTGATCGAACTTCAAGTGAAATTGGTTCGAGGAGAAGCTGCCAATCTTTTTATAACCAGTACAAACAGTGTCAAAGCCTGGGAACATGCCATGCATGCCACACCCCTGGTCGATTCTCACGTCAGAGATAACATCGCATTAGCCAGGCAATTGCTAAATCGGGCGCTCGAGTTAGACCCTAACTATTCCAACGCATGGGTCATGATGGGTTGGCTATACTGGGAAGAATCAGTTTGGAATTGGTGCGACGATACCGACGCAGCCATGCAAAAAGCACTCGGCTCGGCCCAAAAGGCGCTTTCAATAGACCCGCATTTCCCCATGGCCTATTCGTTATTGGCCAATATTCATATGGTTCTTGGCGATGCGGAATTATCCATAGACATGGCCGAAAGGGCAACCGAGCTTGCCCCCAACAATTCCCAGGCTCAGGCACTCTTAGGGAATGTACTAATTGATTCGGGTCGAATTAAAGAAGGCATTCAAAAAATGCGCAAAGCGATTCGACTCTGTCCATTTCCTATTCCATGGTACTTGATGGTTTTTGGTGCGGGCTATCATCTAGATGGCGATAACAACGCCGCCATCACAGCACTTAACCAGGCGATTGAACGCGAACCCGAGTCCCACCTGCCCCGAGTGTGGCTAGCGAGCACTTTAGCTGAAATGGGAAAATTCGACGAAGCAAAAACAGTTTCTAAAGGCGTCCTCGATATCGATCCAAATTTTTCTGCTTTGCAATGGGCGAATAGTTTTAAATCCAAATCCCACGTGCGGCTCAAAGATAATTTACTTGCTGCAGGTTTACCTGAGTAGGTTGTACAGGAGTCTCCAATTGAACTGTACCGTCAGGTGGCATGCGTGTTCAGGTTATCTAATAACCGGGCGGTTAAAAATTAAAACAAAATGGCCTTTATGGCAGTCTGATATTACATTAGTCTCTGCCACAGAATCGAAGACTAGAATCGAAGGCTAAAAACGACGAACGTATTTAGAGGAGTTGCCGATTTATGAAAATTGTTAGCTATAACATTCGATTTAGTCTGGGACTCGACCAATGTTACGACCTGAAACGTATCGCTACTGAAATTCAGGGTGCCGACATTATTGGACTGCAGGAGGTAGAACGTTTCTGGCGACGCAGTGGCATGGTCGATCAACCCGAACTACTTGGCGAGCTGCTACCCGACTACTACTGGGCTTATTGCCCGGCTTTTGACGTCGATGCGAGTACAGCTGATGAGGAAGGTCATATACGCAATCGACGCCGGCAATTTGGTCCCATGTTACTGTCGCGATGGCCCATTCTTTCGGCCCGATCGCTAGTGCTGCCTCAACTTCCCGCGCATGAATTGATCAGCATGGCTACCGGTGCAATCGAGTGTGTGATTGATACGCCTTCCGGCCCAATGCGGATTTATTCGCTTCATCTTTCGGCGCTTTCGCCACGCGAACGTCTGTTACAGATTGATCACCTTTTTGAAATGAATCGAAACTTTGAATTGTGTGGCGCCGTAATAACCTCTGGTGGCAATCACCTTGATCCGGCAGAGGCGGCACATATAGATGAACTGGACTGGAACAATGGTGAGCCACCGCTACCAAAACCCGTTCATACCCTGTTTATGGGTGACTTTAATAGTATCGAAGCTAGTAGCGAATACACCCGAATTGTTGGCGAATCCGATCCGATTTACGGGCGCGGCATGCACAGCGATATTCTGGTCGATAGCTGGTATGCAGCGCGTGAAAGAGAAGGTCAGCCTGAATCCTGGTGGCCGGATCCGCCAGAGCGACTACCCGGGTATCCGATACGACTGGACTACTGTTTTATCAGCAGCGGACTCGCTTCGAAGGTGAACCGCTGTCGGGTCGATACCAAAGCGGTCGGGTCTGACCATAAACCCTATTGGGTAGAATTTGATGACGAATAATGCAAGAAAGCGCTGAATAGAACCGGGTTCCCTTAGGAATAACCGTGCAAAACGACTAGAAAGGAGTAAGTTTAGGATTAAATTTGGTCCACGCCATTTGCTACAGCGTACCAAATGCACAGCCTGCCCCGGGGTGGTGTCATAAAAAAAGTAGTCCTTACTGGAGGAGAATCAGATGAAAAAAAATGATAGAAAAAGCACATTAATGCAGCAACCTGGCCTTGATGACCTTGCAACACAGGCGAGGCAAGGCACTGTCGATCGGCGAGAATTTATCCGGCGCGCAGTCGCATTGGGTGTTGCCGCGCCATTCGCAACCAGCCTGCTGTCGCAATCGGCATATGCCGCAATGCCTAAAAAAGGCGGTCGATTTGTGCTCGGTCTGGGTTACGGCTCTACCACCGATTCGCTGATTCCCGGTGCTAATGAGAATGGCTTTATATCAACCCTGTCTTATGCTTTCCAGAATCAGTTAACCGAAATTGACAATCAGGGCCGGACGATTCCGGAACTGGCAGAAAGTTTTGAAGCCAACGCCGATGCCACCGTGTGGACTTTCAAATTACGCCGTGGAGTCGAGTTTCATAACGGCAAAACCATGACCGCCGATGATGTCATCCCCTCGTTCAACCATCATCGCGGGGAAGATACGAAGTCAGCGGGGAAGGCTTTTCTGGAATCGGTTGTTAGCATTACCAAAAAAGGGAAATACGAAGTCGAGTTCAAACTCACCGAAGGCAATGCTGACTTTCCTTCAATTGTCAGTAGCGGTCAATTTCCAATCGTACCGGCAACAGATGGCATCCTCGATTGGCAATCCAATATCGGAACCGGTGGCTACACGCTTGAGAATTATCAACCGGGTGTACGCGCGCAGCTGAAACGAAGCCCAAATTACTTTAAATCGGATCGCGCTCATTTTGATGAAATTGAAATGATTTCATTGCTCGACACTACCGCCCGTCAGAATGCAGTGATGAATGGCGCGGTGCATGCGATTAGTCGGGTTGATCCGAAAACAGTTCACCTGATGAATCGGGTCAGTAAACTAAAAGTGGTTGAGGCAACCGGTACCTTGCACTACACCTTTCCGATGCGTGTCGATACCGCCCCCTTCGACAATGAAGACTTACGTATGGCGGTGAAGCTTTCGGTTGATCGCGAACAACTTGTTCAAAAAGTCCTGTTAAACCATGGTGCACTCGGCAACGATCACCCGATCTCCACAGCCAACCCTTACCACAATGCCACACTACCCCAGCGTGGTTATGATCCCGACAAGGCTCGTTTTCACCTCAAGAAAGCCGGTATGGAAGGCGTTACGCTTGATTTGAGCACTTCGGATGCCGCGTTCGCGGGCGCGGTAGACGCCGCATTATTGATCAAAGATTCGGCCGCCAAATCAGGGCTCAACATCAATGTTGTGCGTGAGCCGAAAGATGGTTACTGGTCTAACGTGTGGAACAAAAAACCCTGGTCGGCCTGCTATTGGAGTGGTCGACCTACCGAAGACTGGATGTTTTCAGCAGCCTACACCGCCGGAGGAACCTGGAACGACACGGCCTGGCACACTGGCCCTGCTGCCGACCGCTTTAACAAGCTGGTGAAACTGGCGCGGGCTGAACTGGATACCAGCAAACGTCGCGTACTCTATTACGAATGTCAGGAAATTGTGAGTAATAAGGGTGGTGCGCTGGTACCCATGTTTGCCAATTTTATAATGGCGGTGGACAAGAGCATCGGGCACGACAAACTTGCTGGAAACTTTGACCTGGACGGTTACAAGGCCGCCGAGCGCTGGTGGTTTTCCTGATGTCCTGATTTTCCTTAGAGTCATCTAATCAGCCGGTTTGTGAGCGATCACCTTCCGGCTGATTTTTATGGGCCAATTAATGGTTTTCAGATCAACCATCTTCTAATTCAGCCTTCCAGCTTAAATGGAAAAGATCACCGTAAAAATCAGGAGTCAGACCTTTGAATTATGATCCCGGGCTGGAAATATCGCGACAGTTAACTGATCTAGCTGAATCACCTTAACTGTCACTTTAATTGAAATTAAAGATGACGGATCCATTTGATCACCCTTTTATACTTCACTACAAAAGGATTAAAGGGGCAAAGTGATTGAGCTTGGCCTCGTATCTACGCCAGTCCTATTCGTTCACCCAGTAGTCACAGAATTCGCGCAGGTAATCGAGATTAGTACCGTAATCCCAGCCGCCATCATCGGGCATTTCATGCCAGGGAAACTGCGCGATACGATCAGCAATGTGCTTAAGTGTTGCATCGTCGACGGCGATACGAAACGGATGAACATCACTCATAGTAGGTCCCTGGATTGAATATCAACTTTACCGGCTTTTTAGAGGCTCGATTTGCGCCAAGCTAAGGTTTCGGCCAGAGTAGACCCGATACTTTTTTCCGGTCAGTAATGATGGTGACGGTTTACTTCGCTACTGTTGATTGCCGCTCGAATACCACAATGACGGGAAGTCTACTAAGTAAGAACCATTCGAGATTCACCGATAGCAACTGGTCATTCGGGAAAACCTATCTATTATTCATGGTCATAAACCCAATTGAGGCAGGGAATGCATAAAGCCAAAAAAACAATCTTAGTAACTTTATTGTTAAACCCGGCATTGTTATCGGTAGTCGGAACTTTCTGTGCGACTGACCGGGCTTTATCGGTTGATCGACCGGGGTTTCTAAAAGTAACGCCGCAAGGAAACGCGGCGCCTTCATTCGGCCAGTCGACTTATGTCGTCGAGCCAACAGGTGACACTAAAGAAATACTCAATTTTGAAGCGCAGGGCTGACCTTGGCCGGGAGCTATGACTTTTTTCGTAATGGCGATATTCTGCTCTACCACGAAGACAGTGGACCCGGGGTTTAGCGAGCATTACCGCTTACCTGCGCTGGAGTAAACCCGCTGGTAATAGGCAATCTAGCGAAAACGGTTTATACCGTTGCGCTAGCGGTGCCGGGCAATGCAAGCTGTTCTCCCCCACCCTGCCAGTCTTCGGTCTGTCCTTTCATATTCATATTGATCAGGCAACGGATATGGTTTATATCAGCGAATGGCAGGCCACCAAACTAATGTGGCAGCAAAAGCACCCTGCAATTCTGATGCTGATCATAATGACACGCTTACCTGCTGCTGTTCTATTTAGCTTTAGAATTTTCAACAGGGTTTAGTAGTTGACCTGCTTTTGCACTGTGCTAGTCAGGCGGGTAAGGCCACGCGCAGGTTCCAATGATGACGATCGGGCAGGCGGCCAGTCTGGATTCCAGTAATTTCTTCGTATAGGCGCCGGGTCAATACACCGGGAGATGCGCCTGGCA
>JBLHOA010000037.1:0-19088 GCA_047622345.1 Gammaproteobacteria bacterium | reverse complement strand
CAATCTTGATATACGTGATAATTTTTACCTGGTTCCGATCAAGCAGCACGAAGACGTGTATCTCGGTAACGAACAGGCGCGGTTGCTGGAAATCGCCAGTGTTCCGTTAGACCCAACGATCGAAAAACAGGATTTATCGAAAATCAATCCGGAAAAGCAGAGTTATCGAAGCGGCATACACTTTGTCATCGATTCGACTCAGTCGATGGGCCCGTATATTGAACGCACGCAGGAAGCGATCGCAAAAGTTTATTCGGCTATTGATAAGCAGGGCCTTACCAATCAGGTCAGTTTCGGACTGACCGCTTATCGCGATAATTTAGATCAGGTTCCTGAGCTCGAGTATCTAACCCGGCAATTTGTCAGTCTGGAAGAGGGGACCGATGGTGAAAAGTTTTTCCAGGGAGTGAATACTTTGAAACCCTCCAATATTTCAAGCCGCGATTTTCGTGAAGATGCCTATGCCGGAATTAAATCGGCTATCGAGGACAGCAGTTGGGGTGATTTCGATGCACGATACGTGGTTCTGATTACCGATGCCGGTCCCAGGGATAGCCACGATTCTCTGGGTGCCACACGGTTGAGTGCACAAGCGCTGCGTCAGTTTGCCTACGATAAGGGTGTCTCTATCTGGGTACTGCATTTACGAACCCCTTCAGCCTCTGCCGATCATCAACATGCGGAAGAATTGTACAAACAAATTTCTTATTTTCCGGGTATCGGTGATTTCTATTACGGCGTCACCCTGGGGCAGGTCGATGAATTCGGCAACGTGCTTGAGGTTTTGGCGAATCAGATAACCCAGCAGGTACTGGCAACCACCAACGGAGTTCCACCGCTGCCGTTACCCAAATCATCCGGGAGCCAAACTCAGTTAGCTCAATTGCAGGGCAGGGTAGCCAAGCTTGGCAATGCGCTGCGCATGCGCTATTTGCAAAAAGAGTCGGGACAACCCCTACCTAAGGTATTTGATGCCTGGATGGTTGACCGGGATTTTATCAATCCCGAAAGATCGGCCGTCGATGTTCGCGTATTGCTAACCCGGGACCAGTTGAGTGATCTTAAAAGCGTAATGCAACAGGTGCTGGAACTCGCTGAAGAAGGTGTGCTCAGCCCGAAAAACTTTATCAATGATTTAAAAAGTCTGGCAGCCACGGTAAGTCGAGACCCGGCATCGGTTGGCGCCAGTACTTCCGGCGCTGGAACTAACCTCGCCGAAATGGGTTATATGCGCGAATACATCGAAGACCTGCCCTATACCGGTGAAGTGATGAATCTGACCCTTGAAAGTTGGGAAGAATGGTCGGCGAAGGTTCAGATTGAATTTATGAATCGACTGGAAAGTAAAATTAATTATTACCAGGCCTTACATGATCACACCGATCTATGGGTTACACCAGGGGGCGGTCCGGTCAACGGTGGTTCGGTTTTTCCGGTCGCCCTCGACCTGTTACCTTGATCCTGGTAATTCTTTCGTGTCGGTAGTCTATTCGCTTAAACATGTGGTTAAGGAGCGCCTGGTCGGGGATGTTGGTTTTCGACTGGTCGTCCCTAACCTACAAATTAAGGCTCAGGAGCATGTTGCACTGGTCGGGCATAGTGGCTGCGGGAAAAGCACATTGATGGATATGCTGGCGCTGATATTACACCCTGACCGATGTGGCAGTTTTAATGTTAGCCCGGTAGGTGCTCAGACCAGTAATATCGAAGCGCTTTGGCAGCATCGCAAGCAAAGCGAATTGTCAGAAATTCGCAAACACCATATCGGCTATGTACTGCAGTCTGGCGGACTATTACCCTATTTGACGGTCAGAGAAAATATCGAATTACCCCGTAAACTACTTAATCTTGCGGATGATGATTCGATTGATTCGATTTCAAGGGTTTTAGGCATTCAACGCCAACTCGACAAGTTACCCGGTCTGCTGTCGGCCGGAGAAAGGCAGCGTGCTGCTTTTGCGCGGGCCCTGTCGCACCGACCTTCAATTTTGCTCGCCGATGAACCGACAGCCGCGTTGGACCCGATCACCGCAAAGAAAATTATGGCGGTTGTTATGGAGTTAATAAAAGGTTTGAAGATTACCTTGATCACCGCAAGCCACGACTGGGCACACGTCTATAAAATGGAGCTACGAACATTGCGTCAGAAGGCCGGCCCGGTAGAAAACGGTAAGATTTATCAATCCAGCTTTAACGATTAGTCGTGTCTCAATTTAGCAATATAGTTCGCTTAAGTTTTCGCGATTACAACCATGAATGGCGAATGTCAGGTTGTTTCGTACTGGCACTGTCGTCAGTGCTGGCCCCGATGCTTATTTTGTTCGGTCTGAAATTCGGAATCGTCAGCACGATGATTTTTGAACTGGTAGAAAATCCGTCTAATCGGGAAATCCGTCCTATCGGAAGCGGTCGCTATGACGACGCCTGGATTGACGCTTATCGAAACAGACAGGACGTTGAATTTATTATTCCTAAAACTCGTGCTCTGGCGGCGACGATTCAACTCAAAAGCGACAATTCAACGCGTATTCTTTCCACTGAATTGCTTGCAACCTCATCCGGTGATCCAATTTTAAAAGGGCTGAGGCAAACCCCGAAGGGCTATCATCAGTTGATTCTAAGCGAAGAGGCAGCAAGCAAACTGAATGTGCAATCGGGCGATGTTATCGATGCCAGCCTGGCCCGGCAATTTCAGGGTAAGCGCGAGCGGGTACATTTACCCCTGACAGTGATTGAAATTGCCGCCGCCACGGTTACCAGTCGAAATGTCGCCTATGTTGACCTTGATTTACTGGTCGCCAGTGAAAACTTTAAAGATGGTCGGGCGGTGAAAGCGCTTGACTGGGCGGGTAGTCAGGAAGAAAGCGATAGCCGTGTCTACCCTTCATTTCGTTTGTATGCGCGTTCAATTTACGACGTACAGACAATAGCCGCGGAATTAGAAAAGCAGGGTGTGCGCGTAAAGGCAAATGTTTCAGAAATAGCCTCGGTGCAATCGATAGATCAAAACCTGTCGGTCATCTTCTGGATTATAGCCAGCGTTGGAGCCGTTGGATTTTCATTTTCGTTTGGCGCCAGCTTACTGGCGAATGTCGACCGCAAGAAAAAGGAATTAAGCGTACTCAGGTTAGTGGGATTCAAAGGTTCGCGTATAGTCCTGTTTCCGGTAATGCAGGCCTGTTTTACCGCAATGCTGGGCTGGTTGTTGGCGGTATTACAATACCTGGTATTCGAATACCTGATTAATACTTATCTCGCCCCGCGGCTCAACATCGACCAGACCTTATGCTACCTGCTGGCCGAGCATTTTATCTGGGCGTTTGCCTTGACCATGATCACGGCAATAATTACCGCTGCACTTGGCGGGTGGCGTGCCGCTAAGATCGAACCCTCCGATGGTATGCGCGATATCTAATCTGTAGGCGTAGTCCTACAAAAAAAACAGTCTTATCCTACATGATTGAACTACAACAGCCCCTAGCGATCGGGCAGTTAAACTTTACACTGTTTATGTGCCAATATGGATTGAGGCAATGGAGATGTGAATATGGATATACTCATAACATCATAGGCAGGATGCCTAGCAGGATGCACTTGGATGAAATAAAGCAGGTAATCTTTGGGCCCTTGCATTTTAATCGATCAAGGGCCTTTTTATTGTCCGGTTAGCCTTTATTTTCCCTTCATACGACTGGACAGTGTGTTAGCATATCTTCGCCATCCAGTACCGTCCTAATCATGATTGCCTCAGCCCTCAGCGACAGCCCGAAACCTTTCAATCTATTGTGTAGCAGTGAGCCGCTATTGCTTCGTGACTGGCTGGACGACGCTCGCCAAAAATTACGCCAAAATGGCTACGCAGAAATCGAAAATAGTACCGCTGACAATAGTTTTGACTGGAATGGTTTGCTAGCCGATAGCAGCATGATGTCATTGTTTTCTGATAAGAAGTGCCAGATTATTACCATTGTGAACGGCAAGCCTGGCAAGCCCGGGAGTAATGCTATCCAGGCCTTATGCCAGGACCCACCCGAAGACAATATTTATATTTTCGTTTTACCCGTGGTTGATCGCCAGAGTAAAAACAGCAGCTGGTTTAAAAAATTGCAGGCAGCAGGGGATGTATTTGAATTGCCGCCGGTATACGAAAATCAATTGAGTGACTGGATTATTCGCCGGGCCGCGGCCAAGTCACTGATTATCGATAATCAGTCTGCTCATTTTCTTGCCGAACGAACCGAAGGTAATCTTCTAGCCGCCGACCAGGAACTGGAAAAGCTTTCCATTCGATTTTCCAGTCAGCCGCAGCTCGATTTTGAAACCATCGAAAGTTCAGTTTCGCAATCCGCGCGATACAATCATTTTGTGCTCGTTGAAGCTTGTCTGGCGGGCGACGTAAAGCGTGCCCTAAAGGTCTTAAGCAGTTTGAAAGCGGAAGGCTTTGCAACGCCACAATTACGTTGGTCGATCCAAAGTTCGTTGGAGCAGCTCGACCAGTTGGCAAAGGCAAAACAGCAAAATGCATTAAACGACAGGGTTTGGCAAAGCCTGCGTATTTGGCGAAATAAACAACGCCTGTATCAAAACGCGCTGAATCGCCTGGGACCCCCGCAGATTGAGCGTTTAATCCAAAGCTGTGCTACATTAGATCGCCTTGGAAAAGGTCAGGAACAAGGCGATTTTCCCGAACAGGACTGGGTTCAGCTGACATCTTTGATCACTGAATTCAGTGATGCTGGTTAAACCGGGTGTAGTAATGAGTGTAGTTTTTGAGCAGAAAACGGATACAGATTTAAAGCGCTATGTGGAAGCGGTTGGCGTGGCCGCTCGCAAGGCTGCGGCACAACTAGCGGATGTCTCCCCCAAACAAAAAAATGATGCCTTATTAGCTATCGCCGAAATTATCGATGGTCGTCGGGATTTCATTTTGCAGGAAAATAAAAAAGATCAAAATGCCGCCCGCGATAATTCCATAACCGGTGCCATGCTCGATCGTCTGATACTCGACTCTGATCGTATCGACGCCATCATTGAAGGATTGAAACAGGTCGCTCAGTTACCCGATCCGATCGGTGAAATATCAGACTTGTCGTACCGTCCCTCCGGTATTCAGGTTGGAAAAATGCGAGTGCCGTTAGGGGTCATTGGAATCATTTATGAATCCCGGCCTAATGTCACAGTCGACGCCGCTGCGCTTTGCCTGAAATCAGGCAATGCCAGTATCCTGCGCGGTGGTAAAGAGGCTATTCATTCTAATATGGCTATTTATTCCTGTATTCAACAAGGACTGACACAATCCGGATTGCTGGATTCGGCAGTGCAGGTTATCAGTACCGTCGATCGTGAAGCCGTAGGCTTGATGCTGGAGATGGATGACTATATCGACGTCATAATCCCACGTGGGGGCAAGTCGCTGATCGAGCGGATATCGACAGGGTCAAAAATTCCGGTAATCAAACATCTCGAAGGCAATTGCCACGTTTATATTGATGAGTCGGCAGATCAGGATAAAGCGATTGCGATAGCAATCAATGCCAAAACCCGGCGTTATGGCGTTTGCAATGCAATGGAGACCTTGCTGGTGTCGGCTCCGATAGCCGCGGCAATACTGCCGAAATTAGTCGAGCAATATACCGAAAAAGGTGTCGAGCTGCGTGGTTGTCCAGTGGTGCAGGCGATAGCCGGCCCGGTCATTAAGGCAGCCACTGAGGAAGACTGGTTTACCGAATACGTCGCGCCGGTGTTATCGATAAAGGTAGTGGCAGATTTGAACGAGGCGATTGAACATATCAATCATTATGGATCGCATCATACCGATGCCATTGTGAGCAATGATTATGGCAAAACAAGGGAGTTTCTGCGCCGCGTGGATTCCAGTTCGGTGATGATCAACGCTTCAACCGCATTCGCCGACGGATTCGAGTATGGCTTAGGCGCCGAAATAGGAATCAGCACGGATAAGCTTCACGCCCGGGGCCCGGTAGGTCTGGAAGGTCTAACCTCGCAAAAATACGTTGTATTCGGGGATGGAAACATTCGCAATTAATGATGATTGGAATACTGGGTGGTACCTTTGACCCGATTCACAACGGTCACCTGCATATAGCCGAAGCCGTTTTATCCCGCTTGAATTTAGCGCAGCTGCAGTTTATTCCCTGCGCTAATCCGGTGCACCGAGGTACACCCAGCAGCGCGGCCCGTCAGCGTTGCGAAATGATCGATCTGGCGATTGCCGGACGAAGTCGGTTTGTGCTGAATACACTCGAAATCGACCGGGGAGGGCCGTCGTACACGGTAGACAGTCTGCAGGCATTGTCGGAAACGACGGCGAGCCCACTGTTGTTGATAATTGGCGCTGATGCGTTTAACCGATTTATGGATTGGAAGTCTCAGGATAGAATACTGTCACTTTGTAATCTTATCGTATGCCACCGCCCCGATGTCGTGGTCGAAAGGTCGATCTATTCGACTCGCTGGGTCGATTCGCTGGAGCAACTGTCTGCCAGCAAGGAAGGGGCTATTTTTAATTTCAAGGTCGATGACTGTTCCTGCTCGTCAAGCGAAATCCGTTTGGCAGTCAATGAAGGGTTAATCCACAGTCCCTGTCTGAATGACGATGTGGCCGACTATATACAATCGAATAATTTATACCGGAGTCAGTGTGACTGATCAAAAACCCGCCGACATCAGGTCGGAAAGCATTAAACAGATGTGCCTTACGGCCCTCGAAGATATGAAAGCGCTCGAAATTGTTACCCTCGACGTTCGTCAACAATCGACCTTCACCGATACCATGATTTTTGCCAGCGGCACTTCAAGTCGGCACGTCAGTTCAATTGCCGATTCGGTGGCACAGGCCGCCAAGGATTCCGGTAACCCGGCACTTGGAGTCGAGGGTGCGGATATTGGTGAATGGGTGCTGGTTGATCTTGGCGATGTCATTGTCCATATTATGCTGCCCGACATCCGGCGCTTTTATGATCTTGAAAAGCTCTGGGGCGAAGAGTTGCTGGTTAGTTGATAAATGCAGGTACGGATACTAGCCCTGGGTCAGAAAATGCCATCCTGGGTAGACAGCGCCTGCGCTGATTACCTCAAACGTTTCCCACGCGAAATTGATGTCAATTTAACCACGCTGCCGATTGCCAGTCGAAAGTCGAAGGACTCGGTCGACCGGATGAAGCTGGTTGAGTCGAAAATGATAATGGAAAAGCTGGGGAGCGGGGGATTGAATATCGCGCTTGACGAGCACGGCGAGCTTTGGTCGAGTCAGGACTGGGCGAAGCAGATGGAGTCATGGATGCTTTCGCATCCCCAGGTTAACCTGATCATTGGGGGTCCTGATGGCCTGTCTGAAAGCTGCCGCCAGGCCTGTCAGAAAACAGTCGCGCTTGGCAAGATTACCATGCCTCATTCGCTTGCCCGGGTGGTTTTGGTAGAACAGCTTTACCGTGCGCTCACTATTTTGAAAGGGCATCCCTATCATCGTGAATAGGCGACCAGCGACTTATTTCAGGCTATTATATTGCGATGAAATTCCCCGACAAATATCGAACACAAGCCTACCCCGCGTCGGCCGTTGTTGAAGGTTTAAGACGATGACAATTGGCGAAGAGATTTTGCTGAATATCACCCCGCAGGAAACTCGTGTGGCGATAGTTGAAAATGGTGCGTTGCAGGAAGTCAGTATCGAACGGCAAACCAGCCGCGGCATAGTCGGAAATATCTACAAAGGAAAGGTGAATCGAGTATTGCCCGGAATGGAAGCCGCGTTTGTCGACATCGGCCTCGAAAAAGCTGGTTTTCTGCATGTATCGGACGTCAATATTGTTGAAATAGCTGAATCGGGTGACGACAGCGCGAGCAAACCCACGATCAATGAATTGCTCCATGAAGGACAGTCAGTACTGGTTCAGGTTTTGAAAGACCCGCTCGGTACCAAAGGTGCTCGTTTGACCACCGCGATATCGGTTCCTTCGAGGTATCTGGTGTACATGCCTAACTCAACAATGATCGGAATTTCGGTGAAAATTGAAGATGAAGTCGAGCGAGATCGTTTACGGCATCTGCTCGCGACCTGTTTGCATGAGAACCAGACCGGGGGCTGTATCGTCCGTACTGCTGCCGAAGGTGTAGACAAAGATGAGTTACAACGCGACATCAGCTTTTTGTCCAAACTGTGGGGCTCTATGCTCGAGTATGCCGATACGGTAAAACCCGGCACTTTGGTGCATGAGGACCTTCCGCTGTCAATTCGCACGTTGCGCGATATGGTGGGAAAAGAAACGAATCTGGTGAAGGTTGATTCGCGTGAAACTTTCCAGAAAATGACTAAATTTGCCAGTCGTTATATTCCCGACCTGCCGGCCAGAATAGAGCACTACCCGGGCGAACGCCCTTTGTTTGATCTGTACAATATTGACGATGAACTGCAAAAGGCACTGGCGCGTCAGGTCAGCTTGAAATCCGGGGGATATTTGATTATTGATCAAACCGAGGCAATGACGACGATTGATATTAATACCGGCGCCTTCGTCGGGCATCACAACCTCGAAGAAACGATTTTTAAAACCAATATGGAAGCCTCACAGGCGATCGCCCGCCAACTCAGATTACGCAATCTGGGCGGCATAATCATTATCGATTACATCGATATGGAACATGAAAAACACAAACGCCAGGTGTTGAAGTCGTTAGAAAAATACCTCAGTAAAGACCACGCCAAAACTCAGGTTTGCGAGGTTTCACCGCTCGGCCTCGTTGAAATGACACGCAAGCGTACTCGAGAAAGTCTCGAACATATTCTGTGTGAACCCTGCTCGGTATGCCACGGTCGCGGTTCTTTGAAAACCACTGAAACTGTCTGCTATGAAATATTCCGGGAAATTTTGCGCGAAGCCCGGTTATACGATGAAGCCCAGCAGTTCCTGGTTATGGCGAGCCAGGATGTCATCGACCGTCTGCTTGATGAAGAAGCGGCTAATCTTGCTGAATTGGAAACCTTTGTCAAAATTCCGGTCAAACTTCAGGTGGAATCTCATTTTTCTCAGGAAACCTATGATGTTGTTCCAGTTTAACATCGGGTCTTAACACAAATGGACCTGGTCAGGAAGCTGGTAACCATGCTATTGCTGGTTGTGATTATTCTGTTCGGCTTAATCATGGGCGTCTTGCGCCTTAGTCTGGCTAACATCGAACTTTATAAAGCTGAAGTAGAATACCTGTTATCCGAATTAGTGGTTCCGGGCATAGTGATAAACAATGTTCGTGGCGACTGGAACCGCTTTAATCCCGTTATCCGCATTGATAATGCTTCGGTCAATCTTCCTGATCGTTCGCAACCATTGTTTGTCGATAACCTGGTGGTTGAGTTTGACCTCTGGGCGAGCCTGCGCGAACAGACACCGGTGGTACTGGAAATAGCCGGCCAGCTTGAAAAGCTCGAACTGAGTAAAGATCGTTCCGGGCGATGGTGGGCGAATGAATTTGAAATAGGTGGCGATCTCGAGGAAGCCGTCGAACGGAGCCTGGAGCAGGTGCTGGTTCTGGTTCCCCGTTATCTCAATCTTCAGCTACACCGGTTAATTATCAATGACGAGTCGAGTGATAGCGTCTATCAGCTCGAACGGGTTAGTGCGCACCTGAATCACCGCAGAAATCAATTTTTTGTTCAACTCAGTGCCGCATTACCGGAGTCGCTGGGGCGTTCGGTGGAAATCAAGTCGGTGATTACCTCGAATCGCAGTGTGGTCTATTTAAATGGCGACAACCTGCAATGGCAGCAGGCAAGTCGGTTGTTCGGCATTCAACAAAGTGAACTGAAAAGTGCCAGTCTTACCGGTGAAATCTGGTTCAATCTGGTCGGCTATCGAATAATATCGGTCAATGGTGAATTGAGTCTCGACGAAGGCGTAATCGATACTTCGAAAATCAATGCGCCGCTTGAATTTGAAACCGAGGCTAGATTTACACTGGTTAATGGGTCGAACAGGTGGCAAGTCCGTAGCGAAGTTAACAATCTCCGCCTAAATCAACAAGCGGTGCCTGGATTCCGTAATCAATTAGAAATATCTCATAGTTCCGACGAGGACAAAATTGCCCTCTGGGTAGACCGACTGGAGCTAAATAATCTCCCGGCAATCGCAGCGCAAATATGGAATGAAGAACCCGATGACAGGCTGGCAATAATTCAGCCGACTGGGGCGATTGAAAATTTGTATTTTGAAATTGACCTCGATAATCCAGCCGATTTCAAAGCGAGCGCAGATGCGGTCCAAATCAGTAGTCAACCTTATTCCGATATTCCTGGGGTGACGAATTTAAATGGTCGATTTATCGTCGGTAATAATAAGGTTTCGGCACGGCTCGCTGGTGAGAATATGCGCCTCGATTTCGCCGATAATTTCAGAAAACCGATTGATTTGGACCGTTTTGAATTGTCTGCGCTGGCGGCCAGTACCGATACCGGCCTGTTGCTTTCGGTCGATGATATTCTGGCTGATAATGAAGACATTCACGTAGCCGCCCGTTTGTGGTTGGAATCCGACCAGTATAAACAACCATTTTTCTACATCAGAGGCAGTTTTAAGGATGGTGTAGGCAGAACAGCATCGAATTATCTGCCGGTTAAAATTATGCCCGCAGCGACAGTAAAGTGGATTGATCGAGGCATTAGGGAAGCGAGTATACCACGCGGTGACTTTCTTTTTCACGGCCGTCTCCTCGATATTAAACAACTGAACGATGAGGCTGCGGGGGAGCTATTTGTAGAGTTCGACCTGGAAAATGCCGATGTGTTTTTTGCTCCCAGGTGGCTTAGTGCCAAGCAGGGTCGGGGTAAAATTCAATTTCATAATATGAGTATGAATATCGACCTCGATCAAGTGAACTACGACCAATTACAGGATGTTCGCGCAACGGTTGCCATCGCCGACTATGCAGAGTCGGAACTTGTCATCGATATCGTGAGTAATATGTCCACCGCAAATGCGATGCAAACCTGGCTCGATACTCCGGTGGGCTCAAATTATCGGACTATCATGTCTAACCTCGACACTATCGATGGTCGGGTTCGCAGTAATATTGAAATTAAACTGGCCTTGAATAGCGATGATCAAAACGAACGGGTCAAGGTAACGCTGAATTTTGAGGAATCGAGCGCCAGGTCGGAGCGATGGGGGCTCGACTTAAGCCGTATTCGGGGGGACTTGCAAATAAATGAAAGCGGTGTTTTTTCTGGCGACCTGAGGGCAAATTTCTTTGATGCCCCGGTTAATATCAATATCAGTAGTAATAAGGACAGCGGAGATACCCTTGTAAAGGCACGAGGTGTAATTGCTACCAATACCCTGTTTACGAGGCTCCCTGACGCCTTTGGCAAGGCTTTCAGCGGGAAAAGCTTATGGAATACAGGCCTGACTTTTGTCGGCGGTAGCGAAAAAAGCGAACCGGTCGTGCGTCTAAGCCTTGCCAGCGAACTCGAAAACTCGGTGATTAATCTGCCGGCCCCCTTTACTAAAAACGCGGGCTCTACCAATCCAGTCCGGGTTTCGATTGATTTTTTTGACGATAAATTCACCTACTTCGCCGAATTAGGGTCAGATATTAAAAGTAAAGGCGTGTTCTCAGGCACTGATAACAGTGGGTACAGTGTTGATTCGATTGATATCGCATTTAATGAGCCACTGAATCCGGGTAACTCACCCGGAATTAAGCTTTATGGTAATCTACCCTACCTATCCGCCGATGACTGGATAAGTGAGTTTTCCCGGCAGCAAACCGGCGATTCTCCCGGGCTACAATCGGCAGCGTTGAATCTGGCCCAGGTATCGGCCTTCGGTCACTTGCTGGAGCAGGTGAAACTCGATATAGAGCAGGTAGATGACGGTCATATCGCCTTGATTGATTCGTCTTTGGCAAAGGGTAGTATTCGCCTCCCTGGTCGCCAAAGTGCAAACAGGCAAGTGGTTGTCGATCTTGAGTACCTGAGATTGAAATCTTCAGATCATTCTCCAGATGTAGTAAGTATCACCCCATCGGATTTTTTTGATGCCAGGATAAACAGTGCCAGGTTCAGCTACGATGAAATGGTCTTCCGTGATTTAGCAGCTGAAATAAGCGTTGTTGGTGAAGTTTTGGAGGTTAAGCCGATCAGCCTGAGAAATGAACAGGTTTACCTGAATGCAACCGTTCAATGGGATTACTCTCCCGAAACACGAGCCCATAAAAGCGCGATAGATATGGTTGTACAGGGTAAACGGTTTGGGCAGACTATGTCTAATCTCGGGTTTGGTGACAGTATAGCCGACGGCAATATCGATTTTAATGCCTCGATCAACTGGAAATCTGCGTTACTGGACTTCGATTGGGAGAGCCTGGAAGGCACCGCAAAACTCACTATTGAGGATGGCGTATTAAATAATGTTGAGCCCGGTTCAGGCCGGCTGGTAGGGTTGCTCAGTTTGAGCGCCTTGCCGAGAAGATTATCGCTCGATTTCAAGGACATGTTGGTCAAAGGTATGCCTTTCGACAAAATTTCGGGGAATTATAAAATTGAAGGTGAAAATCTGAAAACGAGCAATACAAAGCTGGATGGCACCTCGGCCAAAATAGATATATCGGGGATCACCGGGATGCGACGCCGGGATTATGATCAAACCATGGTGGTTACCCCGAAGATTCGCCAAACCCTGCCCTTGATAGGGGCCGTTTCTGCGGGTAGTGGGGTCGGTTGGGGGTTGCTGCTGTTGCAAAACCTGTTTAAAAAAGCCATCGATAAAGTGGTTGAAATCAAATATGAAGTGACGGGCAGCTGGGAAGAGCCGATAGTCACTTTGATCGAGGCGGTAGAAAATAATGATACCGAAAATTTTAATGATAAAGACAATGATTCTGAAGCAACTGACCGCTAGTTTAATACTTGCCCTGATTCTGGGAGCCAGTTTACCGGTGCTTGCGAATAGTGTGCGAATTTACCCGTTAAGTGCCGACGAGTGGGCGAGGCCCAGAAGCGGGGCAGTGATTGCCGAGCTGGATGCGGTGCGTTCCGCGGTTAGTTACTGGGACAATACAATCAATGCAATGCTGTTAATCCGGTACCCCGGAGAGGATAGTGGCGAACTGTGGGCGGCGGAATTACGCGATTGGCTGATTTCTCTTGGCCTCCCCTCAGATGTAATTAAACTGGTCCCGGGCACGCAACTGGCTGATGAAATTCAGATCATTGTCGGAACCCGGGAAGAACTAAAGCAATAGGACTAAAGCATGTCATCGACATTAGAAACGGTTAGCCAGCAGGTACTCGAACCCGGTAATTTATCCATCGACAAGCTTGGGGATTTTCTACATCAATTACAGGGTCCCCATATTGATGCGGGCGATTTATATTTCCAGACCAGCCAGCAGGAATCCTGGGTTATGGATGACGGCATTCTCAAAGAAGGTAGCTTTAGTATAGAGAAGGGGGTTGGTATCCGCGCAATGGCGGGCGAAAAAACTGGCTTTTCCTATTGTGATGATGTCGCCAGCAATGCGATCACTCAGGCGGTCTCGAATGCCCGGGCTATTGTCAAACAGGGGCAAAGTAAATCGGCCCCGATAATACTTGGAAATCGGCCGGCAAAAGAATTATATACATCAGCCAACCCTGTCGATGGGCGCAGCGCTGAAGAGAAGGTTGATCTATTAAAAAAGCTCGACGCCTATACCCGCGGGCTGGACAGCCGTATCGAACAGGTCATTATTTCTCTGTCGGGTGGTATTGACCATATTCTGATTGCAGCAACAGACAACACGCTTGCCTCCGATATAAGGCCACTGGTTCGCCTGAACGTCACTGTATTAATGCATCAAAATGGACGCCGGGAGCAGGGTAGTTCGGGTGGTGGGGGTCGTCACCTCTACGATATATTTTTCGAAAGTGACAATGCCTATGAATTTGCCCGCGAAGCCGTACGCCAGGCCGCTGTCAATCTTGAGTCGGTAGCGACTCCAGCCGGCAGTATGCCTGTGGTATTGGGGCCAGGGTGGCCGGGGGTGTTATTGCACGAAGCTGTGGGCCATGGTCTTGAAGGCGACTTTAATCGCAAGGGGACTTCCGCGTTCAGTAATCAAATTGGAGCACAGGTGGCGTCGCCACTTTGCACTGTGGTCGATGATGGCACTATTTTAGATCGCCGCGGATCACTCTCGGTTGACGACGAAGGCGTGCCCGCGCAGTGCACCACATTAATCGAAAAGGGCATATTGAAAGGCTATATGCAGGATAAGATGAACGCCCGTCTGATGGGCGTGGAATCGACCTCTAACGGACGTCGCGAATCGTTTGCCCACCTGCCTATGCCACGGATGACAAATACCTATATGTTGCCTGGGGAATCCGAGCCCGGCGACATCATCGCTTCGGTCGAGAAAGGGCTATACGCGGTTAACTTTGGTGGTGGCCAGGTCGATATTACTTCAGGGCGTTTCGTCTTTTCGCTTTCGGAAGCCTATCTCATCGAAAACGGTAAGATTACCGCACCGGTTAAGGGTGCTACCTTGATTGGCTCGGGTCCGGACGTCATGGGAAAAATATCGATGGTCGGTAATGATCTTAAACTTGATGAGGGGGTCGGTGTCTGCGGTAAGGAAGGGCAATCCCTGCCGGTCGGAGTAGGGCAGCCAAGCTTGAAGATCGATCAGATAACCGTCGGAGGCACCGACGGTTGATAGCTTAGCTGACCGAAACCCCGGCAATTTCCATACCTGATGCCCCGGTTTCCAGGGTAAGCTGACCGAGAAAATCGCCGGCGTATCGATTACTGTGCAATCGCCAGAGCAGGGTGATGCCCTGTTCGCGTTTAATCGAGTCGATGTATTCAAATTCATCCTCGATGCTACCCAACAAAGGGAAGTCCTCGCAACTCTGGCGAAAGTGTTCTTCCGATAACTTGGCCAGTAAATCATTGGAAAATCCTCGTGAAAACCGGGCATAGTCCTGATCACGTGAGGCGGCAATTATATTTTTCCAGATCGGTTCTGCTACGGATTTCAATTGCTCTTTTTGTAAATTAGAAAAATCGCTCATACTCGTTTCCGGTTTATTGTTGAATGGGTTGAGGGTCGACGGCACCGGTTAACCATGCATGGCTGTCTTCGTAAATTGACAGCAGGGCCGGGATAACGAGCAATATCAATAGCGTTGCAAAGGCGAGTCCGAATGCGATCGATACCGCCATCGGAATTAAAAACTGGGCCTGTCGCGAGGTTTCAAATAGCAATGGCGTTAGACCCGCGATTGTCGTCAGCGAAGTTAGCAGGACAGCACGCAATCGTTGGCAGGCCGCTTCTTCCAGCGCCTGGTGAATGCGCATACCTTTGTCGCGAATCTGCCGGTAAAAAATAACCATGATTATCGAATCGTTGATGACGATGCCGGACAAGCCAAAGAAACCGAACAAGGATAATATGGTCAAATTCATATCCATAATCCAGTGCCCGAAGACGGCACCGGTAAGCCCCAGAGGGATGGTCATCATTACCAGAAACGGCCAACCGTAGGATGAAAAAACCCAGGCCAGTACCAGATACATCATCATCAGCGCGACCATCGCGCCAATGATCATATCTGAAAAAGTTTCGCGCTGGCTGGCCGAGCGTCCCTCGATACTGTACTTGACTCCGTAGCGGCTGGCGAGATCCGGTAAGGTTGATTCGCTGAGCAGGGCCACGATTTCGGAGGTGTTGTTGACCTTGGCGTTGACATCGGCACTCACATCAACCGACAGTTGCCCGTTAAAATGGCGCAGCGCTTCGAAGCCCTGCGCCGAGTGCCATACGGCAACGGTTTCCAATGCAACAAATTCGCCATTCGGTAGTTTAACTGGCAGGTTAGCAAGGCTATTTAAGCGCCGTTGTTCGGTTTCCGGTAGCTGCAATCGGACTTCGACTTCATCGGCCCCCTGCTGGTAACGCTGCAAAATGATGCCGTCATAGGCGGCGCGTAATTGTCGTCCGAGGTCGCTAATCGACAAGCCCAGAGCTTCTCCTGCAGAGCTGAGTTCAAAAATCAGTTGTTCACGACCGTAGGGCAGGTCGTCATCGATTGCGCTGACGCCGGGAATGCCCTGCAAGGCTTCGGATAAAGCAAGCGCTGCTGTTTTCAAATCTTGCGGGGATGAGCCAGTCAGGCGTAAATTTAATTCCCGCCGCGAAGGGCCGACACGACGTGAGGTAATTTGAAAGCTTTCGACGCCTGCCGGCGTTTTAATTCGGGAACGCCAATTTTCAATGAAGCTCCGGTTTTCTGTTTTACGCTGATCCGAGCCAAGCAGTTCAACATAAATAGAGCCTGCGCGTTCACCGGTAATGGCGCGTCCCTGCCCAACCGTCGAGCCATGCACGGTGTAATAGGTGGCAACCAGCTCTTCATCGATGTCATCTATCGTATTGCGCAACTCGGTTTCGACATGCCGCAAAAATTGATTTACTTTTTCTTCCGATGTGCCGGAAACAAAACGTAAATTGGCATAGACGGTGGTTGACTCGGGTGACGGGAAAAACTGCCATCCGGTTTTCCCGCCGAGAAAAAGTCCGGCCGCCAGTAAAAAAAATCCGATTGCGGTAGCAATGGTAGTCCAGCGGAATTCGATGGCCAGTCGCACCAGGCCACGAAACCAGTGATCGCGCAGACGATCAAAACCTCGATCTAGCATCTTTCGGATCTTTGTTTTTTTGTGTTCTTTTCCACTGACGAAGGCATTGCGTAAGTGACCGGGAAGAATCAGGAAACTCTCGATCAGCGAGGCGATAATCACGCAAATAATGACCAGCGGGATCGCCCCCATAATGTTACCCATATGGCCACCGACCAGCATCAAGGGTAAAAAAGCCGCGATCGTGGTTAAAGATGAGGCTATTACCGGTGCCAGCATACGTCTTGCTCCACCCTCCGAAGCCGTCAGTGGGTCTTCGCCCATGTCAAAATGCGCCTGTGCATCTTCGCCAACCACAATCGCATCATCGACAATAATGCCAAGCGCCATAATCAGGGCAAATAGACTGATCATATTGATGCTGCCCCCGGCCAGATACAAAACGGCCAAAGTCGCCATGAATGAAACCGGGATGCCGACGGCAACCCAGAAAGCAACGCGCGCAGAGAGAAAGAGATACAGTATAAGTAAAACCAGCGCCAACCCTCCGACGCCATTTTTGAGCAACAGCATGATGCGGTCCCTGATCAATTCCCAGCGTTCGTTAAAAACCTGTATTTTGATCGTCGGCGGTAAACTAGGCAGGGTTTGCTGTAACCAGGTTTGTAAAATTTCGGCCGATTTGAGCGAATCTCCTGATTCGTTACGTCGCAGTATCAGCACCACCGCTTTCTTGCCGTCGAGGGTAATTGTCGGTGCGCCGGTTTGGTGAGTGAGTTCAATCTGGGCAATGTCACCGAGCAAAATGCGTTTATCGGGTTCGCTGACAATGGCCAGGTTGGCAAAATCCTGCGGAGAGCGGCGCTGATTCTGGCTACGAATTTCCCGGGTGCCATCTTCTTCGCCGATCAACCCCGCCGGTAGGTCCTTGCTTTCGGCATCGATCCGTCCGGCCAGTTCATCCAGGCCGATTCCGAGGCGGCGCATTTGCTCACCCGACACTTTAATTTTAAGTTGTTGCGTGGGCAGGCCGAATATCTGAACCTTGTCGATTCCGGCGGTAATCAATTCGCTTTCGTATTGTCGAGCTAATAGCCTTAATTCAGAAAGTTGGGTCGGGCCGCTGATTAACAATCGAGCCACCGATTCATAACGGACAAGCTGGGCAACTTCGGGTGTTTCCGAGTCGCCGGGCAGATTGCCAAAGTCGTCGATCTGTTTTCTTACTTCGTCGAGGGCAAAGGTCATGTCGCTGTTTTCATCGAACTCGAGCGATATTTCCGATTTCCCGGTTGCCGACGTTGACGACATTTCTTTCAGGTAGTCGATGCTGCGCAGGCGTTGTTCCAGTGGTATGGTGATCGCGTTTTCAATATCTTCGGCGCTGGCACCGCTCCAGCTGGTATTTACCGAAATCTGATCGAGTTCAAAGGTTGGGAAAAACTGAACATTTAATTTGCTCAGTGCGATGACACCAGACAGTATCATCATCGCCATCAACAGATTGGCCGCCACGCGGTGGCGCGCAAAAACCCCCAATAAGCTAGTTGTTTGTTGCATTTTCGGAACTGGTCACTTTAAGCCCGGACACTGCATTAGGCAGATGCGTAACGATTATGTGATCCCCCGATTCGATGGACTCGCTTCGTATCAGCAGTATGCGTTGGCCCTCGATGTTCACCTGCTGCCCGACTGAACTGACTTCGATAGCCTGCATTCGCCCCTGCCGCATCAGGTAGACCACCGAATTGCCATAGATCGCCTGATAGGGTATTGCGATAACATTATCCATCTCCGGCAGGTGCAGGCTCAGGGGTAATAACTCGCCGGGCCTTAGCTGCGAATTAGTATCCTGTGCCTTGAAGTAGACATCGATACCACTAGTTTCTGCGCGACCGGCTATCCGGGTGAGGATGAACTTGCCCAGCTCATCGCGTTTTTCGATCCCCGCGGTCAATGTGACTCCACCGCTCATGGCCTGTCGAATTTGATCGACATAAGCGGTCGGCAGATGGGCTCGAATTTCCAGACTACTGAGCGGAAAAAGCGAAAGTAGCGACTGACCGAGCATTACGCGGTCACCGTCCGCCACGAAAACCTGGCTTATCACTGCATCGAATGGCGCCTTCATTTGCGCACGTTCCATGGCCAGGCTCGATTCCGCAACCTTAGCCCGGTTGAAATCGCGTCGCGCTTTCAGAATTTCGAGTTTAGCCGGATAACTTTCAACTTCGAGTTGCCGTGACAACACGGCCAACTGCTGTTTACCCAGGGTACTTCGCGCATTATTAACTGCAGATTCGTTGCTCAGATTTTGCTGTTGTAGTTTTACCAGTCGATCAACTTCGGCCTTGGCCAGCGCGAACAGATTACGTTCGGTGGCAAGCGTTGCCTGGTTTGACTGATGGCGAATGCTCAATTCCTCGATCTGATTATTGATATCACTCAAATCGG
>JBLHOA010000036.1:0-19954 GCA_047622345.1 Gammaproteobacteria bacterium | reverse complement strand
CTGGATAAATTGCGATGATTGCGCGCTTAGCCATCATCGGAGTGGGTTTGATCGGTGGGTCTTTATCGCTGGCCTTGAAGCAGGCCAATCAGGTTAAGGAAGTCGTCGGTTACGGGCGTAATCGACAGAACCTGGAAAAGGGTGTTGAACTGGGCGTTATAGATCGTTTTGAAACCAGCATTAGTGACTGTGTAGCCGGCGCCGATATCGTTGTCGTCGCGGTGCCATTGGGGGCAATGTCTGCGGTGTTCAGCGAGCTGGCCCGGGTGGTAACCGCGGATATGGTTATAACCGACGTCGGCAGTGCCAAAGGTTCGGTAGTCGAAATAGCGCGTGCCAGTCTGGGCGACCGCTTCGCTCAGTTCGTACCCGGACATCCCATTGCCGGAACTGAAAATAGCGGGGTGGAAGCCGCGTTTGCCAGTCTTTATCAAGGGCGCAAGGTAATCCTGACTCCGCTGGATGAAACCAGCCCGCAGGCTATTGAGCTGATTTCAACGATGTGGAAAGATTGCAAGGCCAGCGTTGAGTTTCTTGCGATCACGCACCACGACAAGGTGCTTGCGGCGACGTCACATTTACCCCATATGCTGGCCTATACCCTGGTGCACCACCTCTCGGCCCTCAATGAGCACGAAGAAATTTTTCGTTATGCCGCCGGCGGATTTCGCGATTTCAGCAGGATTGCCTCGAGCGACCCGGTTATGTGGCGAGACGTCTGTATTTCAAATGGTGATGCTCTGGTCGACTTAATTGAGCAGTATCAGCGGGAGCTCACGCTTGTCGCCGATGCGATTCGAAACAAAGATGCCGATTGCTTACTCGAATTATTCGGGCGTGCCAAAACAGAGCGGGACTCGCTCATCGGAAACTGTTAATGAATCAATTTTTGTGCCGGCCTGGTGGAGAGCTTGGCGGTCGGGTTCGGGTTCCCGGCGATAAATCGATCTCGCACCGGTCGATCATATTTTCGTCGATTGCCGAAGGAACAAGTCGCATCAGTGGCTTTCTGTCCGGTGAAGACAGCATGAATACGCTCAGAGCCTTTCAGGCCATGGGGGTTAACATCGACTGTTCTGCCGATGCAATATGCGTACACGGAGTAGGGCTGCACGGTTTACAGCCTGCTGAGGAGCCGTTACAAATGGGTAATTCCGGCACTGCGATGCGCCTGATGTTGGGCCTGCTCGCCGGCCAATCCTTTGACAGCAGTCTTATCGGTGATGAATCGTTGTCGGTGCGCCCGATGAACCGAGTGATCAAGCCGCTTACCGCTATGGGTGCGGTTGTTACCAGTGCCGATGGCGGTTGTGCACCGTTACAGATATCAGGCGGGCAGAAAATAAGGGCTACAGAATACGATATGCCGGTTGCCTCGGCACAAGTTAAATCCTGTATTTTGCTCGCCGGCATTTATGCCGGGGGCATTACCCGGGTTCGCGAGCCGGCGCCTACACGGGATCATAGTGAACGGATGCTTCGAGGGTTTGGCTGCGAAGTCGTCACCCAGGGTGCGCAAATCAGTTTTCAGGGAGGCCAGTCTCTGCGCGCAACGAATATTGAAATTCCAGCCGATATTTCGTCAGCCGCATTTTTTATGGTCGCGGCGAGTATTGCGCCAAATAGTGAAATCGTACTGGAGCATGTTGGCATTAATCCCACGCGCACCGGTGTCATCGATATTTTGCGATTAATGGGGGCCGATATTACCCTGTCCGATGAACGTGATGTCGGTGGGGAACCGGTCGCTGATATCACCGTTCGCAGTGCGGTCCTTAATGGTATCGACATACCACAGGCTCTGGTGCCATTGGCCATTGACGAGTTTCCAGTGTTGTTTATAGCCGCTGCCTGCGCGCGCGGAACGACCCGCTTAAGCGGCGCGGAAGAGTTACGGGTAAAAGAGAGCGACCGCATTCAGGTAATGGCCGATGGTTTACAATCCCTCGGAATCGAAGTCACGACCAGGCCAGATGGACTGGATATAGTGGGTGGGAAGTTAAGCGGAGGAAGGGTGGATTCGCATGGCGATCACCGATGTGCAATGGCCTTTAGCGTGGCCGCATTGTGCTGTAAAAGCGATTTGATTGTCGATAACTGCAGTAATGTAGATACTTCTTTCCCCGGGTATGTTGAAATTTCCAGTAAAGCTGGACTGAAGGTAGATATAAATGAGTAAACCATACGTCGTCACCATTGACGGACCCAGTGGTTCGGGCAAGGGTTCTTTGTCTTTGATCATTGCGCGCAAGCTTGGGCTGAATTTCCTCGATAGTGGCGCTATCTATCGATTACTCGCCTTGCAGGCGATGAATTCGGGTCTTGATCTGGAGCAGGAGAAAGATGTGCTGTCGGTATTGCCGGATTTCAATATCCGCTTTGAGGCCGGTGCCGAACTTTCAATACCATTTTTGAATGATATGGATGTTTCGGAGCAGATTCGCAGCGAAACTATGGGCGACGCCGCTTCAATAGTTGCGCGCCACGCCCAGGTGCGCGAAAAATTGCTCGATATTCAACGCGCCTTTTTAAAGCCCCCGGGGCTGGTGGCCGATGGACGGGATATGGGTACTGTCGTCTTTCCCGAAGCGGATTTTAAGTTTTATTTATACGCATCTGAGGAAATAAGGGCGCAAAGGCGATATAAGCAGTTGAAAAATATGGGAATATCCGCTAGTATCGCCGAGCTTCAAACGGACATAGCCGAACGGGATGAGCGCGATCGAAATCGTAGCGTTTCTCCGCTCAAACCTGCTGAAGATGCTTTAGTCGTAGATTCAAGTTTTCTCGACCTGGAAGAAGTCGGAAAACTGGTGTTAAGCCACATCAACGGTGATGGGCAAAGCGATTAACAGGACCCTGTAACTCACTGTTTACAGGGCTTTTTAACTAACCTGATAGCTTATCTCTTCCGGATAGGTTATCGAAATACTCTATTAGGAAATTTCCATGTCTGAAAACTTTGCAGAAATGTTCGAGCAAAGCATTATCCAAATGAATATGCGCGTCGGTGAAATAATCACTGGCGAAGTAGTCGATATCAATCGCGATGTCGTTATTGTCAACGCCGGTTTAAAATCTGAAGGTGTCATTCCGGTAGAACAGTTTTACAACGAAAGTGGTGAACTTGACGTCGCGATCGGCGATACCGTCGAAGTAGCCCTCGATTCTTTCGAGGATGGCTACGGTGAGTCACGATTATCCCGTGAAAAAGCGAAACGTGCGCGTGCCTGGACTCGTCTTGAAGAAGCGCAAGCTGCCGATGAAATCGTTACTGGTCGATTTACCGGTAAGGTTAAAGGTGGTTTTACGGTCGATATCGGCGAAATCCGTGCCTTCCTGCCGGGTTCACTGGTCGATGTTCGTCCGGTCCGTGATACCGCTTATCTCGAGGAAAAAGAACTCGAATTCAAGATCATCAAACTCGATCAAAAACGCAACAATGTCGTCGTATCCCGACGTGCTGTTGTCGAGAAGGAATTCAGCGAAGAGCGTGAAAAACTGCTCGAAAACCTGAAAGAAGGCGAGCAGGTCCGCGGTATTGTTAAGAATCTGACCGATTACGGTGCTTTCCTTGATCTCGGTGGAATCGATGGTCTGTTGCACATCACCGATATGGCCTGGAAGCGTGTCAAGCATCCTTCTGAAGTCGTCGAAATCGGCCAGGAAATCGACGTTGTCGTCCTTAAGTTTGACCGTGAGAAGAACCGGGTTTCATTAGGCCTGAAGCAAATGGGTGATGATCCATGGGCTAACATTATGCGTCGTTACCCCGAAGGTCAGCACTTGTTCGGCCATGTCAGCAATATCACCGATTACGGTTGTTTTGTTGAAATCGAAGACGGCGTCGAAGGTCTGGTGCATGTCTCTGAAATGGATTGGACTAATAAAAATGTTAATCCGAACAAAGTTGTCAACCTGGGTGATGAAGTTGAAGTTGTTATCCTTGAAATCGATGAAGAACGTCGTCGTATTTCACTGGGTATGAAGCAATGTAAAACTAACCCATGGGACGAGTTCGGTGTCACTAATAGTAAAGGCGATATCATTGCCGGAAAGATTAAGTCGATTACTGATTTTGGTATTTTCATCGGGCTCGATGGCAACATTGACGGCCTTATTCACTTGACCGATCTGTCATGGAATAAAGTTGGTGAAGAAGCGGTTCGAGATTATCAAAAGGGACAGGAACTTGAAGCAATGGTGTTGTCGATCGATCCAGAGCGTGAGCGTATTTCACTTGGAATCAAGCAGATCGAAAAAGATCCGTTCTCCAGTTTTATCGCTGACCAGCCTAAAGGTAGCATTGTTACCGGAACCGTGATCTCAGTCGATGCCAAAGCAGCGGTTATTGATCTTGGCGATGGAATCGAAGGTTTGTTACGCGCGTCTGAAATGGCGAAAGACCGCATAGAAGATGCTCGCAGTTTCATGAATGAAGGCGATCAGATCGAAGCTAAGATCACCGGTATGGACCGTAAGGGTCGTAGCATCTATCTGTCTATCAAAGCAAAAGATACCGACGAGGAGCAGGAAGCATTAAAGGACTATGCAGCCAGTACCGAGACTACCGGTGTTGCAACTACCAGCTTTGGTGAATTGCTTAAGGAAAAAATGGATTCCTAGAATCCATGATTAAAGGTGGTGGGGGTTTTCCCCACCACTCACTTTGACCGCCGGGATTTATGATGAAAGAAGTTGAATTTGTACCATCAATGACTAAATCGGATCTGATCGATAACTTATCGAGAAACCAGGGCCATCTCGCCTACAGAGACGTTGAATTGGCGGTTAAAAGTCTTATCGAAATGATGAGCAGTGCGTTGTCCAATGGTGAAAGAATCGAAATCAGAGGATTTGGCAGCTTCAGCCTTCATTATCGACCACCCCGGACCGGACGAAATCCCAAATCAGGCGATAAAGTCGAATTGCCCGGTAAGTATGTTCCTCACTTCAAGCCCGGCAAAGAATTGCGAGATCGTGCCAACCAGCCGACATAATTAGGGCTTAAGCCCGACTAGCGGGTCACTACTATTGGATATTTGGTTATTTCTACTCGTTTTCTGCGCCATTTTAATTGGCTGGTTACTGGGTCGATGGCAGCCTTTCGCTAAAAATTCGGGCAGGAATGACTGCGATGAATTTAACGAAGACTATGTCAAAGGGTTAAATTATCTTTTAACCGATGATTCTGATAATGCGATTAAAGTTTTTACCAATTTGATCGAAGTAAACAAAGATACCATTGAAATTCACGTTGCCCTGGGAAACCTGTTTCGATCAAAGGGTGAAGTCGACCGCGCCATAAAAGTGCATCAAAATTTACTCGCACGCCCGAATTTGACTCGAAAACAACGCCACATGGCGATTTCGGAGTTGGCCAGCGACTACTTAAAAGCAGGGTTACTTGACCGTGCTGAACAGCTATATCGCGAAATGATCGAGCTTAATTCAGATGTTCCCGAAGCCCATAAAAAACTGTTGGATCTCTTTATTATCGAGAAGTCCTGGCTTGAGGCCGCCGATAGTGCTGAAACACTATTTGATCTGCATGAACCAGGCATAAATATTATTTTGAGCCAGTGCCTGTGTGAGATAGCCGATACCGCTATCGAAAGCAGGAACATCGGATTAGCCAGGAAAACACTCAAACGAGCGATAGACGTTGACCATAAATGCGTCCGTGCGTCGTTGTTATTTATTAAGGTGAACCTGTCCGTTGATGACAGCGCTGCAGCGGAAAAAATATTTCAACGATTATGCCAACAAAGTCCCGAATATCTGGAGCTTTACCTCGAACCGGCAAAGCAGATTTATACGGGAAAAAGCGAAAAAGTTTACCAGCAGTTTTTGCATGACCAGTATCAAACACATCATTCCACGCCTGTAGCGATCGCCTTGCTGGAATATTATGCTGACCACGAAGATATCGATAAAGCGCAGAATTTTTTATCCGATATTCTGCTTAAGTCCCCGTCATTCGAAGCCTTCGAGTTTGCCCTGCGCTTTCTCAAGTCAAACCCTGATCAACTTGATGATACATGGGAACGATTGTCGGCTTTTCTGAAAACGGTGCAGAGCAAGAAATCCGAATTCAATTGTGGCCAATGCGGCTACGAAAGTCATTCCATGCAATGGTTATGCCCCAGTTGTAGAAATTGGGCATCGATGAAACCGGTATAGTATTTTTATGAATGATCCCAGAGTAATCGTGGCCCTTGATTTTGCAGCGCAAGCGAAGGCATTGGAATTTGTAGCCACTGTAAGCCCGGAGCTTTGTAAGTTGAAGGTCGGCAAAGAACTATTCACCAGCGCGGGCCCGGCATTGGTTGAAAAGCTGGTCGCGCAAGGCTTTGATGTCTTTCTGGATTTGAAATTCCATGACATTCCCAACACGGTGCAAAAAGCGGTAACTGCGGCGGCAAAGCTCGGCGTGTGGATGGTTAATGTCCATGCGATGGGTGGTGAGGCCATGATGTCAGCCGCAATGGAGGGTGCCGACATGGTCGCACGAAGACCCTTTGTTATCGCAGTCACCGTGCTCACCAGCATGTCCGAATCGCAACTGAAGGCGATTGGTATCCCGCTTGCCATACCCGAATTGGTCGACCAGTTAGCGAAGCAGGCCAAGGGATGTGGGCTGGACGGCGTGGTATGTTCCGCCCGGGAAGTCGTGAGCCTGCGCCAGTCGATAGGTAGTTCACCCTTGCTGGTTACTCCGGGAATTCGTCCAACATGGGCGAGCTCGGACGACCAACACCGAATTGTAACCCCCGAACAGGCTATCGCCGATGGGGCCAGTTATCTGGTTATCGGAAGGCCGATTACTCAGCACGCCGAACCTTTGGTGGCACTGGCAATGATTCGTGATGCAATCGCAAACTGAGTCTTTCTCGCTTTCGCTAATGACAGCTTCAGAGTGAATCGTTAAACTAGCAGCAGATTTTACTTTGCAAGACAGGTTTATGGATCCCAATTTTTTAGATTTTGAGCAGCCTATCGCTGAACTTCAGGCGAAAATTTCCGAACTGCGTTATGTCACCGATGATTCGGATATTAATATCACTGATGAAATCGCGAGGCTTGAGAAAAAAGTGGAGACACTGACCCATTCCATTTTTTCAAAGCTATCGGCCTGGCAGATTTCCCAGTTGTCGCGCCACCCTAATCGTCCTTATGCGCTGGATTACATCGAGCGAATTTTCACCGATTTTGAATTTTTGCACGGAGACCGGTATTACGCCGATGATCATGCAATGGTCGCCGGCATCGGTCGCTTAAATGGCAAGCCGGTGATGGTTATCGGCCAGCAGAAAGGGCGGGATACGAAGGAAAAAATCAAACGTAATTTCGGCATGCCGCGACCGGAAGGCTATCGCAAGGCGCTACGCTTAATGAAAATGGCAGAAAAGTTCAAAATGCCATTGTTGACCCTGATCGATACTCCCGGGGCTTATCCTGGCATTGGAGCCGAAGAAAGAGGACAAAGCGAAGCAATAGCACGGAACCTGTATACACTGGCCGATCTTAAAACGCCGGTTATCTGCACTATTATCGGCGAAGGTGGGTCTGGCGGAGCATTGGCCATTTGTGTCGGCGATCGCATAAACATGATGCAATACTCAACTTATTCGGTGATTTCCCCCGAAGGTTGTGCGTCTATTCTGTGGAAGAGTGCGGAGAAGGCTTCGCAGGCTGCAGAAGCAATGGGCATCACTGCAAAGCGCCTGTTATCACTGGGCTTGATCGATAGTGTTATTTCCGAGCCTCTGGGCGGGGCTCATCGAGACCATTCGATAATTGCAGACTCCTTGAAACAAAGCTTGATCGATAATATCGAAGCTCTGGAATCCACCAGCATTGAAAAGCTGTTAGACCTGCGTTATCAAAAACTGATGTCATTCGGAGAATTTAAAGAAGCCTGACCGCTTCTTGCCTGGGTGGCTGATCTGTTATGCAATCCTGTCTGCAGATAATCCCTGATCATATCAATCGTGTTTACCTTGCCTACAGCGGCGGGCTGGACTCCAGCGTGCTGTTGCACCTGCTGGTAAACCATCGTGACAACTTTGACCTTATTCCCTGGCATATCAATCATGGATTACAGGATAGCGCTGATGCGATGGAAGACTTTTGCCGCGGGCAAACCAATCGTTATCAATTACCGCTGCGTGTTGATCACCTGAACATGGGGCAAAACCTGTCCAATGTTGAATCACAGGCCAGACAACTGCGCTATGGATTGTTCGCAACGGCGCTCGTTGAGAATGATTGTATGGTGACGGCGCACCATGGGGACGACCAGGTGGAAACTTTTCTCATCAATGCATTCAGAGGGTCGGGTCCGGCGGGACTGCGCGGCGTTGCTCGAAAGCGGCCTTTAGGGGCGGGGCTGTTGCTGCGACCATTGCTCTCGATTAGCCGGGAAGCGCTTGAAAGCTATGCCGACGAACATAAGCTGCAGTGGATGGATGACCCCAGCAATCAATCGCTGCGTTATGATCGAAACTATCTGCGCCAACAGGTTATTCCACCGCTAAAAAGCCGTTGGCCGAACGTGCATCGAAATCTGGAAATGGTGGCAGAAATTCAGCGCGAAACTCAGCAATTGTTAGGCGAGTTGGGCGAACAGGATTGCCTGCGGCTGGAGCACAGCGCGGCAGGTGTCAAAACCCTGAGCATTACGGAAATGTTGACACTAAGCACGGCGAGACAGAAAAACCTGATTCGCTACTGGATTAAGCAAAGAGGATTAAACGCACTTCCTGCCAGTCAACTGGAAGAGTTGATTAACCAGTTCACCGCCAAAGAAGATGCCAGCCCGCTGCTCAGCACGGGTGACTATTCACTGCGTATTTATAATAAGCAGCTTTATTTAATCACCGCGGCTAAAGTAATTCCCGAAAATGTAGAATTTGAATTTGACCAGCGGCGGCAGATCATTATCGACGCTATCGATTTAAATCTGTCGCGTAGCGAGGTTTTTAAACGGATGTCGATGACCGATTGCGGGCAGGCAATTACGCTGAAACTTAGCGATACAGACAAGGCGAACAGGCATCGATTGAAACGACTGTATCAAACGCACCGCGTGCCACCGTGGTTACGTAAGCTGACACCCATTTTGTATCTGAATGGCGAACTGGCCGGATTGTTGTTTTGAGCGACCATAAAAAAGATACCGTTTTTGCCAAATCACTGAGCGATATCAAAGCTTTCGAATTTAATGAAACGGTGGCGAATGTATTTCAGGATATGATTTCGCGGTCGGTGCCCGGCTATCAGTTATTGTTACAAATGATCGGGCTATACGCCGATATCTTTGTGCAAAATGACAGCAGGGTATTTGATTTGGGCTGTTCACTCGGCGAGGCTTCCAGGATTGTGGCCGCACAAACCAGTGCGATTAATATCCGTGTTATTGCGGTCGATAATGCGGAGTCGATGATCGACAAATGTCGGGCCCAGCAGCCGCAGTTCGATAATATCGAGTGGTGTTGCCAGGATATTCAGGATGTCGATATCAGCAACGCCTCGATGGTTATTTTGAATTTGACGCTGCAGTTTTTGCAACCCTCACAAAGACAATCATTACTCGACAATGTCTACCAGGGATTAAAGCCCGGTGGCGTTTTAGTGCTTTCTGAAAAAGTTATTTTCGAGGAGCAGCCCGAAACCGATCGCATGATTCAGTTGTATCACGCCTTTAAAAAAGTTCAGGGCTATAGCGACCTGGAAATCAGTCAGAAAAGATCGGCGCTTGAAAACGTACTCATTCCCGACGATGATCGGCTTCACCGGCAACGCTTATCGAGTGCCGGCTTTAGCGAAGTGTACCAATGCTTCCGTTGTTTCAATTTCACTTCCTACCTGGCGATAAAATAATGAACTGGGATCAATTGATTCACCAGCTGCAGAGCTTGGGTCAAACCCGCTGGGCGGACTCACTGGAGCGCCAGAAAGCCGATTGGCTGGTCAATCATGGCGACTACCCGCGCTGGGCTAAAGCACTGGCGAGCTTACCTGATATAGAAGGTGTCAGCGTTAAATATGATTCCGCTGCCATTCGCATAGACGGGGTTTGTCATCATCCCGGGCAATTGGAAGACAGCCTGCTTCAGTTAATGCCCTGGCGAAAGGGGCCTTATCAGATTAGCGATTGCAATATCGACAGCGAATGGCGATCCGATTTTAAATGGGATCGGGTGCAACCTCATCTGGCGTCGCTGGAATCACGTCGCCTACTTGATATCGGTTGCGGCAATGGCTACCACTGCTGGCGCATGCTCGCGGAAAATCCCGAACTGGTGATTGGCATCGAGCCCTCGCCACTCTTCAACCTGCAGTTTCAAGCCGTTCAACGCTATGCCAAAGCGGATAATATTCATATGTTACCAATCGGAATTGAAGCCATACCCGATCAGTTAAACTGGTTCGATACCGTTTTTTCGATGGGAGTTTTGTATCATCGGCGAAGCCCGGTCGACCATCTTTATCAATTGAAAAGCTTTTTGCGCCCGGGTGGAGAGCTCTGCCTGGAAACACTGGTGATTCCCGGTGGCGAAGGCGAAGTGCTGGTGCCCGATGATCGATATGCGCGCATGCGCAACGTCTGGTTTATTCCATCGGCGCCAGAGCTTTGTCGCTGGATGCGCCGCTGCGGGTTTGTCAATGTTCGCGTGGTCGACGAAACGCTAACCACCACCGATGAGCAACGCAGCACCGGGTGGATGCAATTTGAGTCTCTTGAGCAATGTCTTGATGCGGAAAATCCCGCGATGACTGTCGAGGGACTTCCAGCGCCGAGAAGGGCAGTTATCATCGCCAATAACCCCTGAAGCTTGCCGCCTGACTCCTGACCCCTGACCCAATCAGGCCGATGCATTAACCCCGGTCGGTCGACAGAAACTATCGTATTTGTCGACTAAAACACCAGACTTCAGATTGTTATCAAAATGCGATTCTGCTATCGTTTCGTCCCAACCTACGTATTCACTTCTGTCTAATCCTGGGATCTATGAGCCGATTTATTTTCATTACTGGTGGTGTTGTTTCATCACTGGGCAAAGGTATTGCATCTGCCTCGCTGGGCGCAATTTTACAGGCTCGAGGACTCAGCGTGAACATGCTGAAACTGGACCCTTATATCAATGTCGACCCGGGCACGATGAGCCCGTTTCAGCACGGCGAAGTGTATGTCACCGACGATGGCGCCGAAACCGATCTAGACCTGGGGCACTACGAACGATTTGTGAATGTGCGCTGTTCGCGCGGTAGCAATTTTACCACCGGTCGAATCTATGAATCGGTTATTGCCAAGGAACGTCGCGGCGAATATCTCGGCGCTACCGTCCAGGTTATCCCGCACGTTACCGACGAAATCAAAAATTCAGTGCTAAAAGGCACCAACGATGCCGATATTGTGCTCGTAGAAATTGGTGGAACCGTCGGTGATATCGAATCCCTGCCGTTCATGGAAGCGATTCGTCAATTGGGCTTCCAGCTCGGTCACGACAATGTGCTTTACATGCACCTTACCTTGATACCCTACCTGGCAGCTGCAGGTGAAATGAAGACCAAGCCGACGCAGCACTCTGTAAAAGAGTTACGCTCTATCGGCATTCAGCCCGACATATTATTATGCCGGGCGGACCGCGCCATTCCGGAAGAAGAGCGCGCCAAGATCGCGTTGTTTACCAATGTCGCCGAAGAAGCGGTTATCTATGCGGTTGACGCCGACCATATTTACAAGATCCCGCGTGAATTGCACGAGCAGGGCCTGGATGACATCGTCGCCAAACATTTTGCACTCGATTTGCCGCCCGCCGATCTGTCCGACTGGGATGAAGTCGTGTACGCGCTCGAGCACCCGGAAAGAGAGGTGAACATCGGCTTTGTGGGCAAATATGTTGATCACACGGATGCTTATAAGTCGCTCAATGAAGCGTTGACGCATGCTGGAATCCACACCAAAACCCGGGTCAATATTGTCAAGATCGATTCTGAATCAATCGAAACCAATGGCGTTGGCGAACTCGAGGGTCTGGACGCGATTCTGGTACCCGGTGGATTCGGCAGTCGCGGTATCGAAGGCAAGATTGCCACCGTGGGTTTCGCCCGTACCAATAATATTCCTTACCTTGGTATTTGCCTTGGCATGCAGGTAGCGGTAATCGAATATGCGCGCAATGTACTTGGGCTGACCAAGGCACATAGCTCTGAATTTAATCCGAAGACCCCCGACCCGGTGATCGCGCTGATCGAAGAATGGGTCGACCGCGATGGCTCGGTTGAGACCCGCAATGAACAAACCGACCTGGGTGGCACCATGCGACTCGGGGCGCAAACCTGCAAGCTGGTGCCCGGAACGAATGCACGTAAAGCTTATGGCAACGAAGAAATCAGCGAACGCCACCGCCACCGTTATGAATTCAACAACACTTATCTCGAGCGATTGCAGGATGCCGGCCTGGTGATAGCCGGACTTTCGATCGACAATGAACTGGTTGAGATGGTGGAATTATCTGATCACCCCTGGTTCATCGCCTGCCAGTTTCATCCTGAATTCACTTCGCGCCCGCGCGAAGGGCACCCTTTGTTTAACAGTTTCATCACTGCCGCGGCTGCACACAACGAGTCAAAATCAAAATGAAATTATGCGGATTTGAAGCTGGGCTGGATCAACCCCTGTTTCTGATGGCTGGCCCCTGCGTTATCGAGTCGGAAGCCCTGGCTTTTGAGACGGCTGCCGCGTTGCAGGAAATCTGTGCCGACCTTGAAATTCCGTTTATCTATAAGTCGTCATTTGATAAGGCGAATCGCTCCAGTACCACCAGCTTTCGTGGTCCCGGAATCGAGAAAGGCCTCGCCATTCTGGAAAAGGTGCGCAACGAACTGAAGGTTCCGATAGTGACCGATGTTCATGAAGATACGCCTTTAAACGAAGTAGCGGCGGTGGTCGATGTTTTACAAACCCCGGCTTTTTTGTGCCGACAAACCAACTTTATTCAAAATGTTGCCGCACAAATGAAACCGGTAAACATCAAGAAAGGGCAGTTTCTATCGCCCTGGGACATGCAACAGGTGGTCAATAAGGCCCTTGAAACCGGCAATCAGCAGATCATGGTATGCGAACGCGGAGCAAGCTTCGGCTATAACAATCTAGTATCCGATATGCGCTCCTTAGCGGTGATGCGCGAAACCCGCTGTCCGGTGGTCTTCGATGCCACGCATTCGGTGCAATTACCGGGTGGGCAGGGTAGTACTTCGGGTGGGCAGCGTGAGTTTGTCCCTGTTTTGGCACGTGCAGCGGTTGCCGTTGGTGTCGCCGGGGTTTTCATGGAAACCCATCCTAACCCGGCAAAAGCCTTGAGCGATGGCCCCAATGCCTGGCCGCTAGGGCAGATGAAAGAATTACTGACCGTGTTGAAGAACCTGGATCGGCTTACCAAATCACAGCCCATGCATGAAAATGACATGATGGCGATAAAATAGATTAATCAAATTCAGGAAACAATATGACAACCATCAGTAAGGTTATTGGTAGAGAGATACTCGATTCGCGCGGTAACCCGACCGTCGAAGCCGAGGTAACTTTGAGTAATGGCATCATGGGGCGCGCCGCTGCGCCGTCGGGTGCTTCTACCGGAGAGCGCGAAGCAATCGAACTGCGCGATGGTGACCCCGCTCGATACCTCGGCAAGGGCGTGAGCAAGGCCGTTGGTCATGTGAACAATGAATTGGCGACGCTAGTTTCCGGAATGGACAGCAACGACCAACGTGGACTGGATCAGGCGATGATTGATCTCGATGGCACCGACAACAAAAGCAAACTGGGCGCGAATGCCTTGCTTGCCGTTTCACTGGCGAATGCGCAGGCCGCAGCTATTGCCGCCGAGCAGCCCCTGTATCGATTCCTGGGTGGTGAAGCAGCAACTACATTACCGGTACCGATGATGAATATCATCAATGGCGGTGCGCATGCGGATAATAGTGTTGATATGCAGGAATTCATGGTGTTACCTATTGGTGCGCCGAGCTTCAGCGAAGCCTTACGCTATGGCGCTGAAATTTTTCATTCTTTGAAATCGGTGTTAAACAAGAAAGGATTAAATACTACGGTCGGCGACGAGGGCGGTTTTGCACCGGATTTGTCTTCAAACGAAGAAGCAATCGAAGTGATCCTGACCGCGATTACACAAGCAGGCTTTACCCCGGGCGACGATATCTGTCTCGGGCTGGATGTTGCCAGTTCGGAGTTTTACGAAAATGGTCAGTATCTACTGGCATCGGAAAATCGCTCTTTCAGCGCCGAAGAATTTTCCGATTATCTGGCGGGCTGGGTTGATCAATACCCGATTATTACCATTGAAGATGGAATGGACGAAAGTGACTGGGACGGCTGGGCAACGTTGACCAATAAACTCGGTGGAAAAATTCAACTGGTAGGTGATGACTTGTTTGTCACCAATACGCAAATTTTAAAGCGTGGTATCGACGAGAATATTGCCAATTCAATTCTGATCAAATTTAACCAGATTGGAACCTTAACCGAAACCCTTGATGCTATAGCGATGGCGCATAAAGCTGGCTATACCACGGTCATTTCGCATCGTTCGGGAGAGACCGAAGACGTGACTATTGCAGACCTGGCGGTGGCTACCAATGCCGGCCAGATCAAAACCGGGTCGTTATCGCGTTCTGACAGAGTAGCCAAATATAATCAATTGCTGCGCATCGAATCACAACTCGGCAGCGCTGCAGTTTACCCCGGAAAGTCGGTATTTAAACATATCTAACCAGGCTGAAAATCAATCATCCGATGAAACTACTAGTCGCAGTTTTGCTCGTATTATTGATTAGCCTGCAATATCGAATCTGGTTTGGCGATGGCAGCCTTTCTGAAGTCGTTCAGTTATCCAATGAACTTGATATTCAGAAACAGAAGCTACGCGAACTGGAAAGCCGCAATAAAATACTCGAAGCCCAGGTGCTCGACTTGCAAAACGGCCTCGATGCCTTCGAAGAGAAAGCGCGTAATGACCTCGGCATGATCAAGCAGGGTGAAACCTTTATTCAATTGATCCCTGCCGACGAGCCCGCGTCAAAATGATCGCTGGCCATTCAATCTGGGCGGTCATTCCAGCCTCGGGTTCGGGCTCTAGAATGGGTGGTGACAGGCCCAAACAATACCTGACCTTGCACCATAAAACCGTACTTGAGCATTGCCTCGACCGCCTGCTATCGCACCCACAGATCGAAGGCGCGGTGCTGGTGCTGAGCGAAGAAGATCAGTACTGGGAAGGACTTGAATACCAGTCGGAGAAACCGATCCTGATCGCAAACGGCGGCGAGCAACGCCATCATTCTGTCTACAATGGACTGGTTCAACTGCAATACCGTTTCGGCAGTGAGTCATTGGTGCTGGTGCACGATGCCGCACGCCCTCTGGTTACCCACCAGGAACTATCCGACGTTATTGCCGCGGCCAGTGAGCATCAGGCCGGGGCGATACTGGCATTGCCGGTGAACGATAGTTTGAAATTGGAAAATGACAATTTTGAGATTGCGGCCAGCGTATCACGGGACCGGCTCTGGCGGGCACAGACACCGCAGGCATTTTATTTGCTGCCGTTGTTGAATGCATTGGAAAAAGTGGTTACCCAGGGTTTAACGATTACCGACGATGCATCCGCGATTGAACAGAGCGGTTATTCACCCAAACTGGTAAGAGGGCAGGCCACTAATTTGAAGATAACCTTTGCCGATGACCTGGCGTTGGCTGAAATGATCTGGTTAAACCAGCTTGATCAACAGGATAATAAATAAAACGATACCGGCCATCGGTATGATATAGCCCATCCAGTCCTGCATAGATCCTTTAGGAGAGTTTTTCGCCATTTCTTTGGCTCGTGGAAGCAGGTAGAAAAACATCGCTGCCAGGGCAATCCCCGAGACAATTTTTAACCAATCCATAATTTTCTCATAAAAATAAGCCCCTATGACAGGGGCTTATTTAATTTATGTTGGACAACTAAACTAGTCGTCGCCACCGAATACACCCAGAATGTGGAGCAGACTGGTGAAGATATTCAGGATCGCGAGAAATAGACCCGCTGTGGCCGATATATAGTTGGTTTCGCCACCGCTAATCATCTGGGAAGTCTGGAATAAGATTAAACCGCTCATGATCATGATGACCGCAGCGCTGACTGCTAATGCCAGCGCCGGAATACCCAGAAACAAATTCGCAATCATGGCGCCGATCGCGACCAGCATGCCGACGAAAATGAAGCCGCCGAGAAAACTGAAGTCTTTTCGTGTGACCAGTGCGTATCCTGACAAACTGAGGAATATTGCTCCGGTTCCACCCATTGCAGTAGTTACAATACTTGGGTTGACGCTTAGGTAATAACTAAGCATGGGTCCGAGACCAAAACCGAGCAGGCCGGTTATACCGAAAATGACTGGAATGCCAGCGGCTGAATTCTGCGTTTTGGGAAGTACAAACCAGAGCAGGCCGATCGCAACCAGCGATGCACCTAATGCGATGCCTTGTGAAGCTTGCATAGCAATGCTGGTAAAGGCCATAAGCCCACTGAATATCAACGTCATCGACAACAGCATGTAGGTATTCTTAATTAGCTTGTTGGTCTGCAGAATCGCTTCGGGTGGGCGTGTAACAGCAGTATTCATTTGCATTGTGCTTCTCTCCATTAAAAGTGTCTGATATAGACTAATGGTCGCCATTCTAAGTTCCAACCGCGTAACTATCAAGTTAAGTTGAAGGTTACTTTTGCCTGACAATTCATAGTCTTTGACCGCTAACATAGGGTCAAATAGAAAATATTCAAGCTCGATGGCAAATTCCTGATGACTCGAGTTTCGAAATGTTTATAATACGCCAGCGTTTCGGTTCATTCGAAATACTGACGATTTTGGTGAGTCGTTAATTTAAAGTGGTTTTTAGCAACGTATCGATTTTGGAGAGCTGGCAGAGCGGCCGAATGCGGCGGTCTTGAAAACCGTTGAGGAGAAATCCTCCGGGGGTTCGAATCCCTCGCTCTCCGCCATTATAAAGCCCTAAGTATTTGATACTTAGGGCTTTTCTATATTAGAGTTTCCTAATAATGTCTGATGATGTCTATTGTTTTGTCCCCAAATAGACACGATTAAGACACGATTTTGTTTCTTTGTTGGTGCTCGAAAAAATCATCTTTGATAAACCTGGAATATGTCTTGGCTGTGAATACCCAGTCGCGATGGCCCAGTATTTTCGAAATATACATAATTTCACCGATCGAAGTAGCCACCATTAACCGGGTACTGGCGAAAGTGTGACGTACCTGGTATGGATATCGATAACGAACTCCAGCCTTTTTAAGTGCCGGCTGCCACAGGACGTGTCGGATCTGTCGATCTCCAGTCCATGCAGTTTCTGAGCGGGGATTCTGGAATATGGCGTTCCCTTCTAAATAGGTAATTTTCTTTTGGTTTTGGATCGCAGCCATAGCAACGTCGGATAGATCAACAAATCGATTGCCGGCAGATGTTTTTGGTGACTCGAATGCCACTGCCGCATCGGTTTTAGCTTTCCAGATATGGGCCTTTTTCTCGATAAAGTCGATATCGGGCCATTCGAGGGCAATTAACTCGCTCGGCCGCAATCCTGTTTCCATCCAGAATTGAACCAGATTCTTGTTTTGCCCCGTAAGTGCAGTCAATATTTGCTTCATTTCTGCTTTGCTAAACGGGTCTATCTCATCGAGCTTTGCCTTTGGCGGATCATTGCGTCTAAACTGCCATCCATAGAGCGGGTTAACAGCAATAAGGCTATCGTATGCGGCATCCTGTAGGGCATCACGCAATACGCTGGTAATGTTTTTAATTCGCTTCAAGCTGCAATCCATTGATTGGCACCACCGTTTTACATCAATACGAGTGAGCTCTGTCAGTTTTAATTGGCCAAACTCAGGTAGGATCTGGTTGCGCACGATACGTTCATAACTGGCAAAGGTACTGGCTTTGATCTCGGACTCCTTTGAATCTATCCAGTTATTCATGTACTTCTTAATCGTAGTATTCGCGCCGGTGTAATTGGCAAACCGTATGGCGTTTTTACTGTTTGGGAAAGTTACCTGATATTCAAATGTTCCGTTATCGATCGCCTCGATAACGGCTGATCGATGGCGTTCGGCGCGTTTCAGGTTAGCGGGCGTGGGCTTGAGCTTGAGCTTCTCCCGGCATCGGATTCCTTTAAATGTGAAACTGATCTCGATGGTGGATGCGCTCGCGGCTTTTGCACCGATCCGTTTATGGCCCATTTGTTAAATTCCTCCTGGTTAACCAGTATTCTTCCATCAGGTGCTTTTATCCATACGCCTTCCGGCCAAATACCTTTGTGTATTTTTTGCCTTATCGCGGTCTGAGTATACCCCGATAATTCGGCAAATTTGGGAATGGTGACGTAGCTTATCATCTTACGAATCTTGATCCTCTAGCAGATCAGTCCTGGTGGGAAAAGGCTGTGTTGTTTCATGGGCAGGTGTATTGCATAACGTTAAACCGGACTATTGATTGTAGTCCCCGGGGCGACTCAGAAATATGCTGGAAAGATCGCACCTGGCCTCGATGTTTCAAACACGTTTTCGTACAAGAGTAATGGCAAACTGCTGTAGCCAAATGCAACCATTGGTAAATACGGAATATGACGTGCCATTTCCTGATTTCGAATCGCGTATAAGGAGAACATGAATTATGCAAGAGTCAGAAAATACCAGAGTGGTTACCCTGGAGTATCAACTGACTGAACGCTTTGGTTTGTTGCTGTCGCAAACGCAACTGGCCGAATTGCTCGGCCGTACCATAGCCAGTCTGCGCTACAGTTTCAGTTACCCGAGAGATCCAGGCACGCTTGCGCTCAAGAACTGCGGCCGCAAGATAGGCCGTCGAATGTACTACCCAGCCTCAGAGGTAGCCGGGATCATCATTGGTAGCGGAAAGTCATGAGCAATACTATTGTTCGTGCCGCTCGTCGGCAGCGGTTTGTCATCATTGACCAGCGAGCCATCGAGGATACCCGCTTGTCCTGGGCGGCCAGGGGCCTACTCGGCTACCTGCTGTCTCGACCAGATGACTGGAAGGTGTTGGTCAACGACCTGCGCAAACGGGGCGACCTTGGACGCGACGGTATCTACCGCCTGCTCCGCGAACTCCGCGATGTCGGCTACATGCGATTCGAACGTAAACGTGATCAGTACGGACGCATCCGTGGCGGCACGTATTTTGTTCAGGAGATTGCTACCGCACCACAACCGGATTCGCCGGATATGGTTGGGCCGGACACGGCTGAACCGCATCCGGCAATCCCGGAAGCATTACCTACTACTGATATAAACCTAAAAAGAACTACTACTACAACACTGACTAGTACCAAAGAGTGTAGTAGTAGTGAAAATGATTCCGGTGATCCTGAATTCGCAACCTGGGTTCCTGATGAGCTACGCAAGGCGGCTCTGGAAAAGGTCGCCAGGCTCAGTCCAGTCGAGGCACAGATTGTGATCGACGAATGGGCTGGCAGTATGGCTGGTGATCGAATCGAAACCTCACCGATCGGCTACCTGCATGCCATGGTAAGCCGGTATGAAGCAGGTGATTTCAGGTTACAGTTTGCCGATGCAGTTGCTCAAATACGATCAACGCCACCCGATAACCCAGACAACATACTCCCGATTGAGGTTTGCGAAGCCAGTCGTGATTAATACCAGGTCACATTGTATTACCCAGACCATTGCAACCATTGTGACAGGCCAACGCCTGGCACAATGGTTGCTACGTGCGAGCGGCCGCGTCACTACCGAGCGCAGCGCAGTAGTGACGCGGCCATAATCGGGGCTCAAGTGCTTGCAGCGCCGGGAATTTCCTGGGGCAAGCCCGATTGCTGGCCGGATTATGG
>JBLHOA010000035.1:0-20162 GCA_047622345.1 Gammaproteobacteria bacterium | reverse complement strand
TTCCAAGGCGGGCACCCTCGCCGGCAATCATTTCGCCACCATTACCTCCGACCTGGACAAGCTCCGTGAAATTGGCGTATCGACCCTGTGGGAAGGCGCTAAACCGATTATTTTCGAATAATGGTCTATCGGTAAAACCCGGTAAAAACTATGCCGCTCGATTTATACCTCGGTTATCTGATTGCCTGCATCGTCATTCTTTCGATTCCGGGGCCGACCATTTTGCTGGTCATCAGCTATTCTATCAGTCAGGGGCCACGTGCCAATATTCCACTGATTGCTGGAGTCGCGCTCGGCGATACCCTCGCCATTTCTTTGTCCTTGGCGGGACTCGGTGCGCTACTGGCGACTTCGGCCTTCTGGTTTGGATTGCTCAAATGGTTGGGTGGCCTCTATCTGATTTATCTCGGCATCAAGCTGCTGCGAAATAAAACGACGCTGACCAGTATCGATCCATCGATACCGCCGCGGTCGGCCAGGGCCTTGTTTACTTCGTCGTTTGTGGTTACCGCGTTGAACCCGAAAAGCATCGTGTTTTTTGTTGCGCTGTTGCCGCAGTTTATCAGTGCCGGGCATGTGGTCACCCCGCAACTCTGGATTCTCGGGGTCAGTTTTGTTGTGCTGGCAATTTGTGCCTGCAGCTTTTACGCGATGTTTGCCAATCGACTACGCCTAATGTTATCCACCGCGACAGCACAACGCTGGTTTAACGGGGCCGGCGGCAGCCTGCTTTGCGTGGCCGGGGTCTGGGCGTTGATGGCAAAACGGGTCATTAACGCGGCATAAAATCGTCATCTTCATTTGCTGCTTTGGCAAAAGGCGGCATAATGTCGCGTTTACGCGGAAGCGCACCCAATGCCTGCTAAGTTCATCGCCATTGCCCTGTCACTCTGTCTGCTACTCGGCCTTACCGCCTGTGGCAACAAGGGGCCCTTGACCTTGCCCGAGCAGGAAGACGAAAAAAAACAACCCAGCAGTGAATAGATTTGGATCATTTTAATTACAAAAACAAAAGCCTCTACTGCGAAGACGTTGCTATCAGCGAACTCGCTCAGCAATACGGGACACCCTTGTACGTTTACTCGCGGGCGACCCTTGAGCGCCATTGGCACGCCTTCGACCAGGCTTTGGCCAATCACGACCACCTGGTTTGCTACGCGGTTAAGGCCAACTCCAACCTCGCCGTGTTGAATGTATTCGCGCGCCTCGGTTCGGGTTTTGACATTGTTTCCGGGGGTGAATTGCAGCGGGTGCTAAAAGCCGGTGGGCAGCCATCAAAAATTATCTTCTCCGGGGTTGGCAAACAGGCCGCCGAGATTAAGGCGGCGCTTGAAGTCGACATACTCTGTTTCAACGTGGAATCGGAACAGGAGCTCGAGCGCATCGACGCGGTCGCCTCATCGATGGCAAAAACCGCGCGAGTGTCTTTTCGCGTTAACCCCGATGTCGACGCCAAAACCCACCCTTACATTTCCACCGGGCTGAAGGAAAACAAGTTCGGTATCGCTTTCGAGCAGGCCGAGCGAATCTATGCCCGCGCGGCGGCGATGGCAAATATCGAAATCATTGGCATGGATTGCCATATCGGTTCGCAGCTCACCGAGCTATCCCCTTATATCGACGCGCTGGATAAATTACTCGTGCTGATCGGACGGATTCGGGGCCAGGGCATTAGCATCACCCATCTGGATCTCGGCGGCGGGCTGGGCATTCGTTATCGCGATGAAGAACCGCCGCAACCGGCCGAATGGGCGGCGGCGCTCGACCAGCGTCTGAGCGATTTTGAAGGGACTATTTTTGTCGAACCCGGCCGGGCGATTGCCGGCAACGCAGGCATTCTGGTAAGTAAAGTCGATTATCTGAAACTCTCCGAAAACAAGAATTTTGCGGTGGTCGATGCTGCGATGAACGATTTGATCCGACCCTCACTTTACGGCGCCTGGCAGGAAATCATCCCGGTGCAGGAAACCAGCACCGCCGATGAGCAGTTATACGATATTGTCGGCGCTATTTGCGAATCCGGCGATTTCCTTGGCAAGGATCGCTCCATGCGGCTGGCCCAGGATGATTTGATTGCCATTCGCTCATCGGGCGCCTACGCCTTCACCATGTCGTCGAATTACAATTCACGCAATCGTGCCGCCGAAGTCATGGTCGACGGTGACCAGCACTATTGCGTACGCGAACGCGAATGCCTCGAAGATCAGATCCGCGGTGAATCACTGCTGCCATGAGCCGCTCACTCAAATTTGCCAAAATGCACGGCCTCGGCAACGATTTTATGGTGGTCGATGCGGTCAACCAGCCATTTCAGGCCAACGCCGAACAGGTTCGCCTGTGGGCGGATCGAAAATCGGGCATCGGTTTTGATCAGATGCTGGTGGTCGAACCACCCCGGACCGGGCAGGCACAATTTAAATACCGGATTTATAACGCTGACGGCGGTGAAGTGTCTCAATGTGGTAACGGGGCGCGCTGTTTTGCGCGCTTCGTACGCGAACAGGGTTTAACCGATAAGGACCTTATTGCGGTGGAAACCAATGCCGGTTTACTCGAACTGGAACTACTCGATGGCGGCCGTGTTCGGGTCAACATGGGGGTGCCCGAATTTGAGCCTGCACGCATTCCGTTGAATACCGAATCGCGCCAGATACGCTATCAATTCAGCCATAACGATCAGATTATAAACTATGCCGCGGTGGCTATCGGAAACCCGCATATGATCATTCAAGTCGATGACGTCGACAGCGCGCCGGTAGCAACACTGGGCCCGTTTTTTGAATCGCATGCGCTTTTCCCGGAGCGTGTAAACGTCGGTTTTATGCAAATAATCGACCGCAAAAACTTCAAGCTGCGCGTGTTTGAGCGCGGCGTAGGCGAAACCCGGGCCTGCGGCAGCGGTGCCTGTGCGGCGATGGTCTGCGCGCAGCAACAAGGCCTGATTGATAATGAAGCGCGGGCTTTCTTGTCGGGAGGAGAACTTAATCTTGAATGGCGTGGCGAAGGAAAGCCCGTTATGATGAGCGGCGACACCGCAATGGTATATCAAGGCGAAATTACCTATGAATGATGCTTCTGCTGAATCACAGCAATCCGAGCAAATTGACGAGTCGAAAGTAATCGACTATCTGCACAAAAACCCCGAAATTTTGATGGCTTACCCGCAACTGTTTTCATCGTTGCAAATTCCGCATCAAACCGAGGGCGCGGTTTCGCTGGTTGAACGCCAACTGAAACTGCTGCGTGAACAGAACCAGGCCTATAAGGCCAAAATTGACGAACTGGTCAGCATTGCACGTGAAAATGAAGAGCTCAATCAACGCTTTCACCGGCTGGCACTGGAACTGATGAACACCGACCAGCTCCACGATGTGCTTGCCATGGTGCAGGATCAGGTGCAGACATTCTTTTATACCGATTTTGTCTGCTTTCGCTTTGTCCCGGGCGTTAGCGCTGACTCCAATATTCTTGATGGCCTGTGCATCAAACCCGAAGGCGATATTATGTCAACCTTGAAGCCCTGGCTTGCCGGACGAACCCCGATTTGCGGGCAGCAATCGGCTAAGGTCAATAACGCCTTGTTTGGTGAAAACCTGCGCATCGGCTCTTCGGCGCTGATCCCGCTTTTTCATACCAGCGAAATGGGTTTTCTGTGTCTGGGCAGCGTCAGTAGCGATCGTTTTACGAAAAGTATCGGTACTATATTTTTGCAACAACTCGGCGAGCTGGTGAGTAGTCGTTTGAAAGTATTGCTGCAGGTCAGTGACTAGGGCGATGATCCAATATCTGGACCAATACATCCAGATGCTACGCAGCGAAAAATACTATTCTGCGCATACCTGCAGTAACTACCGCAGAGATCTCGACCGATTTTCGGATTATCTAAAAACGCTTGAAATCGAAAGTTGGGACAAGGTCAGTTATCGCGAAGTCAGTAGCTACGCCGCCAAACGTTTCCGCCTGGGCCGAAAAAGCCGTACCATTGCACGCGAGCTTTCGTCGATACGCAGTTTTTATCAGTACCTGATTCGACAGGCCCTGCTCAAGCAGAATCCAGCTCTGGAGGTTAGCGCCCCCAAAGCGGATAAACCGCTCCCGAAAACCTGCGATGCGGAATCGGTAGGCCGCTTATTGGCCGCCGGCGATAGCAAAGACAAGTTATTCATCCGCGACCTCGCGATTTTTGAGTTGATTTATTCCTCAGGATTGCGCCTCGCAGAGACGGTTAACATCGACCTTGATGACATCGACCTGCAACAGCGGCAGCTTGTGGTCACTGGCAAGGGCAATAAAACACGATATCTTCCGATAGGCAGCAAGGCCGTAATCGCCGTTAATAAGTGGCTTAAGCTGCGCGCCCAGTTTAGCCGTGATGCCAGCCAGCCCGCGTTATTTTTGAGTAAACAGGGAAATCGGATTTCGCCGCGCAACGTACAAAGTCGATTGGCTCAATTGATCAAACGGCAATCGCTGGACCAGCATTTATCACCGCATATGCTGCGCCATTCATTTGCCACGCATCTGCTCGAATCGAGCTCAGATCTGCGCGCCGTGCAGGAACTGCTGGGGCACGCCAATATTGCCACAACACAGATCTACACCCACCTCGATTTTCAACACCTGGCCAAAGTTTACGACAACGCTCATCCACGGGCGCGCCGAAAATCGAAATAGTTCGGCCGGGATTAAATCGAGTAACCCGCAGCTACTGATCTTTGGTCGCGATATCGGTACACTGTCAACCGCATTGCGGGGTTGTAATTAATCGGCCCCACCCATATATAACCCGATTCGATATCGCAGCCATGAGATTCCATTTTGAAACAGTTTGACGGCACCACGATTCTTTGCGTACGCCGCGGTAACAGCGTAGTCATCGGCGGCGATGGCCAGGTCAGCCTTGGTAATACCATCATGAAAGGTAATGCGCGCAAGGTACGGCGCCTATATAAAAACCAGGTCATCGCAGGATTTGCCGGGGGCACGGCCGACGCCTTTCTGTTATTCGAACTTTTCGAGGCCAAACTTGAAAAGCACAACGGGCAAATGGTACGCGCCGCGGTTGAACTCGCCAAAGACTGGCGCTCTGACCGGGCCTTGCGCCGGCTCGAAGCTCTACTTTGTGTCGCCAACGAAGAAGCCTCGTTAATCATCTCGGGCAACGGCGATGTCATCGAACCCGAAGACAGCTTGATGGCGATCGGTTCGGGAGGCGCGTTTGCCCAGGCAGCGGCCAGGGCGATGCTCGATACTACCGAGATGAGCGCACAGGAAATCGTCGCCAAAGGTTTGCAAATTGCCGGGGACATCTGCGTTTACACCAACCAGAACCATAGCTTCGAAGAGCTCCAATTTTAAACCACTCGATGGACAACACAAAATTGATTCAATCACCCATGACACCACGTGAAATCGCGCTTGAGCTGGACAACCATATTATCGGCCAGGACAAGGCCAAGCGGGCGGTTGCTATCGCCTTGCGCAACCGCTGGCGCCGACAGCAGGTGCGCGAAGACCTGCGCAATGAAATCACCCCGAAAAATATTCTGATGATGGGTCCGACCGGCGTCGGTAAAACCGAAATAGCGCGTCGGCTGGCACGACTCGCCGGCGCACCCTTTATCAAAGTCGAAGCGACCAAGTTCACCGAAGTGGGTTACGTCGGGCGAGACGTCGAATCGATTATCCGCGACCTGGTCGACGTTTCGGTGAAACAGATGCGTGAGGCAGAGGTTGGCCGCGTACGTCATCGCGCCGAAGATGCGGCCGAAGAAAGGGTGCTCGATGCGCTGTTACCTCGACCCGCCGATTTCAATGACGAAGCCGATACCAGCAGCGCCAATACCCGGCAGAAGTTCCGCAAGATGCTGCGCGAAGGTAAGCTCAACGACAAGGAAATCGAGATCGATTTGCAGATGCCCAGTATCGGTGTTGAGATCATGGCGCCCCCGGGCATGGAGGACATGACCAATCAATTACAGGGCTTGTTTCAGAACATGGGGAATGCGAAAACAAAGACGCGAAAGCTTCGTGTCGAAGACGCGCTCAAGCAGCTTACCGACGAAGAAGCCGCGAAGATGATCAACGAAGATGAACTCAAACTCAGCGCTCTGGAAAATGCTGAGCAAAACGGGATTGTCTTCATCGACGAAATCGACAAGGTCGCAAAACGCGGCGAAACCAGTGGCACCGATGTCTCCCGCGAAGGGGTTCAACGCGATCTATTGCCGCTGGTTGAAGGCTGTACCGTATCGACCAAAGCGGGCATGATCAAAACCGACCATATTCTGTTCATCGCATCGGGCGCATTTCACCTCTCGAAACCGAGCGACCTGATTCCTGAATTGCAGGGCCGGCTCCCCATTCGCGTCGAATTATCAGCGCTGACGGTGAATGATTTTGTGCGCATCTTAAAAGAACCCAGTGCTTCGCTGACCGAACAGTACACGGCGTTAATGGCAACCGAAGGGATTGACCTCGAGTTCACCGACGACTCGCTTGCGCGAATTGCCGAAGTCGCTTTTATGGTCAATGAGAAACAGGAAAACATTGGCGCCCGACGCCTGCACACGGTGATGGAGCGTCTACTCGAGACGGTCAGTTTTGAGGCTTCCGATATGGTCGCGCAAACCATTACCATCGACGCCAATTATGTCAACGAGCATCTTGGTGAGCTATCACTGGAAGAGGATTTGTCACAGTACATCTTGTAACTATGAAACCAACCGATATTAAATTACACCAGGTCTCGCGCATCCTCGAACTCAGTTTCGAAGATGGTTCTGTTTTTAAATTACCGACCGAATTTTTGAGGGTTCACTCGCCTTCGGCTGAAGTACAGGGGCATGGTCCGGGGCAGGAAGTGCTGCAGGTCGGTAAGGAAGACGTCAACATTGTGTCAATCGAGCCGATGGGGCATTACGCGGTTAAACTCGTTTTCGACGATAACCACAACAGCGGCCTGTATAGCTGGAGCTTACTGCACGATCTGGGCCTCAACTACGAGGAAAAATGGCAAGCCTACCTCGCCCGACTCGAGGCCGCCGGCCATCAGCGCAAGGAACGCCCTGTCATTTAGTAAACCTCAATACCGCCTGACCCGGGCTAGAGCAATACATCGGACCGCCGGGAATGAATGGTTCAGCGGTTATATAAATTTCGAAATAATCGTCGGCTGATCATTGCGCTAATCAAATGACTGACGCATTGTCCCGTGATATCGTTGCCACCATGCAAAAACAATCCACCACCGACTTCGGCTTCGACCGGGTCTCGACTACCGAAAAACAGGGCAAAGTAGGTGCCGTGTTTGACTCCGTCGCCAGTAAATATGACTTGATGAACGATGTTATGTCTCTGGGCGTCCATCATTTGTGGAAAAAATTTACCCTTGAACTCTGCGGTTTGCGCCCGGGCCACGCGGTGCTTGACCTCGCGGGCGGTACTGGCGATCTCGCCATCAAACAGGCCGAAATGGTTGGAGCAAGCGGGCAGGTTTATCTGGCCGACATTAATGCCTCAATGTTGCAACAGGGGCGCGACCGGGTCATCGACAAGGGTTTGATCGGGCGTATCGAGACCGTGCAATGTAATGCAGAAATTCTGCCTTTTGCCGATAACAGCTTCGATTGCATCACCATCGCCTTCGGCCTGCGCAATGTCACCGACAAAGCCAAAGCGCTCGCTTCGATGCAACGGGTTTTAAAACCCGGGGGACGTTTGTGTGTGCTTGAATTTTCAAAGCCCATTTACCAGCCTTTGGAAAAATTATACGATTTTTACTCGTTTAAAATATTGCCACGCATGGGCGAATTGATTGCGCGGGATCGGGCCAGCTACCAGTACCTCGCCGAGTCGATCCGCATGCACCCTGACCAGGCGACATTAAAACAGATGATGCTCGACGAGGGTGGCTTCGATGAAGTGGACCTGCACAATTTGAGCGGCGGCATCGTCGCATTGCACCGCGCCTTCAAATACTGATCGACTAATTGTTGTGGATGCAGCCTCTAACCCAGCCTCGGCTTTACTCGACTCGATCCAAAACGGCCTCGTTGCGGTCGCCGAAATTGGTGGTAATCGACTGCTTAAACTCGACCCCGAGGTCGACCAGGCCTGCGCTGAGTTACAAGGTTGCTGTGTTGCCATAGAAATAACGGATCTCGATTTCATTCTCTACTGCCATCCGGGTAACTGGGGCATTCGCCTGAGCAAAAACGCTCCGGCTTCCAGTATCGACGCCACTATTTCCGGAAGAACAATGGCCCTGATTAATCTCGCCAGCAACGAGGACAAGCTATCAACCTCGATGCAGGAGGGCGTCAGCTTTCAGGGTAACGTCGGCCTGGCACAGAAACTACAGGCCATTCTTGCCAGGCTGGATATCGACTGGGAAGAAGTTCTGGCTCAGCAAACCGGCGATGTGATCGCTTTCCAGTTAGCTCAACAAGCCCGCAAACTACATCACTGGCTACGCCAAAGTACCGATTCGATATTGCAATCCGGTAGCGAATATTTACGCGAAGAAATTCATTTGAGTCCAACAGAAACTGAGTTTGAGCGGTTTAGCAGTGAAGCGACCGCGCTCAAACATGCGGTCGAGCGTTGCGAAGCACGATTGCGAAAATTACTCGAAACCGCCGGAAAATACGAATGAGGAACCTGTTTCGATTAATTTCGATCAATTACACGCTGGCACGATTCGGACTGGACGAGGTCGTTCTATCGATCCATTTTTTCAGGCCACTGTACCTGCTAGGCAAGATCAATCCGTTCAACTGGTTTCGCGGTAACCATCTTTCTCAGGCCGAGCGATTGCGCCTGTGTATCGAGTCCCTGGGTCCTATTTTTATCAAGTTTGGGCAGATGATGGCCACCCGGCGAGACTTGCTCGGTGATGAAATAACCGACGAACTGGCGGGGCTACTCGACCGCGTCCCTGCTTTTCCCTGGCCCGAGGCGCTCGCCATCATCGAGCAACAATTGGGGCAACCGCTCGACCTTGCTTTCCGCAGCTTTAACGAAAAGGAGATTGCTTCGGCGTCGATTGCCCAGGTTTACGCGGCCGAGCTACCCGGTGGTGAACAGGTCGTGGTAAAGGTCGTCCGGCCGGGCATCGAAAAACGGATTCGCCAGGACATTCAGGTCCTGTACATGCTCGCTGAACTGGCCGATCGCTACTGGGACGAGGCCGGCAGAATCAAACCATTGCAAATTGTGCACGAGTTTGAAAAAACGATTTTTAACGAACTTGACCTCGTCCGTGAAGCCGCCAATGCCAGCGAACTTCGCCGACATTTTGAATCGTCTAACGACTTATACGTACCGCAGGTTTACTGGGATTATTGCAAGACTAGGGTCATGGTGATGGAGCGCATCGAAGGTATTCCGGTTTCTGATATCGAACAGTTGCGCGCTCGAGGCGTGAACCTGGAAGTGCTATCGCGCAAAGGCGTAGAAATTTTCTTCACCCAGGTTTATCAGAATAATTATTTTCACGCCGATATGCACCCCGGCAACATCTTTGTTTCGGCAGAAAATCCAGAAGACCCGAGTTATATTGCCGTCGACTTCGGCATTATGGGGTCGCTTTCCACCCAGGATCAGCGCTATCTGGCCGAAAATTTTGTCGCTTTTTTCAACCGTGACTACCGCCGTGTGGCTGAACTGCACGTCGATTCGGGTTGGGTCGACAGCGATACCCGGGTCGATGAATTCGAAGCCGCCATCCGTGCCGTTTGCGAACCGATGTTTCAACGCCCATTAGCCGAAATTTCCTTTGGCCATTTGTTACTGCGCCTGTTCCAGACCGCGCGTAGTTTTAATATGGAAATTCAGCCGCAGCTATTGTTGCTGGAAAAAACCTTTCTGCATATTGAGGGCCTGGGTCGGCAGCTTTATCCTCAGCTTGATTTATGGGACACCGCAAAACCATTTCTCGAACGCTGGTTGAGCGAACAGCTGGGCCTGCCTGCATTTATTAAAGGGCTGAAGAAAAATCTGCCCTATATTGCTGAAAACCTTCCCGACCTGCCGCAACTTGCATTTAAGACTATGCAAAAAATCGCCAACGATGAGTTGCAGATCGAACTGAAACCCAGGCAGTTAGACACCCTCAGACAGGAAATTCGCGCGGCTAATCAGCGCAGTATTCGCGCCATTATCGGGGGTAGTTTTGTGATCAGCGCCAGCGTCATTCTGGGGCTCGATGGATTGGCGCCAATCATGGTCGGCGATGGGCAGCTGATCGCACCGCTGTTGAGCGTCGCGTTGTTTATTCCAGGTTTCTACCTGTTACTGCGTAGTTATTTTGAAGACTAGGTTATTGCCGATTGTTTGAATTTGATGCAATGGGACAAAACAAAACCTGCTAACACATATCCGAAGTCAGGTTCTTATTTAAGCGCTTACCGCGTTTATATCCCTTCCAGTAGGCGGTTTTAGCCTCTTCCCGATATTCGGTCGGAATCGATTCCAGGTAATTATTGTAGTCACGATTAAAGATCGTTTCGTCCTGACAAAATTTGCGCTTATAGGCGAGCTGGCCTGCGAGCTCGGCGACACGAATCTGTCTGAACTTGGGGTCTTCGGCTTTTACCACTTCGACCTCTTCCACTGCTTTCTTATCTTTTTTAGCGGCGTTAGGGTCTTCTTTGACATTGGCGTCGGTGGCTTTTTCGGAACGCTTGCGCGATTGGGTCAAACGGTCACATTCATCCTGCGACAATAGTGTCGTTTCCTCTTTACTCTTATCAAACCCTTCCTGAAAGGCATCACGCATGGAATCGCGACTCTCATCGGGCATTTGCTGCACGCGCTGGGTAAACTCAGCAAGCACTCCGGCTTCACCGCACTGTAATCTAGAATAACTCAAGGTACCGAGAGTGCGGGAAAGATTGATGATCGCGCCGGTTGCATTTTTCACTGCAGTCTCGTCGGCGTCGCCATCAGCACTAGCCAGCTTTTCGGCATCGTCGATCGCCTTGTCAATTATGACCATGATCGAGTTTAATCCCTGATCTTCCAATTCGGCACTGGCACCAAATGACAGGGCGAAAGTCAAAAATAGTACCAGCGGAAGTGTTTTAATTGTTTTCATCGAAATTCCAGAGCTTAGCATGCGCTGAATTAAATCACGGATGCCGGCTTTCATCCAGTGCTGGCCGAATCGCATTTTGCGCTGAATCACGTTTTCAAGGATAATGCGCCACCTTTTCAGCGACATTGCACAACTTCGGTTGAAGTTTCTGCCTCAATTCGGCGGCAATGATTTAATTTTACTCATTTACAGACAAACTACATGACTCAATCATCCGGAAAAATTGGCTTCGTTAGTCTTGGTTGTCCCAAGGCGACCGTCGATTCCGAACAAATCATTACCCAGTTGCGTGCGGAGGGCTATCAGATAGTTCCCGAATATGACGCGGCCGATGTGGTTATAGTGAACACCTGTGGTTTTATCGATTCGGCGGTGGAAGAGTCGCTGGATACCATCGATGAGGCCTTGAAAGAGAACGGCCGGGTGATTGTTACCGGCTGCCTGGGCGCACGTGCCGAGATGCTCAATAAACGCTTCCCCGATCTGCTCGCCGTCACTGGGCCACACGCCAAAGAAGCGGTAATGCAAGCCGTTCACCAGCAGCTACCCGCGGCGCACGACCCTTTTTTCGACCTGATTCCAAAACAGGGCATCAAGTTGACACCTCAGCACTATGCCTACTTGAAAATTTCCGAAGGTTGCAACCATCGGTGCAGTTTTTGCATTATTCCTTCTTTTCGTGGGGACCTGGTAAGCCGCCCGATCGATGAAGTTATGGATGAAGCTCAGCATCTGGTCGATGCCGGGGTGCGCGAAATTCTAGTTATTTCGCAGGATACCAGCGCCTATGGCGTCGACACCAAATACAGCCTGCGCCTGTGGAAGGGTCAACCCCTACAAACCCGGTTTATCGATCTGGCCAAGGCTCTCGGGCAACTCGGGGTGTGGGTTCGACTGCACTATGTCTACCCCTACCCGCATGTCGACGATGTCATTCCATTGATGGCCGAAGGGCTCATCCTTCCCTACCTAGACATTCCTTTTCAACATGCGAGTAAAAAGATTCTAAAGGCGATGAAACGACCCGGTAACCGCGACCGGGTGCTCGAACGCATTCATAAATGGCGGGAGATTTGCCCGCAGCTGGTGATCCGAAGTACTTTTATCGTAGGCTTTCCCGGTGAAACCGAAGATGACTTCGAAGAATTGCTCGCCTTTCTCGAATCAGCCCAACTCGACCGGGTAGGTTGTTTTACCTATTCACCCGTTGAAGGGGCCGCGGCGAATGCCTTGCCTGACCAAGTCGACGAAGCGGTCAAACAGGACCGCTATGAGCGTTTCATGTTGACCCAGCAGGCGATCAGCCGTAAACGACTGGCGCAACGTGTCGGGCAACGAATGCAGGTCTTGGTAGAAGAATCCAGCGCCGAGGGTTATTGCGGACGATCTTACGCCGATGCTCCGGATATCGACGGCCTGGTTTACATTAAAACCGATCAGATACTAACGCCGGGTGAGTTTTGTCAGGTGGAAATCACCGCTAGCGATGAATACGACTGTTATGCCGTCCCGGTTAAATAGATCTTGCCGTCGACTTCGGCGATGGGCAGCGAACTAAGCTGCTCTCCCGGGCATGGTCCATATACGCATTCTCCAGTATCGATCAAAAACCTCGCATCGTGCACCGCGCATTGAATCAAAGCGCCTTCAACATCGAGAAACTGATGCTCTACCCAATCCAGTGGTGACCCGGTGTGCGGGCAACTGTTGCGGTAGGCAAACAGTTCACCATCGCGCTTAACCACAAACCCATTCAACGTTTTTCCATCACAATCAAGTTCAAAGCCGAGCGATCCGGGGTCATCTATATCGCCTAGTTCACATATAAAGGCAGGTTTTTTCATTTATTTACTCAAATTTTCAGTATCAGTGCCGATAGCAGTTTTTACTGACAAGAAATAATTCAACCCGGCAAGGGAAGTACCCGGTTTTACGACTAACATGGCGAAATATTGTGGACCTAGATTGATGCTAAATAAAGCGGCAAGGAATAATGACAGCCTGAATCAGTATCAGAGCGCTACGGATAATCTCAAAGCCAAAACGGCCGAATGGCATGATATTGAAACCTTATTGCGTAAAACCATCGGCCGCTTGAGCATCGCGGCGCGTGGCATTGATTCCAGTCTCGACACCCAGCTTAAGGTCATTAGTGAGCTTTCCCGCGAAAAGAAATACGATAAGCTCGCCGCAGCACTCGCCAAACTGACGGATATTATTGGTGCCCTGGATGATAAAACCCGTTCGCAGCAACGTCGCTCCGACCCGGTTCTATTTCTGCTCCAATTGTTGCAGGAAAGACATTTTGACACCGACCAACGCTTACAATTGCGCACCATTTGTTCGGATCTGCTGATCTCGGCAGCCAATGGCCAGGATCGCGACAAAGTAAGCAGTTCCATCAAATCCCTGTCGGCCCTGATCAACGAAAACTTTGACCTACTGCAAACCGATAATCGCCCTGCACAGATTATAGTAGAGCTGGTAAATCTGCTGGAAATTGAAGATTCACATAAATCCAAAATCCAACGGCGTTTTCAGGGGGCCAAAGATCTTGACCGCACCGAACTCGAAGTATTGGCCGCAGAGATTAACCCTTACCTGGGATTACCCGAATCAGATACCTCGATCAGGTCTACCGTCAATACCTTACTTGAAAGACTGTCTGGTTTGCAGGGCGTTGAAAGTAGCGCACAAAAAATAAAAACCCGAATTGAAGAAAAAGCCGAAGTTGTTCACTGGGCTGATACCTTAAATGAGATTGTCAGCTCTATCTCGGATACCTTGACCCGGCTTAATAAGGAAAAAAGTGAATTGGAGAGCTTTATTGCCAACGTCACCAGGCAACTCGGTGAAATCAGTGGTGTGATTGCGCAAGATTATGACGCTCATTTGAGCGATCAGGAAGATACCCAGTCGCTGCAGATACTGGTCAAAGAGGGAATGACACTGTTGCACAATGAGGTCCACAGCAGCGAAGACCTTGGCCAGATGAAACTCGCCATTAATAACAATATCGACGTGATAAAAGGGGGGGTGGATGAATTCGTCAACCGTATTCGTGAACGCCACGAAGCCACCGAAGAACGCAACGAACGACTGTGCGAACAACTGTCAAAAATGGAAGAGGAAACGCAGGAACTACAGGTAAAACTAATCGAAAACCGGGAAAAGCTGCTCCACGATACACTTACCGGAGTACACAGCCGTCTCGCCTACGATGAACAAATTCTAAAAGAGTTGGCCCGCGCACAGCGATATTCTTCCGAATTCTGCTACGCCATTATCGATATTGATTTCTTCAAGCGTATCAACGATGACTTCGGCCATAACGCCGGCGACAAAGCGCTAAAAATTGTTGCCCAGATTATGTTGCGATGCTCGCGTAAATCCGATTATGTCTGTCGTATTGGCGGTGAAGAGTTTGTCTTCATTCTACCCAATACCGATATCGGTCAAGCCTCGACCGTGATCGAAAAATTACGCAGCGCAATTTCTGATACCAATATTCATTTCAAAAAACAAAGAGTCGTTTTAACGGTTTCTGCCGGAATAACAGAAAACCGCAACGACGATACGGCAGACAGTATTTACGAACGCGCCGATGCGGCGTTATATTTCGCTAAAAACTCGGGACGAAATTGTCAGCATGTTAGCGATTGATAAGGCACTAGGCCATTTCCTGTGGGGTCCTGGCAACAATGGTCAATGCATGCAATTCGCCGGAGGCAATTTCAGCATTGACGCTGGCGTAAACCAGTCGATGGCGTTTTAAAGTGTTCAGCCCGGCAAAGGCATCACTGGTGACATTGGCTACATATTTGCCTTCGCCGCCACTGACTTCGACGCTGGCGTCTGGCATTGCGGCGGAGATAATTTGTTCTATTTTTTCTGGATTCATGATTTTAAACGTTTAAAAAATTGAAAATGATTAATGCAAACTATATTACAAAAGGACGGGAATAATACCATGCAAAAAATAATACTTTGCGCGATGCTGATGCTTTTCTGGACAAATCCTGGCTGGGCCGCTGAACACGGCGAAGTTGAAGAAGCGCCAAAACTTTCCAGCGCCTATGTTTCGCTAGGCAAGGCGATGGTATTAAATTTGAGCAGCAGCCGAAACCGGACTACTTTTCTACAAATTAAGGCCGACATACTGTTAACAAACTCAGATGGAGAAGAAATAATCGAAACCCATATTCCGGCCATTCGACATAGTTTAATTGTGCTGCTTAGTGAACAGAAAGACATCGATATTAAAACACCGGCCAAACGCGAGGAAATCCGCATGCAGGCGACCGCGCAGGTGAAGGAATTGATCGCAAAGCTGTCGGGTAATGAAGACATAGCCGACGTGCTTTTCTCCAGCATTCTGGTTCAATAGCCGAAGAGTTTTACCATCCACTAACTAGTCGGATCTAAACTCGATCCCATTTTCACCAACGGCAACAGTCGTCTGGCCATGAATGAAGTTCAATAGTTGCTCGCCAGCCATTTCAAATTGCCAACCCTGCATCAATCGACTGGATTTCTGATTGATAATTAAATTGTCTATGTCCTTGCGCGTGGCCAGCGTCGCCAGGGCAATATTATTCTGATCCGCAATAAATCGGCATAACGCCATCAAGCAGTCGCCGAGCACCTGCTGTTGCACGGACAATTCCTTGAGCTTGTCGAGGTGGGGCCAGAGGGACGAGTCGACAAGCTTCGCCTTTGCAATGATCTCCAGCAAGTTTACGCCATGGCGTTCGATCATTTTATCGCCGAGATCACGGATGTCCTTAAGTTCCTCGATGTTTTCAGGGCAGCGTTTGGCGATATCCGCAATCACTTCATCTTTCAAGATCCAGCGTCGCGGTCGATTCGCTTGCTGGGCAATCGTTTCGCGCCATTGGCATAGATCGCTGGCGATTTGCAGTCTCAGGCCTTTTAACTTTTGCACGCCCTTGAGCCGCTTCCACAATAAAGACATGTCCACTTCGTATCGTTCGGTATTGCTGAGCGCCTTCAGGTCTTTGTCCAGCCAGCCCAGACGATTGGACGCTTTAAGCTGGTCCACCAGCGATTCATAAACCGGCAATAAATAACGGACATCGTCCATAGCATAGTCAAGCTCATCTTCGCTTAAGGGGCGGCGGCTCCAGTCTGCCCTGGTGTGTTTTTTCTCCAGCTTCACGCCGGTGATTTGATGCACCAGATCGGCATAGGATGCCTGATGGTTATAGCCAACAACTGCAGCGGCTATCTGAGTATCAAACACGGGTACTGGCAGACAGGCAAATTCCTGATACAAAATTTCCAGGTCTTGCGAGCAGGAGTGAAAAATTTTCAACAGCTGCTCATTTAGTAACAAATCGATCAGGGGCTGAAAATTCTTTATCACCAGAGGATCGATACAGGCTTGCTGTTGATCAGTTGCGATTTGAATCAGTGCCAGAATGGGATAATAGGTTTTCTCGCGGATAAACTCGGTGTCGATAGTACAATAGGAGGCCTGCGCCATCGAAGTACAGAGCGTCGCTAAATCTTCATCATTATCGATGTATTGGAAATTTCGGCCATCATCCATCCTGTCTACCTCAAAAATGCCTTGCGCCGAATATCTCGCAAAATAATAAATACCCAGGGCCAGATCAACATTCCCACCACCGGCCCACCAAAAAAGGCCATTAACGGCATCGATCTACCGAGAACCCCTTCGACCCAGGCAATGATTCCCTGACAAATTAATAACAATACCAATACGTAAACCGATTGCTGCAGCAAAGACAGAACCCGGATGCGCTGGTAGAAATTTATATTGATAAATATGACTATAACCAGACCTAGACTATGCTGTCCAAACAAGGTCCCCTGGGCCGTATCAACTAGAATTCCGGTAAAAAAAGCAACCCAAAGCCCGACCTTGTTCGGCAAGGCCATACTCCAGTAAATTAAGAACAAGGCAACCCAGTTCGGGCGAAAAGCCTGCACCGAATCGGGCAGGGGTAAAATCATTAAAACCAGACCAACCACCAGGCTTAAATGTATTACCAGATAACGTAAACGCGACATGGTTATTGCCGGGGTTTTATGACCAGCACTTCGCGGCTGGAATCAAGGCGGGCGAGTGGTTCAGCGACAACTGATACAAACCCGAGGATTAAGTCCTCGTTGACCTGGGTTACCCTGGCAACCGGATAATCGGCAGGAAAGCGACCGCCCAAACCGGAAGTTACCAGCACATCACCGATAACAATATCGGCGGTGGCCGGCAGAAAACGAAGATCGAGCTGAGTCGTAGAACCATTACCGAAAGCAACCGACCGGGTACCGTTGCGCACAAATTGAACTGGAATTGCGTGATCCGGATCAGAAATTAATATAGTGGTGGCGGAACTGGCGGTAACATGAATCACCTGTCCCATAACACCATGATCGTCGATTACGGCATGGCCTATCTGAACACCATCACTACTGCCTTTGTTTATTTCTATCAGCTGGCTAAACGGGTTTTGATCAACGGATAGTAGCTCGGCCACGATGACATCATCAGAAATTTTACGCGAAGCCCCGAGTAAACTGCGCAGCCTTACATTCTCTTCTGCCAGGACTGTCAGCTTTTGCAATTGTGCGTTAAGAATCCGCCCCTCGGCTTTGAGTAACTTATTTATTTCAAGTAATTCGGTATGTGATGTAAACCAGTCATTCATCCATTTACCCGCGGTGGCGGGTAAACTGACGATATACCTGATCGGGGTCAGAGCCAACGAAACTTTAGATCGAACAGTTTCCAGGTGCTGGAAGCGATGGTCAAAGACCATTAACGATAGACACATCAAAACCAGAAACAGCACCTGGATAGACGCGCCACGTGTCTGAGGGAGAGTGTTCATTTGCGCAGGCGCATACTACAAACTACTCGACTGCCAGAAAATCCAGGCCGTGTTCGTCGATCATTTCCAGCACCCGACCTCCGCCACGCGCCACACAGGTCAGCGGATCTTCAGCGACAATAACCGGTAACCCGGTCTCTTCCATGATAAGACGATCGAGATCACGTAATAGAGCACCACCACCAGTAAGGACAATTCCTCTTTCCGCAATATCGGAACCCAGTTCCGGTGGCGTTTGTTCCAGGGCATTTTTTACCGCCGAGACAATTCCATATAGTGGGTCCTGCAGGGCTTCGAGAATTTCATTGCTGTTCAGGGTGAAACTTCGTGGCACACCTTCGGACAGGTTGCGCCCCTTTACTTCGATTTCCAGTAAATCTTTACCGGGATAAGCTGCCGCCGTTGTTACCTTGATTCTCTCAGCGGTCGCTTCACCGATTAATATGCCGTAGTTTCGACGAACATAGTTGATAATTGCTTCATCAAAGCGATCCCCGCCAATGCGCACCGATGCCGAGTATACAATGCCATTCAATGACATAACCGCGACTTCAGAAGTACCACCACCGACATCCAGCACCATCGAGCCCTGGGCTTCGTCGACTGGCATACCCGCGCCTATGGCTGCTGCCATCGGCTCTTCAATCAGATAAACTTTTCGCGCACCCGCACCCATCGCGGATTCCCGAATGGCCCGACGCTCTACCTGCGTAGCTCCGCAGGGAACACAGATCAGTACCCTGGGGCTTGGTCGGAAAAACTGGTTTTCGTGGACCTTGCGGATAAAGTGCTGCAGCATTTTTTCGGTATAGGTAAAGTCGGCAATGACACCGTCTTTCATCGGTCGTTTCGCGGTTATATTTGCCGGAGTTCGCCCCAGCATCTTTTTCGCATCGGTACCAACCGCTTCGATCGATTTCGGGCCACCCGGCCCTCGATCCTGGCGAATAGCAACTACTGATGGTTCATTCAGAACAATTCCCTTGCCTCTGGAATAAATGAGTGTGTTTGCGGTACCCAGATCGATCGACAAATCGTTGGATAACAGGCCTCGAATAGCTGAAAACATGGGTTGGCTTTTAACCTGTGGTATGTTGAAGAGTTGTGAAACGGGCGCGAATTCCCAAATTGCGTCAATTTCGCACAGAACTGCCGTACTCTAGCAATGGCAAGCCATTTGGGCAAGGCAGAATTCTTTAAAAATCAGTCTTTTGCTTAAACATACGGTGAAATTATGATAAGTTTGCGTGCTTTTCCGTACGCCGTTGAAAATTTAACAATATGACCCTGAAATCCGAGGACGTTCGCAACATTGCTCACCTCGCTCGCCTGCAACTCGACGATGCATCCGTCGACCAGCACGTCGCTGAATTATCGAGCATTCTGTCATTGGTTGACCAGATGAACCAGGTCGACAGCAGTAATATAAAACCACTCTCGAACCCGCTCGATTCGACCCAGCGGTTGCGCCTGGATGAAGTCACTGAGGCCGATAATCGAGACAAGTTTCAATCGATTGCTCCCGATGTCGAAGCCGGCCTTTACCGGGTTCCGAAGGTAATCGAGTAATGACACTTACCCTTAGTAAAATTCGCCAAGGCTTACTCAATAAAGAATTTTCCAGCGTTGAGATAACCCAACAGTATCTCGACCGGATCGCTCGCTTAAATCCAGCTATTAACTGCTATATCAGCGTGACCGGGGACAGCGCACTGCAACAGGCGAAAGCGGCTGATGTAGCGCTGGCCAAAGGCTCGGCCGCAGCACTTACCGGCGTTCCGATTGCGCACAAAGATTTATTCTGCACCGACGGCGTTAAAACCTCCTGCGGGTCGCGCATGCTGGATAATTTTATCGCCCCTTACAACGCAACGGTAATCGAGCATTTTAATCATGCCGGCGCGGTGATGCTGGGTAAAACAAACATGGATGAGTTTGCCATGGGATCCTCAAATGAAAACTCCTATTACGGTGCGGTGGCGAATCCCTGGGATTTGCAGCGCGTACCGGGCGGTTCATCCGGTGGCTCGGCCGCAGCGGTTGCGGCGGGTCTCGCGCCAGCAGCTACCGGTACCGATACCGGGGGCTCGATTCGGCAACCCGCAGCGTTATGCGGAGTAACCGGTATCAAGCCAACCTATGGTCGCGTATCGCGATATGGCATGGTCGCGTTTGCTTCCAGTCTT
>JBLHOA010000034.1:0-20194 GCA_047622345.1 Gammaproteobacteria bacterium | reverse complement strand
ATAAATACGATAACCGCGCGGTATTGGGCGCCACGTTGGTCGGCAGGGACATCGCGTAATTTTTCGACAAGCAAGGCATTGTTGGCCGCATCGTCGGCGTTGCTGCCGGCAAATCGGGCGCTATAGACACCCGGGGTTCCGTCGAGTGCGTCGACTTCGATGCCCGAATCGTCGGCGAGCGCGGGCAACCCGGTATGGGTGGCCGCATTGCGCGCCTTGATGATGGCGTTTTCGACGAAGGTGGTTCCCGTTTCTTTGGCTTCGGGTACGCCGAATTCCGACTGTGGAATCAGGCGATAACCAAAGTCAGCCATGATGGCGCTTAACTCGCGCAGCTTACCCGCATTGCCTGAGGCGAGAACCAGATCTTTCATTGCCCGGTCTGAATAGCAAATATCTGCTCGATTCCGCCACGGGCGAGGGCGAGCATGCTGTTCAACTCATCGGCAGAAAAAGCAGCGGCTTCTGCCGTGCCCTGAACCTCGATGAAACCACCTTTGTTATTCATGACGATATTCATGTCGGTATCGGCGGCCGAGTCTTCGGGGTAGTCCAGATCAAGCACTGCTTCACCCTGGTAAATGCCGACCGAAATGGCGGCGACCTGGCATTCAATCGGCGAGCTTTTCAGGTCCCCGCGGTCGATTAAGCATTGGATCGCATCATTCAGCGCGACCCATGCCCCGGTAATCGAGGCAGTACGGGTGCCACCGTCCGCCTGGATGACGTCGCAGTCGATAGTGACGGTGCGTTCACCCAGTTTTTTGGTGTCTATACAGGCGCGCAGAGCACGGCCGATCAATCGTTGGATTTCCAGGGTGCGTCCGCCCTGTTTACCGCCACTGGCTTCGCGGCGCATTCGACTTCCGGTGGAGCGGGGCAGCATGCCGTATTCAGCGGTCACCCAACCACAGCCTTTTCCGCGCAGGAACCCGGGCACTGAATTTTCTATCGACGCCGTGCAAATGACACGGGTATCGCCGCATTCAATCAAAACAGACCCTTCGGCGTGTTTGTTGTAATTTCGAACGATATTGATTGGTCGCAACTGATTGTTGGCCCGGGAACTGGGACGCATGGATTCTCTCCGAAAAATGAAGGGTAGATTATACGCATGGAGCCCTCGATCGTACGCATCATTTCGTGCCGCTAATAAACAAATAAGCTATGATGCTGCGATCCTTTACTTATGAGAAATTAAATCGTGATACGAAGTATGACTGCATTCGCCCGGGTTCAGCAAAGTTGTGATGCCGGCTCGGTAACCTGGGAACTGCGCTCGGTCAATCATCGCTATCTGGAACCCGGGTTCAAGTTGCCCGAAGATTTCAAGCAACTGGAAACCGATATTCGAAAACGGATTAGCACCGGCTTAACCCGCGGTAAAATCGATATCGCGATGCGTTACAGGCTCGAGCAGGCGCAGCAGTCGGGCATTCAACTGAACCAGGAAATCGTGCGTAACCTGCGCAAGATAGAGCATGAAGTATTGAATATCGTACACGAAGGAAGCAAGTTATCGGTGTCCGACATTCTAAGCTGGCCCGGGGTTATCGGTGAAGTCGAGAAAGATTTGTCGGCCCTGCATGCGATCGCGCTTTCCGGCTTTGATGCAGCGCTGATACAGCTGGTTGAAACGCGGGAAACCGAGGGCGCCGCACTCGATGAAATGATTCGAAGCCGCTGTGCTCAGATTAGCGTTATCGTCGTTGAGCTACGCAAGCACCGGCCGACAGTATTGGCGGCTTTGCGCGAAAAGTGGGAAGCCAACCTCGATGAAAAACTGCAACAATGGCGGGAATTGGCGAATGAGAGCCGATTGGAGCAGGAGTTGGTTATGCTCGCGCAAAAGCTCGATGTCGACGAAGAACTGGATCGGCTCGATACCCATATTACCGAAGTATTAAATGTCCTCGATCGCGATGAAGCGGTTGGCCGCAGGCTCGACTTTCTCATGCAGGAATTGAACCGTGAGGCAAATACCCTGGGCTCCAAGTCGCAGGATAGCGATACTACTCAACTTGCCGTAGACCTCAAAGTGCTGATCGAACAAATGCGCGAGCAAGTTCAGAATATCGAATAAACGTATTTCTCGATGTTATGAAAATTAGTATTTCATCGTTCAATATTGCGCTTATAACCGGCCTGTCGTTTCTAATGTTCCTGCTTTGGTGCAGTTCGTTAATGCTGCTGCTGAATAGTCAAAATGAACGCCTCGCGCAAAGCTTGCAGCAAACGACTCTGGGCCAGGTTTCACATTTGCAGCAACGCCAACGGCAGTGGTTGTTGTCGCAGTTTAATTCGCTCAGATCGCTGATTGAGTCGGCCGACGATGGTCAATCCTACCATCAGTTTTTATGGGACTATCGACAGCGTAATACGCAAGTTCAGGCGGTTACTGTAGTGGTCTTCGATAGTCTGGAATCGACCCGCCGAATGAGCTGCATCGATGCGCCTGCCTTGACGACGGCCCAATTTCCCGAGGGAAAGTTGCCGACCATTTCAAGCTGTCGGAAAAATGAATTCGCTTTGATCGAAATCGTGGGGCCACTGTCGGTAGCTGGCAAGCCGGGGGCTTTGATTGTCAGTATGGATTACTTTAGTTTTATCGATGAATTAACGCGCTTAAGCGGGCGCCTGTTGCATCGAAATGAAAAGGTACTTCCAGCGATAGAATTTAATGAGCCGGTAAAAAATAAAGCTTCGACGGAACGGGTAAAAGTTGCTATCGCGAAGCAGGGTATGGAATTCGGCCAGCTTAATCTGCTCCATCAACCATTATTATTCTGGGAAATATATCGCTCACAGGTCGTCTTCGCCGCGATAGTGTTATCGATTATGGCGTTAATGGCGATCCTCGCCTTCCACTTTCAAATTATTCTACCGTTACAAAATCTCGCCGAAAAAATGCGTGTCAGCATTAGCAGCCTGCCGCAGACGCCATCAAACCATGGTCGAAAAATCAGCCCGGGCCTGAAGGTACTGGTTGAATATTTTAATGCCATGCAGAAGCTGGCTCGCCGTGATCCGCTAACCGGCTTGAACAACCGGGTACTGTTTGAAGATCGCTTGTTGCAGGCCACGCTCGAAGGTAAACGTAATGCACGCAAATACGCTCTGGTCTTAATTAAATTAGATGAGATCGACAATATAGCCGAGCATCACGGCCAATACATCGTCGATGCGATATTAAAGCAGGTTGCCGAACGGTTATTGGCGGCGCTGCGTGAAACCGATAATGTCTCGCGCTTCGATAGCCGTCTGTTTGCAGTGCTTATGGAGGTTCAGGCGCAGAATCAGCTGACATCGTTGGTGGAAAAACTGTTTGCGGCTATTACCGATCCCTATCACGAGCATGGCCGTGAAATTTTGCTACAGGTCCGGTTCGGGGTAGCGATTTATCCCGATCACAGCGTCGATGCCGATCTGCTTTATCAGCACGCCAGCGCGGCCTTACTCGAATCAGGCCAGAGTGAGTGGCCGATAAGCTTTTACCGTGGGGATGACAGTTTGCCTGATAGCACTGGTTTTACGCTTATCCAGTCGTTACGTCAGGCGATCGAGCGGGAAGAGCTGATGCTGGTTTTTCAACCCGTGGTCGACATGAAAACGCATGAAACCGGATACTGTGAAGTGTTATTGCGCTGGAAAGACCCATTGAAGCATCCGGTGCCAATCGAGCGGACAATTCAACTGGCCGAGCAGAACCACATGATCAGGCCACTGAGTAACTGGATTTTCGAGACTGCCTGCCGTTTTATCAAGGACAGCGATATAAAAACCCTGGTGCTCGGCATTAATTTGTCGATGATCGACTTGCACGATCGACTACTGCCCGGTCGACTCGAAAAGATTTTGCAGCAATACCGGATTAAGCCGGGACAAATCGTGATTGAAATCACCGAAAGCCGGATCATGCAAGACCCCGAAGCGGTTATCGATGTGTTGGCGCAGCTTGGGGTGATGGGTATGTCTTTGTCGGTCGATGACTTCGGTACCGGCCAGGCCTCACTGACCTATCTGAAAGAAATGCCGGTGGAGAAACTGAAAATCGATCAATCTTTTGTGCGCGACATTATCAGTAACGACGACGATAAGCTGATCGTCAAGGCCACCATCGAGCTTGCCCATACGCTGGACATGAAGGTAATCGCCGAAGGCGTCGAAACGGCCGAAACCTATGATCTGCTAAAAGAGATGGGTTGCGACTACGTGCAGGGTTACTACATCAGCAAGCCGATGTCGGGCGATCTGCTGGCTGGCTGGTATGAACAGAACCCTGAAGTAGCGGGTTAGCGCAATACTGGCGCAGTCGTGGGTTTCGACATAATTTCTGGTCAGTGCAATCCCCGATCACAATAACCCCTGTTCCGAAAAACAGGTGACACTGTCGCCCACGATGACATGGTCGAGCACCCGTATATCGACCAGGGCGAGGGCTTTTTTCAGGCGTTCGGTAATTCGGATGTCGGCCTGGCTTGGCTCGCATACTCCGGACGGATGATTGTGTGCAAAGATGACCGCTGCGGCATTATCGGCAAGCGCCTGCTTGACCACTTCGCGCGGATAGACGCTGGCCCCATCGATGGTGCCGCGAAACATTTCACGAAATGCGATCACACGGTTGCGATTGTCAAGCATCAGGCAGGCGAACACTTCGTGGCTGTAATTGCGCAGCCGGGAACAGATATAGCGTCGGGTTTCGCTCGGGTTGGTCAGGCAGTCTTCGCGTTGCAGGCATTCGGCGAGGTTGCGGTTGGCCATTTCCAGCGCCGCCTGAATCTGTACATACTTGGCCTTTCCAAGGCCGTGTTGGCGGCAAAACTCCTGGTCGCTTGCTGACAAGATCGCGCGTAAGCTGCCAAATCGCTCAAGTAGCTGGCGTGCAATATCGACCGCGGTATGTCCGGGAGTGCCGGTGCGGATGAAAATTGCCAGTAGCTCGGCGTCGGAAAGCGCGGTTGCGCCGCGTTGGATGAGCTTTTCTCGGGGTCTTTCGGCCAGGGGCCAATCACTAATTGCCATGGGTATTCCTTTACCTGTCTAGCACTTAGGCTAAAATAGATGAAATGACTAATTTGATCAATAAAAAAATACTCATCGGTATCACTGGCGGCATCGCTGCCTACAAAGCCGCTGAGCTGGTGCGACTGCTGATCAAGGCGGGTGCAGAGGTACGCGTGGTGATGACGGCATCGGCGCAACAATTCGTGCAACCCTTGACCTATCAGGCGCTTAGCGGGCATCGCGTCTATATCGATATATTTGATGCTGAGGCCGATTCGGCGATGGATCATATCGAATTGGCCCGATGGTGCGATTTAATGTTGATAGCACCGGCATCTGCCGATTTTCTCGGAAAAATGAGTGCGGGATATTCCGACAATTTGCTGCTCACCCTGTGTCTTGCCTGCAAACAGCCGGTTGCCGTGGCCCCGGCGATGAACCAGCAAATGTTTGCCAATGCGGCAACGGTTGATAATTTAGCCACCCTGGCGAGTCGGAATATTTTAATCTGGGGCCCGGCCGATGGCGAACAGGCCTGTGGCGATATCGGGCCCGGCCGTATGCTGGAGCCCGCCCAATTGCTGGATAATATAATCGACTGTTTCGCTCCGGGAAAATTGAAAGGTGTGAAAATATTGATTACTGCGGGCCCCACTCGTGAAGCGATCGACCCGGTGCGCTACATCAGTAATCGCAGTTCGGGCAAGATGGGTTATGCCCTGGCAGCTGCCGCAAAAAAGGCCGGTGCCGATGTGACCCTGGTCAGTGGGCCCGTTTCTATCGCGGCGCCAGCGTCGGTCGAGTTAGTGGCGGTAAGCAGCGCGCAGGATATGTATGAAGCGGTAATGCAGCTTGCCGGTTCGAGCGATATATTTATCGCCTGCGCGGCGGTAGCTGATTATCGCGTAGCCAAAACAGTCACCCGGAAAATAAAAAAATCAGACGATCCACTGACACTTAATCTGTTGCCTAACCCTGACATACTGGCCGAAGTCAGTAGCGCGGAGCAGGCCCCTTTTTGTGTTGGTTTTGCGGCTGAAACCGATGATGTTGAAAAATATGCCCGGGAAAAACTGCTGCGCAAAAAACTGGATATGATTGCGGCCAATAAAGTAGGTGAAGGCAGCGGCTTCGAAGTGGATTTTAATCAACTTGAGGTTTACTGGCAGGGTGGGCAGCAAACGATTGCGATGGCCGACAAAAGTGAAATTGCAAAACAGCTTATCGATTTGATTGCGCAGCGATTTAGCGATCAATAATAATAAATCTAGTGTCGAAGAATGTCCCTGTTCGCGCGGAATAATGATTGGAAGAAATAATGACTGTAAAAAAAAGTAGCGTAGCCGAAATTCTGATTGAAGCACTGCCTTATATTCAGGCGCTCGATCAAAAAACGGTGGTGATCAAGTTCGGCGGCAACGCGATGGTTGATGAAACGCTGAAAAGCAGTTTTGCGCAAGACATCGTGCTGCTCAAGCAGGTCGGTGTGAATCCGGTTATTGTGCACGGTGGTGGGCCGCAGATCGGTAAACTGCTCGAGCAGATTGGCAAGGAGAGTCGCTTCATCGAAGGTATGCGGGTGACCGATAACGAAACTATGGATGTCGTTGAAATGGTACTCGGCGGGCTGGTCAATAAACAGATTGTGTCGTTGATCAACCGCCATGGCGGTCGCGCGGTGGGTTTGACCGGCAAAGACGGAGGAATGATCACTGCGCGCAAGATGAAGCTGGGTAATGACGACGCTCCAGGGTACGACCTGGGTCAGGTTGGTGAAGTGGAATCGATCGATCCCGCGGTAGTTGCGATGCTCGACGACGACGATTTTATTCCGGTGATTGCACCGATTGGGGTTGGTAAAGATGGCAAGTCTTACAATATCAATGCCGATCTGGTTGCCGGTGAACTGGCCGCTGTGCTCGGTGCCGAAAAGCTTTTGCTGTTAACGAATACGCCAGGGGTATTGGATCCGGGCGGTCAGTTATTAACCGGGTTAAATGCTATAGAGGCGGCAGGATTAATCGATAAGGGAATTATCCATGGCGGTATGTTACCCAAAATACGTTGCGCGCTGAATGCGGTAAATGCCGGGGTGAAAACCAGCCATATCATCGATGGCCGGGTTCGACATTCAGTGTTGCTCGAATTGCTCACCGATAGCGGCGTAGGCACACTGATTAAATCAGTAGAATAACTTACTGAGCTTTCAGTTCGCGAAAGCGCGCGCGATCGATTGCGAATTGTTGATTAATTTTCCCTTTTTCGGCAATTTTGACGCCCATCTGGGCGTGCCGACTTTCGATTTTGCGTTCAAAATGCTCGATTTTCTGAGCTAATCCACCCGGCACAGGATTTCCCTGCGAGGTGTAATTCAGCTCGGCGCTGGCCTGTAATTCGGCCAGTTGCTCTTCATTGGTGGAAATGCTTTTCTGAATCAGGCGAACCACCGAGTCGATTACTTCGATGCGGTTGTCGCGCACGTTAGTGAGTTCCTCTTCCGAGCTGAACGTGAGTAATAATACCTGGTCTTTATTGTACTGGGCTTCACGAATCGCCGCTTCTTCTTTTTCCTGTTCTTCCTGCTTTCGTTTGGCTTCGGCTTCGGCGGCCAGCGATTCTTCGGAACGAACGACCTTTTCCTTACTGGTCGACAGGACAACGCCTTGGGAATTCAGTTGCTGATGCTGTTTTTTCTTTTGTTCGGGGGGCATGCGATCGCTATAACGAACCTGGCCATCGTCATCGACCCATTTATACAATGCGCCTGCAGATGCCTGGACCGACAGACAGCCAAGCAATAGCCCGCTTAGAGCAATTTTGTGGCGCAATTTTAATCGATTATAGATATTCATCAATATTTTATTATTCAGAACTCTCCTAGTATGCAGGCGCCTAGCTTAGGGAGTTATTCTGCATCATAGAATATTTGACCACAAATTTCATGTATTGCTGTCATTAAGACCGTTAGTTACTGAGCAAACTGGCCACCTTGGTATGGACGGCCTGCACATATTGGGCATTGCCGGGGGCAGTGACCAGAACCGCAACGCCGACGTTTTGCGGATTCCAATCCGGGCTGATTTTAATTTGGTGGCTATTTTGAGGCTTTAAACTCTGCGCTGGACTCATATATCTGACCACCTGCTGGTGCTTCAGCAGCTCGCCCGAATTTTCGCCGCGTTTGACGTCGGTGGATAAATTGTTTTCATAAACGAAGTAGCGATGGTGCAAGCGCTCATTGGCGGTCGGGTCGGGCATCGATGCAACATGCAATAACAGCTGGTTATCGACTTTTGACACGGTCAATTTGAGATTGATACGGGTACGCTGCTGGTTTGATGATTGAATTTTATCGAGAATGGTATTGCTACCCCTGGCTTCGATGCCGTTGACGAAAAATTCTGGCGTATAAATGGTGCGTTGCGAATTATTCGCGCCGAGCAAACGCTGACGACTGGTATAGGCCGGGCTGCCGAAACGATCTTTCCATCCGATGTAATCCCAATAGTCCACATGGAACGCCAATGCCAGTACATCGATTTCCTTGTCGCCAGTTTTATTAGCAGATCCATTGGCAGATTTGCCCAGCCGCGCTAGCCATTTATCGGCGGGCGGGCAGCTGCTGCAGCCTTCAGAGGTGTACAACTCGACAACAGCGGTTTGCACATCGCTGCTATTGACGGTGATCGGTTCGGCCGCGAATACCGGCGTAGACAGCAAACTGGCAGTTAGTAAGAGCGCTTTAATTACAATTCCCGGTTATCAGTAGATAGTAATGATAGACCCGCTTAATTCGGTCGAGTTCAGTCGATGCCGTATTCTTCGCGATAAGCTTCGACATCGGCAAGTTGCTGCTGATTACCACTGGCGCGTAGATATTCGAGGATGTGCTCCAGCCTTATAATGGAAATAACCGTGACCCCCGACTGCTCGAGTTCCTGAATAGCCGAACGTTCACCCTGGCCTTTCTCTTGCCGGTCGAGCGCGACGGTCACTGCACAAACCTTCGCACCGAATGATTCGATGAGTTTCATCGATTGCCGAATGGCGGTGCCCGCGGTTATTACGTCGTCGATAATCATCACCCGGCCATTAATTTCGGCACCGACAATAGTGCCGCCTTCGCCGTGATCCTTGGCTTCCTTGCGGTCAAAGGCGTAGGGGATATCCCGGTTATATTGCTGATATAAGGCGCTTGCAGTAATCGCGGCAAGCGGAATACCCTTGTAAGCGGGGCCGAATAACAGGTCGAATTCAACCTCAGCCTGTTCGATAGCCTCGGCATAGAAGCCTGCCAGCGCGGCGAGGTCGGCACCGGTGTTAAATATTCCGGCATTAAAGAAATAGGGACTGATGCGCCCCGACTTGAGGGTAAATTCGCCGAATTTCAATGCCTTGCGTTGCAGGCAGTATTCGACAAAACGGGTTTGGTAGACATGCATAGGTGACTCGTTAATTTATCGGCGCCCGCGGGCGTCAAGCTGGCATTAGTGCTGTATGATATCGACAAATTTTGTGAATGAAAGCAGAATCAAATGCGAGTGATTTCAATTAATACCAATGGCATCCGCGCGGCATCGCGTAAAGGCTTTTTTGAATGGATGTCGAAGCAGCGTGCCGATTTTATCTGCGTCCAGGAAACCAAAGCACAGGCTGATCAACTCAGTGACCCGCTTTTCCATCCGAAAAATTACGTTGTCAGTTTTCACGATGCGCTGAAAAAGGGCTATGCCGGAACCGCAATCTATAGCCGCCATCAGCCCGACAAAATTGTGCGCGGCTTCGGCGAGTCGGAATTCGATAACGAGGGGCGCTACCTGGAATACCGTTATAAAAACCTGTCGGTAATTTCTCTCTACGCGCCATCGGGGTCGTCGGGGGATCATCGGCAGGAATCCAAATGGCGGTTTATGGATAGTTTTATGTTGCATTTGCAGTCGCTGCGCCGCAAACGTCGTGAGTTCATCATTTGTGGTGACTGGAATATCGCGCATCAGAATATTGATTTAAAAAACTGGCGGCCCAATCAGAAAAATTCCGGTTTTTTGCCCGAGGAGCGTGCCTGGCTGACCGATCTGTTTGACCGGGTCGGTTTTGTCGATGCCTTTCGCGTGGTCGATCAGCGCGAAGAGCAGTATACCTGGTGGTCAAATCGAGGTCAGTCCTGGGACAAAAATGTCGGTTGGCGCATTGATTACCAGATTGTGACGCCGGGGCTCAAGGATAAAATTCAACGCGCCAGGATATACCGTGATCAGCGCTTTTCTGACCATGCCCCGTTGATCATGGATTACGATTTCGAGATTTAGTCAGGGTGAATAGCGGCACAAAGGGCTGGACAGCGACGATTCGGCTGATATTTAGCCGGCGGGTTATGGTCATGGTATTGCTGGGGTTTTCGGCTGGGCTCCCGTTGCTGCTGATTTTTTCCTCCTTAGGGCTATGGTTACGCGAGGCCGGAGTTGAACGCTCTGCGGTTACCTATTTCAGTTGGGCGGCCCTGGGTTATTCGTTCAAATTTGTCTGGGCGCCACTGGTCGATCAACTGCCTTTGCCATGGCTTGCCGCCAGACTCGGACGCCGCCGTAGCTGGATGCTTTGCGCTCAGCTGATGATTGCGCTGGCCATTTTAATGATCGCCTCGATCGACCCGCAGGCCGGTGATAGCAGTCTACTTTGGATGGCGATAGCGGCAGTGTTATTAGGATTTTCGGCGGCGACGCAAGACATCGTCATCGATGCCTATCGAATCGAATCGGCATCGGTTGATTTACAGGCTATGTTATCGGCCGGGTATATTGCCGGCTACCGCATCGGCATGCTGCTCGCTGGCGCCGGGTCACTTTATCTGGCCGACTGGTTCGGCACCAGTAACAGCGATTACCTGTTTAGCGCCTGGCAGTCGACCTATCAGCTGATGGCGTTGGCCATGCTGATTGGTATCATCACTACGCTTAGCATCGACGAACCCGATTCCTCATCGTCCCAACGCGCATTGCAAAATAATCAGGATTATCTGCGCTTTGCAGTAATTTTTATCGCATCAATCGCAGCATTTATTGGAATATTTTATTTTTCCAGCGATTGGGTAAGCGAGCTGAAAACCCAATTAGGAAATGATTTCTCGAATCCGGTATTGGCCGCTGTGTTGGTGGAAATGATGCGATTACTAGCGGCGATAACGGCGTCTACCGGCGTGGCAATGATGCTGGTCAAGGCTGGAGTAGTGCAGTATTCGCTGGTTGAGAAAACCTATGTGATGCCGATTGCCGATTTTTTTGATCGCTACGGCTGGTCATTGGCCTGGTTGCTTCTGGCATTGATCGGTCTTTATCGAATTTCCGATATCGTCCTCGGTGTCATCGCGAATTTGTTCTACCAGGACATGGGATTTAGCAAATCCCAGATTGCCACAGTGGTTAAAACTTACGGACTTTTGATGACGCTGGCGGGTGGTTTTGTCGGCGGTATTCTGTCCATCCGTTACGGCGTAATCCGGATTTTACTGCTCGGGGGCGTACTCGCTGCGCTCACCAACCTGCTGTTTATGCTGATGGCGGGAATCGGTAACGACGTTTTCTGGCTCTATATTGTCATTTCGGCGGACAACTTGTCGGCAGGCATTGCCAGTGCTGCATTCGTGGCCTTCCTGTCGAGTCTGACCAATGTTTCGTTTACCGCAATGCAGTACGCTATTTTCAGTTCGCTGATGACGCTGCTTCCCAAGGTTCTGGGTGGCTACTCGGGCTCGATGGTGGACAGTATCGGGTATCAGAACTTCTTTTTAATTACCGCGATTATGGGTATCCCGGTTTTAGTGCTTATTCTGCTGGTTAAGAAACGTTTACAATTCGCCGCTCCCGATTAGTCGGGGTGGTCATTAAATTGATCAGAGTTACCTTTAATTATTCCAGCCGCGGCTGGACCGGTTACTTTTTAGGTTTAGATTATGAGTAAATCCGAAAGTTTGTTTGCTGCGGCCAATGCCGTTATCCCGGGTGGTGTCAATTCGCCGGTGCGCGCATTTAACGGGGTTGGCGGCACGCCGATATTTATCGATCGCGCCGAAGGGGCTTATTTGATCGACGTCGATGGCAATAGATACATCGATTATGTCGGTTCCTGGGGTCCGATGATCTGCGGGCATGCGAACGCTGAAATTATTGACGCGGTCACGCAGGCGGTAGCCAAAGGCTTGAGTTTTGGTGCCCCCACCGAGCTGGAAGTGTTGCTCGCCGAGAAAATCTGTCAACTAATGCCGAATATCGACCTGATCCGCATGACCTGTTCCGGAACGGAGGCGACGATGAGCGCTATCCGACTCGCCAGGGGCTATACCGGGCGCGATAAAATCGTCAAGTTCGAAGGTTGTTATCACGGGCATGCGGATTCGCTGCTGGTCAAAGCGGGGTCGGGAGCATTGACCCTGGGCGTGCCCAATTCACCTGGTGTGCCCGCGGCGCTCGCCGAAAACACGCTGACGCTGGAATACAATAATATCGAGCAGTTGCGCCAGTTGATGGCCGAGGTTGGTGAGCAGGTCGCCTGTATTATTGTGGAGCCGGTTGCCGGAAACATGAACTGTGTGCCTCCGTGGGATGGTTTTCTGCAGGCGATCAGGGATTGCTGCGATCAAAGTGGTTCGCTGTTGATTTTTGATGAAGTGATGACCGGATTTAGAGTCGGCCTGGGTGGTGCCCAGCAACGCTATGGGATTGTTCCCGACTTGACCACTTTGGGTAAGGTAATCGGTGGCGGCATGCCGGTCGGTGCTTTTGGCGGGAAGAAAGCGATTATGAATCACATCGCCCCGGTTGGTCCGGTTTATCAGGCGGGTACGCTGGCCGGTAATCCGGTCGCGATGGCAGCGGGTTTAAAAAATCTGGAAATTATTTCGCGCCCGGGCTTTTTTGAAGGATTGACATCGACCACCGAAAGTTTGCTCAGCGGATTAAAAGCCGCCGCAGTCGCAAATGATATCGATTTTACCAGCAATCAGGTCGGCGCAATGTTCGGTTTGTTTTTTACCGATCAGGATGTGGTGACCAGGATGGCCGATGTCAGTCGCTGTGATGGTGAACGTTTCAAGCGCTTCTTCCACGGCATGCTGAGCAACGGCGTTAACTTCGCGCCCTCGGCCTTTGAGGCCGGGTTTGTCAGTTCGGCGCACGGCGAAGCCGAAATTCAACAAACCATCGATACCGCGGCGAAGGTATTTGCAAGCCTTTAGGCGCGAGCCCTACATTCCTAACATGCCGCGTTTCAGGTCTTTGTCGGCAGGAGAGTTACCGAGCCAGATTTCGAGCACGGCATTTTTGAACAGCTCGCCGCTGATGATGCCGACCACTTGCTGATTTTTCTGAACCTTGACGCCGGTTCCGGGAAGGTAGTCGAGGATGTACTGTTCCTTTGCTTTAACACTGCTGTCAAAGTAGCCATAAAATTGCTCGACCTGGCTGGATATTTGTTCGAGAGTTTCTTTAGACTGGTTTTTTTCGAAACCCTCGCGCCAGGCGTCGAGTAGTTTTTCCTGGGCGACTTCTTTATAGACAAAGTCGAGTTGTATGCGCCAGCTTCCCGGCGACGATAAAATTTCGGCAACATTATCGGTCTTCTTTTCCAGATATAACGAACCTACATAAACATCAACCCAGAATTTTTCCCGCAATCCGGCGCCATTCAGCACCAGTGTCTGATTATTCTCAAGTTTTATCTGTTCGTCGATATGGACGCCTGAGAGTTCGGCTGCTTGCGCAGCAGTCGCCATTAGAAAAAGCAGGGCGGCAATTTTTACAGTATTGATCATATTGAAAGCCTCATATTAATTATTGGATTGTGTTTTACTTTACGCCCGCAAATCATGAATTGGAACCCCATTGCGGGTCGTCTGAACCGGGTTTGACATACTGAATAATCCCGAGCCGGATCAATTCGGCGTGAAGAATGACGGCACGGTCGTTGGACTCCTGAATTTCAAGCAGTCGTTGTTTGAGGTTAGCATCCAGAGGCAGCAGATATATCAATCGGTACAGGGTCTGAGAAAAACCTGCGCTGGGTTCCTGTGCGAGCCCCGCCTGAGCAATGATGTTATCGAGGAGTTCCTGCAGGTAGAAAAACTGCTCCGGAATTTCTTCACCGGTACTATCCACGAGTATTTTGATCTGCGCGCGGGTCAGGCCATCGGCTTCGGTATGAGTCGATAATATATCAAAGCGTTCGCCACCGATAATGGTAATTCCAAGCAGGCCGTCGGCACGATGTTCCCAGTCACAGATGGTGGCAGTAGTGCCCACTGAATAGATATCAGTATCGGTTTGTGTTTCTTCGCCTTTATAGATCATCACCACGCCGAATGGGGACAGATCGCGCATGCAGGCGGCAATCATGTCGACGTACCTGGATTCAAAAATTTTCAAACTGAGCCGATTACCGGGCAGTAATACGGTTTTCAGTGGAAATAGAGGCATATCAGCCATAGGCTTTCATCATGCTAAATTAGTCCTCGCTCCAACGCGGCGAAATATCATTGTTGATTTCAAGCTGGTCAAGGATTCGAGCAACAACAAAATCGACCAGATCGGCAACCGTTTTGACCCCTTGATAAAACCCCGGATTAGGCGGCAGGATAACAACACCCGCGCGCGATAATTTGAGCATATTTTCCAGGTGCAGACTGGAAAAAGGTGTTTCCCGGGGAACCAGAATCAATGTTTTCCGCTCTTTGATAATGACGTCGGCGGCCCGATGAATCAGGTTGTCACTGGTCCCCATAGCGATCGAAGCCAGGCTGCCCATGGTACAGGGACAAACTACCATGGCATCCGCAACCGAGGAACCGCTGGCGATCGGGGCGGTCCATTGGTCTTTGGCGTAGACGCTAATACGGGCTTTATCGACCTTAAAATACTCGGCCAGCTGACCCTGCATTTTTTGCGGATTACCGGTCAGTTTTAGATCGGTCTCCATACCGATGACAATCTGTCCGGGTGTGGAAGTCACAAACTGAATGTGAACATCGCTTTTCAAGCAGCATTCCATCAGACGAAGGGTGTAGTCGGCCCCCGAAGCCCCGGTCATTGCGATGGTAATTGTTTTCATTTTGGTCTTGTTTTTACGAGTCACAGTCGATGCTGTCCGGTTATTTAAATGATGAGGTAGTTATATCGGCCTCGACCAGCTTATCGGTCGCCTGCGAAAGTCGGCTGATCAGATTTTCGAGGAAAATCCGATAATACTGAAGCTGGGTTTCGGTTGACGCCTGATCCATCAGTGACGTACTCACCGACATGAGCGATACATCCGTTCTTGCCTTGATGGTTGCGTATCGCGGGCGCTGGGTAAGAAACGCGATTTCACCAAAGCAGTCACCCTGTTTCATGGTGCCGACTGTTTGTCGCTTCTTCACCACATCGACCCCACCTTTGGCAATGATGTAAAAGGCGGTTTCCTGCTCACCCTCGCTTACGATAACTTCGCCTTTGCTGAATTCTTTCCATTCGCTGGCGTTAACAACTTCGGTAATCTGGTCGTCGCTGAAATCTTTAAAAAAGGCGAGAAAACGCAGCGTCTTCCACTTTTCCTGCATGTCGATGCGTTCACCGATATTGCGCAGGCGGCCAAAGGCCTGGCTCAGATCCTGGGCGAGTAAGTGGGCCGAGTCGTAGCGATGGTAAATTATTTTATCCATCGCCTTCTCGACGATATCGATAATGTGTTGCGGCACCTCGGGGTTTATTTCGGCAATGGGTTCAGGCTCGAGATTGCTGATCTTGTAAATCAAAGACTCCAGACTACCCGCTTTATAGGGTGTTTTTCGCGCCAGTAATGCGTACATCACGGCGCCGAGCGAGTAAATATCAGACTGGGCGACTAATCGTTTTTCTTCGGATAATTGTTCGGGGGGCATGTACATTGGTGACCCCTGAACTTCGGTATTGTGGTTGTCCTGGCCAACGTCGACATGGGCGATGCTGAAATCCATGATTTTTACCTGGCCTTCATTGCTGAGCATGATATTGCCGGGCTTCAGGTCGCGGTGAATGATGCCTTCACGGTGAACATAGTCGAGCCCCTTGGCGCACTGGTAGATAACATCGACTACCTGATTCGGACTGAGCGTCTTATTGCCGACCACATAGTCCTGCAAGGTTACGCCGTCCACAAATTCCATTACGATGTAGTTCAGATCATTTTCCTGCCCGGCATCGTAGACACTGACCACCGAAGGATGGTGCATTTTGCCAGCGCTATAGACTTCGGCAAAAAAAGCTTCACGCAGCTTCTTTTCGAGCGCCGGAGTCATATCTTCGGGGGAGTGGGCCACCTTGATTGCAACTGTACGTTGCACAAAGGGATCGAATGCTTCGTAAACGACACCCATTGAACCGCGTCCGATACGACGTTTTATCTCGTACTTGGCAATTTTGGTTGGACGTTGCGAATTTTCGGACATTAATTTTTTAGAGTTTGCATTGCCTGTATCAGGCGTTGGTGTATGTTATCGAAGCCTCCATTGCTCATAATAACGATTTGATCCCGAGGCTGGCAGTAGTCCAGTAAATCCTCGATTATCTGATCGCTATCCGCTTTTACTATCACTTCAACATCATTTGAAACAACGGTTTTCTGGATGTCCCAATCCAGTCCCGGATTATCACAGAGATAAACCCGATCGGCAGACTTTAACGCATTGCCAAGAAGATCTGCATGAACGCCCATTTTCATGGTATTTGAGCGAATGTCCAGAACGGCGACCAATCGCCCATCGGGTTCATCTTTCAGAGCCCCCAATGTTGCCGCGATTGCGGTCGGGTGGTGGGCAAAATCATCAATGATTCGAACCCCGTTTATATCGGCAATGATTTCCTGGCGACGCTTCACACCCTTGAACCCGGCGAGCGCTTCGATGGAGGTTTCGATGGTGACTCCGGCATGTCGGGCGGCGAGAATGGCTGCGAGGGCATTCAAGGCATTGAATTGACCCGCCTGCGATAATTGCAGCTGGTATTGGCTGCTCGATTTGCGATCGCGAATTATCCGCCCGGGCAGCAAGCTGAAATCGGCTGCTTCGGTTTGCGTCGAAAATCCGGTTTTTTCGCTCCAGCAGCCCATCTCCAAAACGCTAAGCAGCGCTTCATCATCGTCGTTATTGACGATTAAGGCACTGCGCGGCAATGCCCGCACGAGATGATGAAATTGACGTTTTATCGCATCCAGGTCGTCGAAAATGTCGGCGTGATCGAATTCAAGATTGTTCAATATCAGTGTTCGCGGGTGGTAGTGCACAAATTTGGAACGCTTGTCGAATAAGGCCGAGTCATATTCATCGGCCTCGATGACGAAAAAAGGGCTGTCGCCGAGTTTGGCGGATTGCGAGAAATTTCGACCTATGCCGCCGATCAGATATCCGGGGTTTAAACCCGCGTATTGCAGAATCCAGGCGAGCATGCTGCTGGTGGTGGTTTTTCCATGCGTACCAGCCACAGCCAGTACCCAGCGCGATTGCAGAACTTGTTCGTAAAGCCACTGGGGTGCCGAGCGATAAGGCAGGCCCTTATCGAGTATGGCCTCGAACTGAGGGTTTCCGCGACTGATGGCATTGCCGACGATAAACATGTCGCAATCATTGGGCAGACTAGCGGCGTCATAACCTTGATGAATTGTGATGCCGGTATCGGCCAACTGCGTACTCATCGGTGGGTATACGTTGGCGTCGGAGCCTTCAACCTCAATTTCCATCTCCCTGGCGAGCATGGCAATGCCCGCCATAAAGGTGCCGCAAATTCCGAGCAAATATATTTTCATTACATCACCCAGAAAACGGAAAATTGGTAAAACATAAAAAAGCTGAACGCGACCATCGCCGCCGCCGGAGTCGAAATTTCGAAGCTGCGCTTGAATAGTAAAGAAAGAACCGCCAGGTTCCAGAAAATAACCAGCAGGGTGACAGTGACAAACCCGTTTCCGGGATCTGTGCTGTCGGTCAGATGAAATATCGCTATGGTGGCCAGACTGATGATCAGGTTGACGCCGAGCAGGGCGGAATAACTCTGCTGAAGTCGAGATAAATATCCGCTCAGTTTAAGGCCGCTCCAGACGATGATGAACAGCAATAGCTGCTCGTACACGATTTGTGCACATATGCTCAGGTAACCGCGCTGTTCATCGACCAGTAATAAACCGGTTAAAAAATAAGCCAAAAATGTTAATGGAATGTACTGCCCTCGAGCCGGGAGTCGATCGGGACTGGACAGGAAAAGGCTCATTAGCAGGTATTGTTTGAGGCAGGCGGACCATTGCCTAAGCGAAAACAGCATAGATTTCGTTAATTTAAAAAGATGGTGACATGATCACTTAGAACGCAGGGGAACACAATATTAAGGAAAATGAATGTCGAAAGAATCGCAGTTGGTTATAATCACGCCCTTTTTATCCAGTTAAAGATTAATGAGTAAACTCGCGTCATCTGATTTAAGTACTTTCCAGGGAATGATCCAGGCTCTGCAGCAATTCTGGTCCGATCAGGGCTGTGTCATTATGCAGCCGCTGGATATGGAAGTTGGCGCAGGTACATTTCATCCGGCTACTTTTATCCGTGCGATTGGTCCCGAGCCCTGGCGTGCAGCCTATGTGCAACCCAGTCGCCGACCGACCGACGGTCGCTATGGTGAAAACCCGAATCGTTTACAGCATTACTTTCAGTTTCAGGTACTGTTAAAGCCATCCCCCGATAATTTTCAGGAACTTTACCTCGAATCACTGGTTGCACTTGGTTTCGATATGCTCGAACACGACATCCGCTTCGTCGAAGACAATTGGGAGTCTCCCACGCTTGGTGCCTGGGGTTTGGGCTGGGAAGTCTGGATCAACGGCATGGAAGTCACCCAGTTCACCTATTTTCAACAGGTCGGGGGGCTGGAATGCCGGCCGGTATCGGGTGAAATTACCTACGGTATCGAACGCCTGGCGATGTATATGCAAGGGGTCGACAGTATTTACGACCTGGTCTGGAGTCGCAGCAGCGCGGGCGAAGTGAGCTATGGTGATATCTATCTTCAAAATGAAATAGAGCAATCGACTTATAATTTTGAACTGGCCGACACCGGGGCAATGTTCAACTGGTTCGATGTTTGTGAAAAGCAATGCCAGACACTGATCGAAGCGAAACTGCCGCTGCCCGCCTATGAGCAGGTGATGAAGGCATCGCACACCTTTAATTTGCTCGACGCCCGGCACGCCATTTCGGTGACCGAGCGGCAACGTTTCATTCTAAGAATACGAACCCTGTCCAGAGCGGTTGCCGAGGCCTATTTTGAATCTCGAGAAGCGCTCGGCTTTCCGCTATTAAAACAGGGGAAGAAAAATGCGTAACGATTGCTTAATTGAAATCGGTTGTGAAGAACTACCGCCGAAGGCTTTGCAGAAACTGTCTCAAAGCCTTGGGGATTTAATCGTCAAGGATCTGCAGCGCGATGGACTGTCTCCGGCGTCGGTTGAATTATTCGCGACCCCCCGGCGGCTGGCCGTATTGTTGCGCGACATCCCGTTATTACAACCCGATCAGTTGATTGATAAACGCGGACCGGCGCTGGAGGCTGCCTACGATAAAGAAGGTAATCCGTCCAAAGCGGCACTCGGTTTCGCCCGTTCCTGTGGAGTTGAGCTTGATCAGCTTGAACAGCGCGAAAGCGAAAAGGGTAGCTGGCTTTATTTTTCTAAAAACGAACCCGGAAAGCAGCTGTCTTCATTGTTACCCGGCGTGCTCGTCGATGCGCTGTCAAATTTACCCATTCCAAAACGAATGCGTTGGGGTGATCGTGATGACGAATTTGTGCGCCCGGTTAAATGGCTGGTGATGATGATTGGCGATGAAGTCATCGACGCCACGATACTGGGAGTGAAATCATCGAATTTGACTTACGGGCATCGATTCCATGCACCGCAAAGTATCGCGCTTAAACAGGCCGGCGACTACGAACAGGCTCTGCTCGATAAGGGCATGATCATCCCCGGTTTCGATCAGCGACGAAAGCGCATCGTGGATCTGGTCGAGCAGGCAGCAGCTGCCATTCCGGCAACCGCGGCTATTGAACCCACGCTACTCGATGAAGTGACCGCCCTGGTCGAATACCCGGTGGCTATTACCGGTGAGTTCGACGCCGATTTTCTTAAAGTACCCCATGAAGCG
>JBLHOA010000033.1:0-20422 GCA_047622345.1 Gammaproteobacteria bacterium | reverse complement strand
TCACCTGCGCAGAAAAATCGCAGCGGTTGCACATCGTCTTTGCGTTCCGGGTAGTTACGCTTCAGCAGATCCATATCAAGGACATAGTCGCGCCCATAGACAAAGGGACCGATGAATTCACCCTGGTGAAATAAATGGATATCCTGCGGAGGTGAATAAATGTAATCGCTATTGCGCGTGTGCAGGTCGTAAGGCGCGATCACTTCGCTGACCATGATGGTGGCGTAATTAAGCGCAAGAATGACCCCACAGATAACCGCCAGACGATGCCGCTTCAATTTCCACCACATCAACTTCCACTGTGATGCCAGATAATACTTTTCCTGCGCCGGGGTTAATGCTTCTATCGATTTGGCATCAAAAGGCTTCTCGGAAACGTAATGCTGAACGCTCACCTGGTCTGCCCCCCACCCATGCGGATGCGAGGGTCAAGCCAGGCCAACGCGATATCGGAGACGAGTACCCCGACCACGGTGAGCAAGGCGAGGAACATGAGAAACGATCCCGCCAGATACATGTCCTGACTTTGCAAGGCCGACAGTAGAATCGGTCCGGTCGTGGGTAGCGACATAACCACGGCAACAATTTCAGCTCCCGAAATAACCGTCGGTAACAGATTGCCAATATCAGCAACAAAAAAGTTCATCGAGATTCGTAGCGGGTACTTTACTAACAGTTTTCCCGGGGGTAAGCCTTTGGCCCGCCCGGTTACGACATATTGCTTTTGCAATTCATCGAGCAAGTTGGCGCGTAGGCGTCGGATCATCCCCGCGGTGCCCGAGGTACCAATTACCACCACCGGAATCCACAGGTGCTCTAGTACCGACATAAACTTATCCATACTCCAGTCGGCGTCGATATACTCGGGGTCCATCAAACCACCGATGCTGGTGCCAAAATAAACATTGGCAAAATATAGAATAACCAGTGCCAGTAGAAAATTGGGCGTGGCCAGGCCGATAAAACCGAGAAAAGACAAGCCGTAATCACCCCAGCTATATTGGTGCGTGGCCGAGTAAATACCGATCGGAAAAGCGATCAGCCAGGTAAACAAAATGGTGATAACCGAAATCAACACGGTCAAAAACAGACGATCGCCAACGACCTCGGTAACCGGCAGGTTGTACTCAAAGGAATAGCCGAAGTCCCCTTGTAGCATCCCGGTTAACCAGTACCAGTACTGCTGAACCATCGGCTTATCAAGTCCGTAGGCTTCACGCAGGAACTGAATCTTCTGTTCATCAACCGACTCGCCCTGACTTTGCAATTCGGCAATATGGCTTTCCAGATAATCACCCGGGGGCAGCTGGATAATGACAAACACCAGCATGCTGATCACCAGCAGGGTCGGTATCATGGTCAGTATGCGGCGAATGATATAGGGCAACACTAGCGACGTTCCTGCTCGAACCAGAAGGTATCGGGTTTATATATTCCGAAATAAGCGCCCGGGGTAATGTCATAAAACCCATGTTCGGGGACATTGCGCAGGTATTTATTCACCACTACCGGGTGCGGTACCCGGTTGACGATACCGATGGTAAACATTTGCTGGCGATTAATATCGAGCATGCGGTGCCATATTTTTTCGCGAAATTCCGAGGTTTGCGCCGCGCGCCACTGCCGTGTCATCTCGACCAGTTCAATCGCAGCCGTTAATTCAGGCGCTTCCCCGCTGCGGCCACCGGATTCGTAGTAGCTACCCCACTGCGGCCACTGATACTGATATTTAGAAGTCGGCGCGAGCTCACTGGGAATCGAATTAATGCCCGGGATGCCATTCGCCAGCCCCGACCAGATCGACATAATGGCATCGCCGGAGAAAATTCGATTACGAAATACTTCGCGCGTCGACGGAATACTGTACAGCTTGATTCCGGCCTGTAACCAGCTGTCATGAATCAACTCGAGCACATCGGTTTGCTCGGTGCTCTCGCCGGCGGTCTGCACCAGTATTTCCAACGGCCGTCCGTCAGCCATCAAACGCACCCCACGATCATCGCGCTTGTTAAGGCCCAGCTCATCGAGCAGTCGATTGGCCTTTGCCAGGTCAAATTCGATGGAGTCGGTTTGATACTTTTTTTTGTATAACGGGCTTTCCTTGAGCACGGTATTGTTGCTTTCCGATACCAGCCCGAAATAAACCACCTGGTTGATTTCGTGGCGATTAATCGAATGCGACAAAGCGTGCCGGAAACGGACGTCCTGCAACAACGCGCGATAGCTCAAATCCTGCGTATTCAGATTGGGATAAAGCGCGATATGCGCCCCTTTGGAGGTTTGCCAGAGACGCACGTCAAAGCCATGTTGTTTGGCCGCCGCGCGCAGGAAGGTGTAATTATCCATGCGTAAATAGCGCGCCTGCAGGTCCGTTTCGTTGGCGCCGGTTTTCGCCGGAATCAGCTTTCCCGACGCCGTATTCACCACGATCTGGTCAATATAGGGTAGTTGCCGGCCATTGCTATCAACGCGATGATAAAAAGCGTTGCGGTCAAAGATGAAACGATCCGCCGGTGGATAGGTTGAATTCACCCAGGGTTGCAAGCTGGGTAGATCGGGGTTGGTTGCCTTGTAGGGACGGTCTCGGTCGATATGAACGCCCATCCAGTTGCGCTTATCGTATTTCTCGATCAGTGCATCAATGGTCTCGCTGCTTTGATAGCGCGCATGGAATTGGCGCAGATAATGCGCGGGCTTGTAAATGTATAACGGTCGCGGCCCCGCCAGCGCCGGTAGAAAATAGGGGTTCGGACTGGACCAGCTATATCGCACCGTATAGGCATCGGGAAACTCGACCTTCGGTAGTTCACCATCGATCCTCAACTCTTTCGGCGGGCCGCCTTTGGAAAGTTCGGGGTTATTGGCGTCGTCTTCCCAGTAGTAGCGAAAATCTTCGCTGGTGAAGGGATGCCCATCAGACCACTTGTGCCCTTTGCGCAAATGCAGGGTAAAAACCCGGTTCTCAAACACGCTGTAACTTTCCAGCAAATCAGCCTGAAGATTCAAATCACGGTCGTAGCCGATCAACCGCGCGTAGCCGTAAATGATGATCTGGCGAATATCCTTTTGCTTGGCCATCAACATGCGCAGCTGGCCACCGTGCTCGCCGTTTTGCTGATCACCAGTTAACGGCACAATTTTCATTTGCTGCGGCAAGCGCTCGCCAACCGGAGGTAACTTGCCGGCGGCCACCCGTTCCGCCAGCGACGGTGTTTCCACCAGGCTGAGCGCGACCGCCGAAGAAGTGCTGATAAACAGGGCCAGAAAGGCGGTGAGGCAGTAACTTAATTTCATGCGGCAATATCGGCGGCTGATGCTCCCTGAACCAGGCGAACATAATGCTCGTCGCCCAGGGATACGAACTCAGAGCCCCTTTCGGCATCCGGTGCAAAGGGAAAAGGCCAGCTTGCTGGAATCGAAGTGTTGGCCCCGGTAATCGCAGAAAAATCGAGCGGCTGGTCGAGTTCCGGGTGTGGAACCGCCAACAACAACGCCCTTGTATAAGGGTGAACCGGATTGGCAAATAATATATCCCGGGGCGCCATTTCCACAATTTGCCCCTGGCACATCACCGCAATTCGATTGGCAATGTAATGAATGACCGCCAGATTATGCGAAATGAATAAATAGGTCAGCCCTAATTCCTGCTGCAAGTCTTTTAACAGGTTCAACACCTGAGCCTGGATAGATACATCGAGCGCCGAAACCGGCTCATCACAAACAATCAGATCGGGTTGCAGGGCCAACGCTCGCGCTATGCCGATGCGCTGCCGCTGCCCACCGGAAAAGCTGTGCGGGTAGCGATTCAGGAACCGCGGGTCGAGACCAACCAGTCGCATCAGTTCACTGGCCATTTCGCGTTGATAATCGATATCACCCAGTTTATGGATCACCAGCGGTTCGCGCAGAATATCAAAAATGGTCATGCGCGGATTCAATGCGCTATAAGGATCCTGAAAAATAAACTGCATATTCTGTCGAAACTGCTGCAGCTCGCTTCCCTTCAAGGCGGCGACATCGATGTCGCCATGACCATCACCCTTGTTATAAAAAACACTCCCTTCATCGGAGGTAATCGCATGCATGATTATTTTACTCAGCGTGGTCTTACCGCAACCACTCTCACCGACCAGACCAAAGCATTCGCCGCGGGCAATTTCAAACGACACCCGATCGACCGCTTTCAATTCGACATTTTCGGAACTGAGCAGGCTGCTCCGGCTCAAGGTATAGCTTTTACTAACCGTATCAACGCGCAAATGCGCAGCGAGGTCAGTGGGCAAGGCTTTTTGCTGCCGCCGGGCGACCAGTCCCCCCGGTTTGGTTTCGATATCACGCACCGAAACCAGGCGCTTGCCCGGTTCAAGGTCGAACCTTGGCACCGCGCGCATCAATGCTTTCAAATAGTCATGCTGCGGTTGGCGAAATAAAGTCTGCAAAGAACCGCTTTCCATCACTTCCCCGTGATACATCACCACGACCTGCTCGGCCATGTTTGCCACCACCCCGAGGTCATGCGTAATCAATAACAAGGCCATACCTAACTCGGCCTTCAACTCGTTGAAGAGCTTAAGTATTCGAGCCTGAATGGTAACATCCAGCGCAGTCGTCGGTTCGTCGGCGATCAACAACACCGGCCGCGAAATTATCGCCATCGCAATCATCGCACGTTGGCGCAGCCCTCCGGATAATTCGAAGGGATACATTGTCATTGCTCGCGCAGGGTTGGGAAACCCGACTTGAGCGAGCGTCGTTTCGGTCAGTTTCAAGCCTTCGGCCCGGCTCGCATCACGATGCAGGAAAAGCGCCTCACTGACCTGGTCGCCGATGGTGTGCACGGGCGATAAGGAAGTCATCGGCTCCTGAAAAACAATCGAAATACTGCCGCCGCGAATGCCACGCATTTGCCGGCTATTTGGATCAATCTGCGCGATATCGATAACCTGCTCGCTGTTCGGGTCGTCAAACAGAATTTCACCACTATTGATCACCGCCGACTGTGGCAGTATCCCCATAATTGCCTGCGAAGTTACCGACTTTCCAGAGCCCGATTCGCCCACCAGGGCAACGGTTTCACCGGGGTCGACCTGGAACGAAACCCCTTTAAGCGCAGGCACAGGACTGCCGTGCAGCATAAAATCTACAGCAAGATTGTTCACCTTGAGTAAGGGAATCTGGTTGTTCGAACTACCGATGGGAATACCCTCTAATAAGAACCTTATTTTTGATTCTTCAGACAGGAGTATACGGTAGTTTGTGAATTTTTTTCAGCCGATTAACGAATCTTGAAAACACAATTTGCGCTCAGCGGTGTCGATGACAAAAAACCCATCTTCGATACTGCTATTTAGTCCCTGCCATGCGACTGGATCGATTCAAAAACCGCTTTAATCCCTCCATTCGATGGAGCAGCAATATCGCGGCGATTACGGCATAAATTATCGGTTCGATATAGTCGGCCTTGACCAGCCAGAGATAATGCAAAACACCGAGAATAATAATCAGGTAAATCAGTTTATGTAAGGTCTTCCACTTGCGCCCCAGGCGCCGGATCATCCACTGGTTGGACGTAATCGCCAGCGGCAGCATCAACATCAAGGCGCTGAAACCCAGCGTAATATAAGGCCGTTTGACAATGTCTTCGAACATGCCGATAAAGTCGAAGGAATGATCGGCAATAAACCAGATGGAAAAATGGCACATACCGTAGAAGAAAGTATAGAGCCCGAGCATGCGTCGGAAACGCATTAAACCCACCTGCCTGGTCCACTGACACAAGGGACTCACCGCAAGGGTGATCAATAGCATGCGCAGGGTCCAATCGCCGGTTTCGAAGGTCAGCGTTTCGATCGGGTTTACGCCGAGGTTTCCGCTAAACGCCGCCCACAGCAGACCCAGAAAGGGAATCTGGCAGAGCAGGAAAAGAACAGGCTTGGCGTAGACCGATTTTAACGCCTGTTTGATCGGCATGTTAAAAATTGGTAACCAGATCGAGCCCTTTGTACAGGTGACCGACCTCTTCCTCATAGCCATTGAACATCAAGGTATCACGGCGGAAAATATCACCGATGCGCCGCTCCTTACCCTGCGACCAGCGTGGGTGATCGACCCTGGGGTTAACATTCGAATAAAAACCATACTCACTATCGGAAAACATATTCCAGGAAGTTTGCGGTTGTTCTTCGGTAAATTCGATTTTGACGATCGACTTGATGCTCTTGAAACCGTATTTCCAGGGCACCACCAGCCGTATCGGGGCACCGTTTTGATTCGGCATGGTCTTGCCGTACATGCCGACCGCGAGCAGCGTTAACGGGTTCATCGCTTCTTCGATGGTCAAACCTTCGCGATACGGCCATTGCAGAATCGAGCGATTCTGCCCGGGCATATTGCGCGGGTCATGCAGCGTGCGCATGGCAACGTACTTTGCCTTCGAATTCGGTTCCAGTGATTTCAAAATCGACGCCATCGGCACACCCAGCCAGGGAATGACCATCGACCAGGCTTCGACGCAGCGCAGTCGGTAAATTCGCTCTTCGACCGGAAACGGTTTGACCAGATCTTCCAGCGCATAAACCCCGGGTTTGCCGCATTCACCGGTCACTTCAATTTTCCAGTCATCGGTATTGAATTTCTGCGCGCGTTTGTAGGGATCGCCCTTGTCGGTGCCGAATTCGTAGAAGTTATTGTATTGGGTTGCGTCTTCTTCGGGGGTTAATTCCTCGTCGATGGTAACGCCAGCTTTCTGATAGTCGCCTATCGGCAGTGACGCGATCGAATTTGACCAGGGGCCAAGCATCATCGCGGCTCCGGCGGCTCCGGTTTTGATGAAATCGCGACGCTTAAGGTAAATCGATTCGGGCGTCACTTCGGACTCGGGTAATTCCCAACGCTTCTTTATCTTAATCATGCCTGCTGTAAACCCCTGCAATTTATAATTATTGCCAAATTCGATGAGACCGATCTGGTTAATCCAGACTTAAGTTAACATGGACTCGATTAGCCAAGACTAGTTCAAACTTCTCACTTTTTTATCACGAAACAATCGCCCACCAGCCGATAGCGCGCCACAATCGAGATTTAATCGTTGCAGGCAACAATACATCAACGCCGAATTACTAGTGATTACCGGCTTGTTGAGCGCCTTTTCCAGCGCCGGAACCGCTTCCAGCGCACGATAGTCGGTGCAGGAAATAACCAACAATTGCGCGTCAGGGTGATCCGTTTCAATGCCCATGCGGTAGGCGTCGGCCGGGGTCAATGCATTTTGCTGCAGGCTGCTAAGCTCCGTGTCAAAGCCATGTTGCCTGACCACTTCGATATCGCATTGCTCGATAAAAGCGACCGACTCAGCGGCCAGCGCCTTCACGTATGGCGAGGTAAAGGCGACCCGCTCGGCTCCCAGGCTCTTAATCGCCTCGATTATCGCACCCGCGGTTGTGACCGCCGGGCAACCCGATTTTTCACTGAGCTCGGCGCAGAATTGGCGGTCAAACTCAGGCCCTTCGGACAGAGTCGCCGAGGTGCAGGCGTAGGCAATCAGGTCGACGCGAGAATCGCTGAGCAATTTGATTTGCTGGTCGAGGTCCTGGCGCACATATCGACGCATTTCATCAGAATCGGGGATGGCATTAATATCGTAACCGCCGCTACGTGTGAAATGCAGCGTCAGCCCCGGGGGCGACAGCATCAGGCTATCGGGCTCGGCATTGGTATTGGATGCAGGCACGATCATGCCGATGCGATGCAAACGCGAGTTGGTTAAGTGACTACCACCCAGATTAAAGGTTTGTTGGCTCACTTCACTGCTCCTGCCATTGCTTCAGTGTTGCGATGGTTTGCTGCATATGCTCCGCCTTGCCAACGGTAATGCGCAAGCAACCCGGTAACCCATAGCCGCCCATCGGGCGCACGACAATTCCCGCGGCGCGTAAAAATTTAAAAGCCGAATCGGCATGCTGCGGGTCTTCGAAATCGGCGAGCACAAAACTGGTCTGGCTGGGAATGGCTTTAATGCCAAGTTCGGCAAGACCCATGCTCAAAACATCGCGTTGCTCGGCAATCTGCCGATGCGCATCGAGCATCGCTGCGTGGTCTTCCATCGCCGTCTGCGCGGCTACCTGTGACAACAAAGAAACATTGTTCGGGTTGAGCATCTTACGCATATTGTCGCGAATCGCATCGGGGAAATAACCCCAACCCACACGCATTCCGGCAAGGCCGTAAATTTTGGAAAAAGTTCGTGTGATCACCGTATTGCCCTGCTCTACCAGATCAAACAAAGGTGTATTAAAGGCCGGGTCCACATACTCGGCGTAGGCTTCATCGATCAGTAAAATAATGTCGTCGTCGAGCGCCGCGCGCAGCCGCCGGATGTCGTCATTGGCAATGACAGTACCGGTCGGGTTTCCCGGATTAACCACAAACACCAGGCGGGTGTCGTCGCGAACCTGTGCCAGCATTAAATCGACGTCGACGCGATAATCGGGTTCGGCGGCGATGTCGATGGTCGCCGCCGTCATTTTCGCCAGCGTACGCATAAAAAGGTAGCCGTATTCGCTGATCAGGATGCGATCTTTTGCCGACAGGTAGGCCAGCGACAAAAACAACATCAATTCCATCGAACCCGAGCCGCAAAGAATACGGTCGGGGTCAATGCTGTGTTCCTTGGCAATCACCGCACGCAGTGCACACCAGTCGGCGTCGGGGTAAAGATTACCGTCGACCACCGCCGCGGCAATCGCTTGTTGTACTTTTAACGAAGGTGGATAGACATGCTCATTTTGCGCCAGAATTATTGGCGGGACGCCCTCAGGGGTGCTGATATCGGGCAGCGCGTAGGCCGCCATCGATTCGATATTAGAGTTTGCCTTGATCACGAAGTGTTCTCCTGCGTCTGCTTAATTTGCCCGGTAATGGAGGTTATAGAGACGGTAGGGTCGACCCTGCCATCGCTGCCGACGACCACGCCGTATTGTCTCACCGCACTATCCACGCTGATCAACTCATCCCGCAGGTCCTGGGTAATTTGAGCCGGATCGCGCTGTGTCACATCGCCAAAACCGGCACCCCCCGGGGTGAGCACGGTCAGCGTTTGCCCGCCGGGAATAATCTGTTGGCCCTTGGCGCGTAAATAAGGTCCACTGGATAACTGCAACGACCCGGTAGCACCATTTTCACCGCCGCAGCGCCCGCGGGCCGGGTGTTCGATGCGATCAAGCGCGGCAAACAGCGACATATCAGCGCCTTCACGATGCGACAATTCGATCACCTGCCCCAGCCCGCCCCGATATTGACCGGCACCGGCCGAGTCCTGTCGAAACTCGCGTCGCCACAGGATTAAAGGCGCAACCGTTTCGGTAATCTCAACCAGCGAACCCATCACTCCGCTGGGGTAAGCAGTGGCCGACAGGCCGTCGCTGTGGGGACGCGCGCCGGTACCACCGTTGTGCACCAGTTCGCTGGCGAAAGGCGTACTGCCCGCGCCAACCGAATAGCCCGCACGCAGCGGCAAATCCCATAAACAACAGGTTCCTTCGGCGGGGACAACATCGGGAATGGCCTGATGCAAACAACCAAAGGCGACATCGGGTAGCAACTGGCCGACGACATGGCGCATCGCCACCGGCGCCGGAAACTGCGCGTTGACGATGCTGCCCTCGGGCGCGGTGATTTTCCATTGCAGCAGGGAACCGTGATTATTCGGTACGTCCGGCGCAATCGCGCATTTTAGGGCAAAACAGGTATAGGCGCTGGCGTAGTTTAACGGGCAGTTTATGCCGTAAGGCGACATCCCGCTGCTGCCCGCGAAGTCAATTTCGACGAAGCCGTCTTTAATGATCATACTTGCGACCAGGTCGAGCGGTTCATCATAACCATCGATACGCATGCTGCTGCTGAACTCGCCCTCGGGCAGGCTGCGAATTTTTTCTTCGCAACTGCGGCGCGATGTTTCGATGATGTAGTCGGAAAAGTCATTGATATCGGTAAGGCCAAAATCACCCATGCATTGGGACAATCGTTCGCTGCCGCGTTCGGCGCAGGCAATCAGGGCATAGATATCGCCTTCGACCTCAATCGGAACCCGCGAATTCGCTTTTAAAATGGCGATAAATGTTTGATTCAATTCGCCGGCATCGACCAGCTTTAAAATCGGAATATAGAGGCCTTCGTCGAGCACGTCGCTGGCATCGGGGCCATAGCCGAGCCCGCCGATATCCGCCAGATGGCTGGTACAGGAAGTGAAGCCAATCAATTTACCCTGATGAAAACAGGGTCGCACCAGCATGAAATCATTCAAATGCCCCGCCGCCTTCCAGGGGTCGTTGGTCACGTAAATATCATCCGGCAACATTTCAGCTAGCGCGTAATGCTGCAGAAAATGGGACACCGACTCGGCCATCGTATTGACGTGCCCGGGGGTGCCGGTAACCGCCTGCGCGATCATGCGCCCGCGCAAATCAAACAGCCCGGTAGACAGATCGCCCGATTCGCGCACGATCGGGTTGAACGCGGTGCGCATCAGGGTCTGTGCCTGTTCCTCGACGATGGCGAGCAGCCGGTTCCAGATAATCTGCCGGTCGATATCGCTTAATTCACTCATGCCGGTACCTTATCAATCACCAGGTTAAGCTGTCCATCAACCGCGGCACGGTAACAGGCGCCAAGAATAGTGGTCGTTTGTGCTTCGACGACCAGCGCCGGACCGTTAAATACATTGCCAGGGACGAGCCGGTCGCGATGAAAAACCGGGTAATCGATCATTGTTTTCAGTTGGGCACAATATGCGCTACGTAGCTCGTCACTGCTGACGCTGTGCTCGTCGACGGCCTTCGCTGTTGATGGCTTTGGCGAAGTCGACGGGGACCCTTGCTGAGGCACCGAGACGACTACGGCCCAGGACAGAATCTCGATATCGCGATCGGGGATGGCCCGACCGAACAGACGGCGATACTGTGTTTCATAACTGCCCTGAATAATCGAACAGCTGTCGACGTCTAACGGCAGCTCGGGCAGATTCACTTCAATTTCATGCCCCTGCCCCGCATAGCGCATAAACGCCGAGTGGCGGACCTGCAAGGCTTCATCAGGCTCGCCCGGTTGTACAACTTCGCTCGCTTCCACGCGCATCGAATCAAGCAGTGAATTAACGCGTCCGAAATCAAACTGATGCGTGGTCGTATAAAAACTTTTTACCAGTTCAAAGGCGAGCGGAGCCCACAGAAAACCGATTGCCGAACCGACGCTCGAATTGGCCGGCACAATGACGCGATTGATATTCAATTTCTGCGCAAGACGCAAGGCATGGAGCGGACCGGCGCCACCGAAGGCGATCATCGAATAGTCGGCCAGATTAGCCCCGTGCTCAACGCTGTGGATGCGCGCCGCATTGGCCATGTTTTCTTCGACCATTTCAGCAATCCCGGCGGCGGCTTCGAGCGTTGTTAAACCCAGTTTCGATTGTAGGTGATTTTCAATGGCATCATTTGCCAGCGCAGCCGACAACGGCATGCGTCCCTCGGCAAAGCTGTCAGGGTCCAGCTTGCCGAGAATCAAATCGGCGTCGGTAACGGTCACCTGACCACCGCCTTTTTGATAACAGGCCGGACCCGGCAACGAGCCCGCGCTTTGCGGCCCGATCGATAATCGTCCAAGGCTGTCGACATGCGCAATTGAACCGCCACCGGCGCCAATTTCGATCATTTCCACCACCGGAATGCGCACCGGCATGCCACTGCCCTTTTGAAAGCGGGCACTGCGCGCAATTTCAAAATTTCGTGCAGTGCCGGGCTTGAAGTCATCGATGAGGCATATTTTTGCGGTGGTACCGCCCATATCGAACGAAAGTAGTTTTGCTTCGCCCAGTTGCGCCGCAATGCGGCTGGCCAACACCGCGCCGCCGCTGGGGCCGGACTCGACCAGGCGGATGGGGAATCGAATGGCTGAGTCAAGTTGCGTCATCGACCCACCCGAGGTCATTAAATACATCGGGCAATGATAACCCTGCTCGGCCATCGACGATTGCAGCGCGCGTAGATAGCTCGCCATCAACGGCTGTATGTAGGCATTGCAGGCGGTCGTCATGAAACGTTCGTATTCACGCACCTCGGCACAAACCTCGCTGGACAGGCTGATTTCCATGGTGATGCCGGCATCACGTAAAACTTGAGCGACGCGTTGTTCGTGGGCCGGGTTGGCATAGCTGTGCAACAAGCCGATGGCGACAGCCTCGACGCTATGTTCGCGCAGCAAGGGGACAATGCGCTCTACCGAGGCGATATCGAGTTCGCGTAGCACACGGCCATTGACGTCGACGCGTTCATAAACAGTGAAGCGTAAATAGCGCGGCACCAGCACTTCGGGTTTCTGAATCGACAGGTCGTACTGGTCGTAGCGACTCTCGTAGGCAATTTCGAGACTGTCGCGAAAACCCTCGGTGGTAATCAGCGCGGTGCGCGCGCCCTTGCGTTCGATCAGTGCGTTGGTTGCTAAGGTAGTCCCGTGAATGAAGGCCTCGACATCGGCCGGGCCCAGCGCGGCTTTTTGCAGCACAATGTTGATGCCCTCCAGTATCCCCTGTTCGGGGTGCTGCAGGGTGGTGGCGACTTTGCTGGTGACGAAACCATCGGCGGTATCGAGTACCACATCGGTGAAGGTACCACCGACATCGGCCGAGAGGCGAATGCGATGGTCAGCGCTCAACTTACGCCAGCCACTTGCGCGCGTTGCGGAAAATACGCATCCACGGGCTGTATTCGCCCCATTCCGGTGGGTGCCAGGAATTCTGCACACTGCGGAAAATACGTTCGGGGTGCGGCATCATGATGGTAAAGCGGCCGTCGTCATTGCTGAACCCATTCAGCCCCAGCGCCGAACCATTCGGGTTCAACGGATACATCTCGCTGGGCTGTCCGTCGGCATCGATATAGCGCAGGCAGGCAAGGCGCTGCTTGAGTAATGCCTCAGCCGAACTGTCCCGGGTTTCGATCCGGCCTTCGCCGTGTGCAACCACCACCGGCATCAACGACCCGGCCATGCCCTGCAGGAAGAGTGAACTGGATTGCAACACTTCGACCATCGCCACACGCGCTTCGAACTGTTCCGATTTGTTGCGCACAAAGCGAGGCCAGTGACTGGCACCCGGAATCAACTGATTCAAGTTCGACATCATCTGGCAGCCGTTGCAAATGCCAAGTGCAAAGCTATCATCGCGGTTGAAAAAAGCGGAAAAATCATCAAAGGCGCGCGGGTTGTACAGGATTGACTTCGACCATCCTTCGCCTGCCCCGAGTACATCGCCGTAGGAAAACCCGCCGCAGGCGGCAAAGCCCTGAAAGTCGTTAAGACTGATCCGACCGCTAAGAATATCGCTCATGTGCACGTCAAAACTGTCGAAGCCGGCGCGGTCAAAAGCGGCGGCCATTTCGATCTGCCCGTTGACCCCTTCCTCGCGCAAAATGGCGATTCGCGGCCTTGTTGTCAAATTCAGCGAGGCACAAATATCGTCGTTGCTGTCGAAGCTCAAGTCCGAAAACAAACTCGGTTTCTGCTCGCTTTGAATGAGGCTGAATTCCTGTTGCGCGCAATGCGGGTTATCGCGCAGGCGTTGCATGTGCAGGCTGGTTTCCGACCAGGCCGATTGCAGGTCGACCAACGCTTCGTCGATGCAGGGTTTTCCCTGAAAACGCACTTCGACGCGCTCGTTGAACTGGGGCAGGCCGATGCGATGGTAAATTTCTAAAATTCCGGCCGACTCGATAATTTCTTCGACTTCGGCAAGGCTGGAGTCGGCCACCTGCATGACCACACCGAGTTCCTCGGCAAACAATACCGCCAGCTCATCGTCGCCCAGGTTTTTCAGATCGACCTGGATGCCGCTGCGCCCGGCAAACGCCATTTCGCATAAAGAAGTAATCAAACCACCATCGGAGCGGTCGTGATAAGCGAGTAACAATTCGCGTTCGATCATAGTTTGCAGGGCGGCAAAGCCACGTTTGAACATACGCACCGCGTCCAGGTCCGGACCGACATCGCCGGTTTGCAGGTACACCTGCGCCAGCGCAGAGCCGCCGGTTCGATTCTGGCGCGCACCGAAATCGATCAAAACCAACTGCGAGCTTTCCGCGCATTGCTTGATATCGGGGGTCACTGTCTTGCGCACATCGTCGACCGGGGCAAAGGCCGAAATAATCAACGACAAGGGCGCGGTGACCGCGTGATAGCCAGCGTCATCCTGCCAACGCGTTTTCATCGATAATGAGTCCTTACCTACCGGTATGGTAATACCGAGCGCCGGGCAAAGTTCCATGCCAACAGCTTTTACCGTATCGAAAAGTATGGCGTCTTCACCCGGGTGCCCGGCTGCGGCCATCCAGTTCGCCGACAGTACCGTGCGCGATAAATCGCCAACCCAGGCCGAGCCCATATTGGTCAAGGCTTCGCCGATGGCAATGCGACCCGCAGCGGGAGAATCGAGTAAGGCCAACGGAGTCCGTTCACCCATGCTCATCACTTCGCCGCTGAAACCGACGTAATCGGTAAGCGTCACCGAGGCATCTGCCACCGGGGTTTGCCAGGGGCCGACCATCTGGTCGCGCGACACCAGCCCGCTGACCGAACGGTCACCGATGCTGATGAGAAAGGTTTTATTCGCCACCGCGGGTAAGCGCATTACGCGGTATAAGGCTTCGCTGGCGACAATGTTGGTGCAGTCCAGCGGCTTTTGCGGGTTAGCCTGATGCACCACATCGCGATGCATTTTCGGCACCTTGCCGAGTAATACTTCTAATGGCAGGTCGACCGGATAATTATTAAAATGGGGGTCGCTGACGGTCAACTGGCGTTCTTCGGTGGCCTTGCCCAGCACCGCATAAATGCAGCGCTCGCGTTCACAAAGGTCGATAAAAGCGGGCAGCCGATCATCGCCGATGGCCAGTACATAGCGTTCCTGACTTTCGTTGCACCAGATTTCCATCGGTGACATGCCGGGTTCGTCGTTGGGCACCTTGCGCAGGTCGAGAAAGGCACCACGCCCGGCATCGTTAACCAGCTCGGGTAGCGCGTTCGACAGGCCACCTGCGCCGACATCGTGAATCGACATGATCGGGTTATCAACGCCTTGCGCAAAGCAACGGTCGATCACTTCCTGCACCCGCCGTTCCATTTCAGGGTTGCCGCGCTGTACCGAAGCAAAATCGAGGTTTTCACTGCGGCTGCCACTAGCCATCGACGAAGCGGCACCGCCACCTAGCCCAATGAGCATCGCCGGGCCACCGAGCACGACAATATTGGCGCCGGCGGGAATGTCTTTTTTGTCGACGTGTTCGCGGCGAATGGTACCGACCCCGCCTGCGACCATAATCGGTTTGTGGTAACCGCGAACTTCCTTGCCGTTAGCGCTATCGACGGCCAGCTCGTAGCTGCGGAAATAACCGCAGGTATTCGGACGACCGAATTCATTGTTAAACGACGCCGCACCGATTGGTCCGTCGAGCATAATGTCGAGCGCGGAGGCGATGCGGTCGGGCTTGCCGTGGTCGACTTCCCAGGGTTGTTCGAAACCCGGAATACGCAGATTAGATACTGAAAAACCACACAACCCGGCCTTCGGTTTTGAGCCGATTCCGGTGGCGCCTTCGTCGCGGATTTCGCCCCCCGAACCGGTCGCCGCACCTGGAAATGGCGAAATGGCGGTCGGGTGGTTATGCGTCTCGACCTTCATCAAAATATCGAGCTGGCTATCTTCGTAGGCATACCCGGCCTGATCGGCGTTCGGGGCAAACTTGCGCCCGGCGTGCCCGGCTATGACCGCCGAATTATCGTGATAGGCGGAGAGCACGCCATCACTATTCTGCGCGTAGGTGTTTTTGATCATGTTGAACAGGCTGATGTCCTGCTCTTCGCCGTCGATGGTCCAGTCGGCATTGAATATCTTGTGCCGGCAGTGTTCCGAGTTGGCCTGCGCGAACATCATCAATTCGACGTCGGTGGGGTTACGGTTTAATTTGGTATAGGCATCAAGCAGGTAATCGATTTCATCATCGGACAGCGCGAGCCCAAGGTCGACATTGGCCTGCTCGAGCGCGGCCTTGCCCGCAGTGGCGCAATCGATTTCGTGCAGCGGGCGGGGTTGGTGGCTTTCAAAAAGTGCAGCACAGTCGTTGAGATCGCGATAAACCGAATCGACCATGCGGTCGTGAATTAACGCGATAAGAACCGCATCATCGAAGGGCCCACCGTCAACACTATATTGAATGCCGCGCTCAATCCGGTGAATTTGATGCAAGCCGCAATGATGCGCAATATCGGTTGCCTTACTCGCCCAGGGCGAAATCGTACCCGGTCGCGGAATAACGTAATAATCGCTACCCACCGGATGGCTTTCGGGCATATGCGGCCCGTAGGTCAACAGGTTTTGCAAAATAGCCAGATCCGACTCGGCAAGCGTCGTATCGCCGCAATCAATTAAATGCACGAACCGGGTGCTTAAGCGCTCGACAGGCACCCCGGCATCGATCAATTGTTGGCGTAGTTTTTCAAGTCTAAATTCGGATAGAGCGGGACTACCGGGAAGGCATAGCATCTGGATATAAATCGCCGAGGGGTATGAGGGAAAAGTGCGCAAATAATAACGGAAAAGCGAGGCTGCTCCAACCGAAACAGCGGTTTGGCTGAAATTGCCAAAATTTAAATACCAGATTTTAAGATCTCGACCCAAATGCCTGCTTCAGTTTCCCCAAAAGATGCCGTAACCGGAGCGCTGGCCGATATATCTCTGTAACTCGACTTCGATAATCCTCCGAATTTTTAGGACCCGGATCTAATGCCCGCTTTGGTTCTCCAAAAAGACGCAGTGAACACATCTAGGCGAGACAATACGGGTATTTGATCGGGAAATTGAACTTGACTGGATTACCGACTATTTACGAAACTGCGCGATCTGAACTTCGGTGCCGTAATCGGCAAAATCGCCATCGGTGCGTTTGCCGCGAAAAGCTGCCCAGGATATATCGTGGTAAGCCGCTGGGGTGTTTGCATGGATGACTGTCGGTAGCGGGCTGACGTTGGCGGAGGCCGCCGGGTTGAAGAAAAACGGAATGCTGTAGCGGTCTTTGTTTTCCATCGCCAGCACGCGGTGAATCGCCGCCTGATAACGATCATTCGACCATACCTGCATCATGTCGCCGGTGTTGATTACCATCGCCCCGTCGATTGGGGGAATGTCGTGCCAGTAGCCATCGCGGTAAACCTGCAGCCCGCCAACATCGTCCTGCATCAACACGGTGAGCACGCCCGCATCGGTATGGTGATGAACGCCGAGGTCGGCAATCGTCTGGTGGTCCTCGGCCTGCCCCGACATCGGGTCGCTCACCGGGTAATAATTCAAGCGTACAAAGCCGGTGTGGTTGCTGGCAAAGTCGTCGTGCATGTACTTGGCGGGTAATTGCAGGCCGACACAGAAGCCTTCGAGCAGGGTTAATGACAAACGCGTACAGGCGGCAAAGTACTCCTGCATCGTCGATTTGAATTCAATTTCTTCTGCCGGCCAGCGGTTCGACTGCTGGTAGATGGGGTCGACGCCCTCGCGGGTGAAGTCGAACACTTCTTTCTTGTCGCGCTGGTTTTTGGTGAGTTCGTTATTGTAAAAACCCCAGGGGTTTTCGCGGCTACGTATAATCGCCTGCTTTTGCGCTGCGGGTAAGGCGAACACATACCGGGTTTGCTGCCATACGCGCTCGATTAACGCCGGGGCAATGCCGTGGTTGACCACCTGAAAGAAACCCCAACTGCGACAGGCTTCGGCTACCGCGGCAACGGTTGCTGCAGCCGCTTCGCCCGAGGCATCGTCGACCAGGCTGGCGATATCGATGACCGGCACCTGACCGGCAATGGAAGTGCGGCTGGCAACCGGATGCTGGTCGAGGTCGGTCGCAAGGTTTAGACTTTCGGGCACAGATCAGCCTGTTCGGGTTGGTAGTAAGGCGGTCGAGAATAATACTTGCATTTGAAATCTGCAATAGCTTCCGAGTACACTCCCCCAATGAACGACGATCTGTTTAACCCCGACCAATATCAGCCCGTGCGCAAACCCTTGCGCGAGGCCAGCACCCTGCCCCCGCATTGCTATACCGCTGAGGCGTTTTACCGCGCAGAAATGGAACGCGTGTTTCAACGCCACTGGCAATTCGTTGGTCGTGTCGAACAATTGCCTGCGGCGGGCGATTATCGTTGCGTCGACGCGGTCGGCGGGCCGGTTATCCTGATGCGCAATGGAGACTCCAGTATTAAAGCCTTCGCCAACAGCTGTCGCCATCGTGGCGTTCGCTTATTGAGTGGAACGGGCAGTTGCAAACGAATCGTCTGCCCCTACCACCGCTGGAGCTACCGACTTAGCGGTGAATTAATGGCCGCCCCCGATATGGATGCCATCAAACATTTCGACAAGGCCGATTTCCCCTTGATTGAACTACCACTGCAAAGCTGGAATGGTTTTATCTTTATTAACTATCAGGCAAATCCAGTTCCGCTTAGCCAACAGCTCGGCAACCTGCCGGAACTGTTTGCCAGCCACCGCTGCGACGCAATGCGCCTGGCCGGGCAGCTGAATTTCAGTATCAAGGCGAACTGGAAATTGCTCGCCGAAAATTCGCTGGAGGCTTACCACACCGGCAGCGTGCACCGCGACACGCTGGGCCAGCAGCAATCAAGCCCCATCGACGATACCCACGGCAGCTGGACCGGGTTGTTGGTTGAAGACGAAACCAGCGTGGCGACCATGGTCGGCGACGACAAACCCTTCGAGCACATCGATGGACTCGATGGGTTTGCGCGTAAAGGTGCTTACTTCACCCTCGCCTACCCGGCGACGCAACTGGTGTTCGCACAGGATTGTATGTGGTGGCTGAATTTTAAACCGGTAGCGGTCGATCAAACCGAACTTGAAATCGGGGCTTGTTTTCCCCAATCGACGATCGAGCGCGACGACTTTAAAGACAAGGTCGCGCCTTATTTTGAGCGCTTTCAGCAGGCAACCGCCGAAGACAATGCCATTTGTGCAGAACAACAACTAGGCCAGCAGGTTAATCGCCCGGCCGGTCGCTTCGCCCCGTCGGAGTTTGCCGTGCACCACTTTTCTAACTGGGTGCTCGATCAGGTATTAACTGAATAGCCCGAGCGGCTGGTCCTAGGTCCGCTGCAACCAGCCCAGACTATCGGCAGTCAACCCGGTGGGAAAATACTCGGCGCCCACGTAGCCCTGATAGCCCGAGGCATCGATCCAGTTGAAAATAGATTGAAAGTCGATAGTACCGCTGCCCGGCTGATGGCGCCCCGGCGCGTCGGCAAACTGAAAATGTTTGATTTTTGAAAATACTGCGGGGTCTTTCAGGCTGGCATTCGCTTCCATCAATTCCATGTGATACAGGTCGTATTGAAAGCCAAGGTCGATGGCATCGAGGCGCTTGATAAGTGCAACTGCCTGCGCCGAACGCGACAGTAAAAAGCCGGGTTGGTCCTGCGTATTAATCGCCTCGACAACCAGTTGAATGCCCGTGGACTCAAAAGCCTTATGGCATTTAAGCAGGTTTTTCGCGAATACTGACAGGCAGTCCTCCCCAAGCGAATCCCCATTAACTTTACCCGATAAAATATTGATATTAATAGGTTTTAAAACCTGATAATACTCATATGCCAATTCAATCGCAGCAGCAAACTCCGCTTCCCGCCCCGCAACTGCGGCGTTACCGGGCCCACCGACAAGCAAGTCCCCCGCGGGCAGATTGAACAACACCAGCGGCAATTCGGCGCGCTCGAGGGCGTCGTGCAAAGCAGCCGCCTCAACCTCGTAGGGGAACTGAATTTCGATACCGTCAAAGCCCGCGCGTTTGGCCAGGCCAATGCGATCTAGTAGCGGTGCTTCCTGAAAGAGTGTGGAAATATTGGCCGAAAATTGAGGCATATCAAATAAAGTGCGAAATGAGGCTTGATAATCCAACAATCCCTCTCCATTTACCACTATAATCCCGATCACCTGGGGACGACTTGGCTTCGACGTGGGTCGCGAAACCTGAGGTGCATGCCGAGAATGTAGAATATCTCGTTAACTTTTCTGCAAATTATAGTTGCCAACGACGACAACTACGCACTCGCTGCTTAAACACCAGTAGATTGCTGTCCGACTGGAGCCGTGTCTATGCGTCCAGGTTCTTTTACGCCCTCGGGTATTGGGAACATTCGGGCATCGCTCTCATAGAATCGTGATGGACGCTTGTTCGGGGCCGAAGCACTAAACAAATACCGAAACAGCTGCCTGTTTTCTCCGTCCGGCGAGTAGCAGGTAGTTAAATTAAAGTCGGAATAAGCATGTAGAGCCAATGGCAGAGGGCTTGCGGACGCGGGTTCGATTCCCGCCGTCTCCACCAAA
>JBLHOA010000032.1:0-20505 GCA_047622345.1 Gammaproteobacteria bacterium | reverse complement strand
ACTGAAGTATAAAGGTATAGAAATAAAATCGAGCGGCCAGGCGCTACAATCTGCAAGCCTTGGACAATTGGTCAAGGTGCGCAATAATCAGTCGCAGAAGATCGTCGAAGGGGTTGTTTCAGGCGACTCGCAGGTGCAGGTAAGAATCTAGCAATAAGTTTTTTAACATTAAGGTTTAACTTTCCCCGGTTAGTGCCGATACAGGCATCGGGTACACTTTTATAGAGGTCATCAAATGACTGATGCAATTAATGCCAATAGCTGGTTACGTGGAAATATTCCGACACCGGATAACAAAGCTAATTCAACGTCAAAAGCCGATAGTGGCGCCACCGGGAGCCAGTCGGACTCAGCTTCGACTGGTGGTTCCGGGATTGTTGAACTCAGTGGTTCTGCGCTCATTTTACAAATCAGCGAGCAAATCAAAAACGTTCCCGAAGTCAACGCGGAAAAGGTCGACGCGATCAAGCAGGCTTTGAGCGATGGTCAGTATCAGCCCGATGCAGAAGTTATCGCCAGAAAGTTCAGCGAAATTGAGAGTCTGCTGCCATGAACCCGATAGACTGCCGTGAAAAGCTTGTCGTTCTACTCAATGCGCATACCGCAAAAATGAGCACGGCCAACGAGTATCTGGTCAATATCAAAAATGCTATCGCCGAGAATAAAATCGATACGCTGAGCCGTACCTTGACGGAACCCACGTTACCGGTCGACGATATCGAAGTGCTGGAATTGCAACGGCATCAGCTACTTGCCAGTTACGGCTTCAGCGAAGACTTCGACGGATTCGAAAAATGCGTGGCATGGTGTGATAACGATCGTGGCGAAATTGCCGAGTTGTATCAGAAACTTGTGCAAAGCCTGGTACAGTTGCAACATTCAATCCAGTTGAACAGCCTGCTGGTCAATAAAGGCAAAGATCGAATTCGACGCTCTATTGGCATCCTCACCGGGTTGGGCAACCCGTCAAGCCATAAAACTTACAGTAGCGAAGGCAAAACCCTGCAATCGAGCGAGCTGCGTGATATCGCCATCGCCTGAATAAGGACCTGGCAGTTGCAAAGTAGTCTACGAACAATGTGCCTGCCAAAGTCCGAAGGTTGACAGCAATTTAGCCCGATGCAAAAAAAACCCCATCAAACTAATGGGGTCAACACACAATCATCTAACTGGAGGGTATGCAGGTAATTATAGGCCTCCCGCCGACCGGAAACGGGACGCAGTTCTCAAATCGCTCATCCCTTCAGTAAAGACTTAAATCAGTGCAATAAACACCGCTGAAAATACCGGCAAAGCCCAGGCTTAACTCGACGTTCCTTCGGTATTTCCGTCCACCACCATCGCCTGCCCCGAAATACCCGAACCCGCTTCTGAGGCCAGATACAGCGCCATATTGGCTATTTCATCGGCTTTGATAAAACGCCGTAATGAACTTTGCCGTTGATAAACTTCGCGCACCTGCTCAGGTGTTGACCCGCGTGTTAGCGCATCGCGCTCAATGACCGCTTCGATCCGCGGCCCATCGACACAACCCGGGCAAATCGCATTCACCCGAATTCCGTGTCGGCCAAGCTCCATTGCCCAGCCCTTCGTCAAACCTACCAGAGCCCACTTTGCGGCAACATAGGGGGAACGGGCTTCGTAGCCGTAAACGCCCGCCACCGAAGACATATTGATAATCGAACCCGCACCCGCTTTTTTCAGCAGCGGTACGGCGCTTCGGGTCATATAAAAAGCCCCGCTCAAATCAACCTGAATGGTGCGATCCCAATCCTCGATGGCGACGTCTTCGACCGCTGCGGTAGGCCCGGCAATACCGGCATTATTAACCAGTATGTCTAGACGTCCGTAGCGGGATTCGACGTCGCTTAAAAGTTGCGCGACCTGATCGGGGCTGGACACATCGCAGAGGCTCGCACTAGCGGCGATGCCATCGCTTAACGCAATATCGAGCAAGCCTTGATCGATATCACAAATATGAACGGTCGCGCCACTATGCATGAATGCCGCGGAAATCGCCGCACCAATTCCAGAACCACCCGCGCTAACAAGCACTATTTTGTCGCTGAATTCATCGTTCATCATAAATTTACCAGTTGTTGATTTAAAACCGACTCGCTGCCGCTATACTATTGCCCAATTGACCAATGCTGCCTAATGCCCTCGGTGCGAAAAACCATGAATAACGAATTATCCCGCCTGCATCCCTACCCTTTTGAAAAACTGGCCGCATTGAAAAACGGGCTTATCCCACCCGAAAATCTGCCTCATATTGCCCTTTCTATGGGTGAACCTCAACATCCGGCACCGGGGTTTGTCATCGATAGTTTGATCGCCCATATGCACCAGTTATCAAATTACCCGAGCACCCGTGGCAGCATCGAACTGCGTGAATCGATTGCAGCCTGGTTGACCCGTCGATTCGCACTGAATTCCGGTCTAATTGACGTTGAAAAGCATATCCTACCAGTGAATGGCACCCGCGAGGCGCTCTTTGCCATTGCCCAGTGTGTCATCGACCGCAACAGGAAAGGGGCAACGATGTTTATGCCCAACCCCTTCTATCAAATTTACGAAGGCGCCGCAATTCTTGCAGGCGCCGAACCGGTTTACCTGAATTGCCTCGAAGAAAATAACTACCTGCCCGATCTTGATCAAATCAGCGATGCCCAATGGCAAGCCTGCCAGATGATCTACCTGTGCAATCCGGGTAACCCTACCGGCGCGGTGATGCCGATCGCCTATCAACAACGCTTGATCGAGCTCGCGCAGCGCCACGACTTCGTGATCGTGAGCGACGAATGCTATTCGGAAATTTTCTTCGACGAAAAACAGCCGCCCCCGGGGCTACTCGAAGTTGCCGCGGGCATGGGCATCGATGACTTCAATCGCTGCCTGGTGTTCCACAGCCTGTCGAAACGCTCCAACCTGCCCGGGTTGCGTTCGGGGTTTGTCGCCGGTGATGCGCAGGTCATCAGAAACTTTCTTTTATACCGTACCTATCACGGTTGCGCGATGCCGCCGGCAACGCAGACAGCGAGCGCTGTAGCCTGGGCCGATGAAGATCATGTCATCGAAAACCGACGGCTCTACCGGGTGAAATTTGAGCAGGTTTTGAGCTTGCTTTCTGATACACTCGCGCCGCAGAAACCCCAGGCCGGCTTCTACCTGTGGGCAAAAACACCGGTAGCTGATACCGAGTTTGCCAGACGACTTTACGCCGAGCAGAATGTCACCGTTTTACCGGGGCAGTATCTGTCGCGAAATAATGCCGACGGCAACCCGGGTGAAAACCGGGTGCGCATGGCGTTGGTGGCATCGCTGGAAGAATGCGTCGAAGCGGCGCATCGAATTAATTCATTATTATCGACCCTTTAGGAGATACCCCATGTCAGAACTTCAGCAAATTATCGAACAGGCATTCGAAAATCGAGCTGAGATCACCCCGGCGAATGTTGATGCCGAGGTGAAAAATGCTGTTGATACCGCAATCGCTTTACTCGATTCGGGTGAGCAACGCGTTGCCGAGCCGACTGCCTCTGGCTGGCAAGTTAACGAATGGTTAAAAAAAGCCGTGCTGCTGTCGTTTCGCATTCGCGACAACGAAATCATGGCGGGCGGTTCTACTCAGTATTACGACAAGGTCGATTCCAAATTTTCCGGCCTTAGCGCCGAACAACACGCCGCCAGCGGCGTACGCGTTGTGCCACCAGCGATGGCGCGCAAAGGCGCTTTTGTTGCCCCGGGTGTAGTACTGATGCCGAGCTACGTCAACATCGGCGCCTACGTCGACAGCGGCACCATGGTCGATACCTGGGCCACGGTTGGTTCCTGCGCGCAAATCGGCAAGAATGTTCATCTATCCGGCGGTGTCGGTATCGGTGGTGTTCTTGAACCTCTGCAGGCGTCTCCGACTATCATCGAAGACAACTGTTTTATCGGCGCGCGATCGGAAGTGGTCGAAGGCGTTATCGTCGAGAAAAACTCGGTGATTTCGATGGGTGTGTACATCGGCCAGAGCACCAAGATCTATCACCGCGAAACCGGCGAAGTGTCCTATGGACGCATTCCCGAAGGCTCGGTAGTGGTGTCGGGCAACCTGCCCGCCAGCGATGGCAGCCACAGCCTGTATTGCGCAGTCATCGTCAAACAGGTCGATGCAAAAACGCGGTCTAAAGTCGGCATTAACGAATTGCTGCGCAACATCTAAGCAGGGCGATGACGACTCCAATCCTATTCGGCATTGCCAACTGCGACACTATAAAAAAGGCGCGGCTCTGGTTTGATGATCATTCGATCAGTTATGAATTTCATGATTATCGCAAGCACGGCCTCGAACGAGAGCAGTTGCAGCGTTTCGAAGCCGAACTCGGCTGGGAAGCGTTGCTGAATCGTCGTGGCACTGCCTGGCGTAAACTGCCCGAGGCACTTCGCGATTCGATCGATCGGGAAAAAGCGATCGATGTCATGCTGGCAAACCCGGCGATCATCAAACGCCCCCTGCTGCAAAAAGACGAAACCCTGCTGCTTGGCTTTGACCCGGCAAATTACGAAACGGTGCTTTCAGAAAATGAGTAACGAAACGCTCGAACTTGCCATCGCCTTAATCGAAAGGCCTTCGATCACGCCGCAGGACTGCGGATGCCAGGCGATGCTCATTGAGCGTCTGTCGGCGATTGGATTTAACTGCGAAACCATGCAATTCGGCGAAGTTACCAACCTCTGGGCCCGTCGCGGTAACAGTGGGCCATTACTCGCCTTTGCCGGGCATACCGACGTCGTCCCAACCGGACCGCTAAGCGAATGGCACAGCGACCCATTCAAGGTCGACATTCGCGATGGTCAGCTTTACGGCCGCGGTGCCGCCGACATGAAATCGAGTATTGCTGCGATGGTGACCGCCTGCGAACGTTTTGTCGGCGAGCACGACGACCACCAGGGTTCGATCGCTTTGTTGATTACCAGCGACGAAGAAGGTCCTTCGGTAAACGGCACCGTAAAAGTCATCGAAACCCTGCAGGCGCGTGGCGAAAAAATCGACTGGGCGCTGGTGGGTGAACCATCGAGCAGCAAGCAACTGGGCGACGTGGTCAAAAACGGACGCCGCGGTTCGCTCGGCGCGCGTCTCATCATCAAAGGAATTCAGGGGCATGTCGCCTACCCGCATCAGGTCGACAACCCGATTCACCGGGCGATGCCCGCGCTGGATGAACTGGCAAAGGTCGAATGGGATGCCGGCAACGAATTTTTTCCGCCGACCAGCTTTCAAATTTCTAACATCAATGCCGGCACCGGTGCAACCAACGTCGTCCCCGGCGAAATCGAAGTGATCTTTAACCTGCGCTATTCGACCGAACTCGACGATCAGAAAATCATTGCGATTTGCGAAACCATATTGCAAAAACACGAACTCGACTACAACATAGACTGGAGAGTTTCGGGCTTGCCGTTCCTGACCGCCGAAGGCGAACTGGTTGCCGCGGCACAGCAGGCTATCCGCCAGCATACGGGGCTCGAAACCGAATTATCCACCGCCGGTGGGACTTCCGATGGACGCTTCATCGCACCAACCGGGGCGCAGGTGCTCGAGCTTGGCCCGATTAATGAGTCTATCCATAAAATTGACGAAAACGTCAAGGTCGACGACCTCGAAACCCTGTCGAAAATCTACCAGAGTATGCTCAAACATTTACTCGTTAAATGACATCGGCATTTCCCGATAAAAAACTCACTATCGGTCGCTTCGCACCGACCCCTTCCGGCCCGCTGCATTTCGGTTCGCTCGTTGCCGCCATTGCCGGTTATTGTCAGGCAAAATCGCGACAGGGGCAGTGGCTGTTGCGCATCGAAGACGTCGATACCCCCCGGGTAGTCAAGGGCGCCAGCGATTTGATCCTGCAAGACCTCGAAGCCTTCGCCTTCGAATGGGATGGTGAAGTGCTGTGGCAAAGCAGTCAATTCGAACCCTATCAACACTATCTCGACCAATTGCTGACGCAGGGTGATGCCTATGCCTGCGAATGCAGTCGGCGGATGCTACGCGAACAGGGTGTCGATTACGGGCCGCTGGGGCAGATCTACCCCGGTAACTGCCGCGATAAAAACCTGCCCGTCGAGCAGGCTTCGATTCGACTCAGCAGTGCTGGCGTGGCTGAGCTGAGCTTTGATGATGCGGTCTATGGAAGCTGCAGCCTGAATTTGACGCAACAGGTGGGTGATTTCGTGCTCAAACGGGTCGATCAAATCTATTCCTATCACCTGGCAGTGGTCGTCGACGACCATCTGCAAGGCATCGATCAAATAGTGCGCGGGGCCGACCTGATCGATAACACCCCGCTACACCTGCTGCTGCAGCAACGCCTCGGGTTTATCCAGCCCGACTATATGCACATTCCATTAGTCAACAATGTCGATGGCGTTAAACTGAGCAAACAAACCGGGGCGCAGGGGATTGATCGGCGACAGGCCGCGCAACAACTGGTCGCCGCGCTCGACTTTCTCGGTCAAAAACCACCGCCGGAACTAAAGACAAGTCGCCCAGCAGAAGTTTTGCGCTGGGCCATTGATCACTGGAATTACCGATCAATTACGGTCTGATCAATCTGGGTGGACGCACAACGGATCACTTCGATTAAGGTATGAATTAATCAAGATAAATCGACTCCGTCAGACCGGCGAAAGTCGGTATCTAATTCATCGTAGGTAACTCAATATCAGTTTTTGAATGAGGGGAATTTCTACATTAACCCGTCAACTGGACTGAAAAACGACAACCCGAACTAAAAGCAGAAACTAGGCCGAAAGATACTTGCGCACTGCATCAACAACCGGGAGGTCTTTCAAGATTTGATTGTGCCCCTGCCCTCGCGTGGTGAAAGTAGCACAGCCCTGCCAGTGTTCGATGACTTCTTCAAACTGCCATTCGCCAATCTCTTCGTCTTCGTGGTCGTAAACCAGCATCCCGGGCAATTCCAGCTCGCCCAGCAAGCGACTGGGCAGCATTATTTCCCAGGGATCGCGTCCATCGAGCAAATCACGCATCGCGTCACCGATCTTCTGCCGGAACCGGTTCGCCAGCTGCGGACGCATATTCAGTAACTGGCGGTAGGTTTCGAACATTTCTACGACATTCAAATGAGGCGCCACCAGCACCGCTCGATTCACTTCCAGCCCTTCATTCGTTGAATGGACGGCAGCCATAGCACCCAGCGAATGCGCGACCAAGGTATCGATGTGACCGAGCTTTTGCTGGATCGCAAACAGGCAAGCTGAAAACTGCAGCATGTGCGCCTGCTTGCCGGGGTGGCTGCCGTGCGCGGGGGCATCAAAACAGACCACCTGAAAACCATCGGCCACCAGCGGTGGGATAAAGTGACGAAACTGGGTGCCCGACCCGCTCCAGCCGTGCATGCAAACCACCAGCTTACCCTGTCCCCAGCTGTAAATGGGTACGGACTGATTCTCGATTTCGATGTCGAAACTATAGTCGGCCTGTTGCCAGAATTCGTCTACCCAGGGTTTGCGGCCGGTTTTGAACACAGTAAACCACAGCCGGGACAAAACCCCGGCGGCCCACTCATTGCGAATCAGGGAAATACCGTTAAGCGCCATTCCGGCCAGTTGAAAGCTCATCGGCACCACCCGTTTGCGGCGCTCGGATGAACTTCTTCCGCTGGGCTTAAAGACTTTGGTTTTTTCTCTTTTCATTTAACGCTAAACTGTCCGCTTCGTCTTAGTTAAAAATATCAGGAAACTATCATGCTCAAAACCGCCGGAGACTTGATCAAAGAAGCCCAGCAAAATATCAAATTTGTCGATGTCGCCGAGGCGAAAAAAATATTCGATGAATCTGAAGGTGCGATCATTTTTGATGTCCGCGAAGCAAGCGACGCGGCCGAATCCAAGCTCAGTAAATCGATTAATATTTCACGCGGGCTAATTGAAATGAAAGTTCCCGGTCATTGCCCCGATGCTGAAACCATTATTTTCACTCATTGCGGCGGCGGTGGGCGCGCCTGTCTGGCAGCGCAGTCGCTGCAGGCTATGGGTTATAAACAGGTCTATGCGATTACCGCACCCTATGACGAAATACTAAAAGCGTTCGGTTAAGCGCTCATTTGATCTGATCGATAGTTAAGCGCAGTTCGGCGGGCGGATTGGCGCTGTCAATGCCATCACGCTCGGTGTAGAAATCACCACTTTGCGCGACCGGGTTGCCGCTTTTCGACAAGCGCGCACCGACTATAACCTGATCGAATGACGATAATTTCATCGTCGGCATCATCGCATCGGCATCGCTCAAGGTGACTAACACGGGTAGATCGCGCAATTGCAGTTTCTTCACCGCCAACGGCATCGGCGGCCCCTGCATCGCCTTGGCGTAGATAAATACGGCGTCATCAGGGCTGGCCTGCGATTTAAGTTCGGCGTCGATGTCGATGGTCAAGCTTATTGAATTACCCACAGCAGCCCTGGCCGAAGCCGCCTGGGCCGATGCGGCAATTTCTGGATCGCGCTGTTCAAGCATCACAATCAATCGCTCCACCTCAATATAGGATTGCTCGTTGTCGGCAATCAACGGCAGCAGCGTCGACCAGTGTTCATGGGCCTTCTTGTAGTCATTCTTCTGTTCGGCAATCAACCCCGCCAGCCACAAACCATTTGGATAACGCGGTGACAGCTCCAACCCGCGGGCTACCAGCGGCTCCGGCTCACCGAGCAGATTACCGTCATTTTTGAGTGCCAGCGCGTCGGCCAGTGAAAATAATATGGCCGGGTCGTCACCGGCAAGCTCGTGGGTACGCTTGAATGCGGTCACCGCTTCCTCATACCGTTCCATGCCCATATAGGTCTGCCCCATGGCATACCAGCCGCGGGCATCATCGGGGTTTTCACGCAGCTTGTCTTTAATGGCCGTCAGCATTTCATCAAGACTCATGTTGGCCACCGCCTGCCGGTCAATCTCGCTGGGCCGCTGCGCCAGCGACGGGTTTTCCACCACGTCGTACTGACCAAAACTGAAATACAGGAAGACACTCAACAGTGGAATGAAAACCAGCACCAGGGCCGCCATCCAGTTACCCTGGCGTTTTTCAACCACGGCATCATCGACCTCGAGTTCGAGAGCCAGCGCAGTTTGTAAATCGACATAGGCCGCATCAAAACCTGGCTGATCGATTTCAGCGTTGGCCAGCTGATCCTGCAGCAACTCCTTCTTCTCACGGGCAATGCGAATATTCTGCGCTAAGCGTTGCTCACTGTTATCAGACCCGGAGGGGCGCATCAGTGGCACCACCAGAATCAGCATGGCAATCAACAAGAGTGCGGCAACCACAATCCAGAAACTCATTGATCAGACTCCTGTTGTGACAAAAGTTGCTCAGCCTTAGACATCGATTCATCGCTGGCAATTTTTCCCACTGCAGCGCCGCGTAAACGCCGCACCAGCACTATCAGCACCACCACCAGTAACACGAAGGGACCCAACCAGAGCAGATAGGTGTTCAATTGGAATTGGGGTCGGTAGAGGACAAAGTCGCCATAGCGCGCAATCATAAATTCAACCACTTGATCACTGCTCTTACCGGCGATCAACATTTCATAGGTTTGCCGGCGCAGGTCGCGCGCGAGGTCAGCGTCCGAGCCCGCCAGATTCTGGTTCTGACAAACCAGACAACGCAGTTCATTCACCAGCTGATTGTAATCGGCCTCCATTTCGGCGGTTTCGAATTCGTAGGCTTCGATAGACGCCGGCGATGCACTCGCGAAAGCGAGTAGCAGTGTAATCACAAGTAGACGCATGCTTAGCTTAATAGCTCACTGAGTAAGGGGATAATTTCGGCGTTCAGCGAATCCATCGTCACCGGGCCTATGTGTTTGTATTTAATCAACCCATCGGCGCCGACAACAAAGGTTTCGGGCACGCCGTAAACACCCCAGTCGATGCCAACACGACCATCAAAATCGATCAGGCTGGTAGCGTAAGGGTTACCGAATTGCTGCAACCATTTTCGCGCATCGTCGGGGTTATCCTTATAATTCAGGCCGATTACGGTGACCAGATTTTTCTCCGCTAAAGCAGTAATAATCTCGTGTTCGGCACGACAGGAAACGCACCAGGAAGCCCAGACATTGAGCACCCATACCTGACCGAGTAAGGCCTTTGGCCCCAGTTTTTTCTGCGGCGCATCGAGCATTGCCAACGAAAAATCAGGCGCTACTTTATCGATTAACGGCGATGGTACTTTTTTCGGGTCGAGCCCAAGCCCGTAACCGAGCAAAGCAGCCATCAATACAAATACGCCCAGTGGCAGACCGAAACGCATCATGCGGCGGTCTCCGCATTTGCGGGTAGCGCATCGGCCACTTTCGACGGGCGGCGATAACGTCGGTCACTGGCAGCGAGTAATCCGCCCAGCGCCATAATAATAGCCCCCAGCCAGATCCAGCGAATAAACGGTTTGTAATAAATCCGTATCGCCCAGGCACCTTGCTGATCCAGCGGTTCACCCAACGCAATAAACAGATCACGGGTTAGGCCGGCGTCGATGGCAGCCTCGGTCATCGGCATTTTCTGTACCCGATAAACACGTTTTTCCGGCAGCATCTCGACTTCGAAATTGCCCGCATCCGAGGTCACCGTAAAGCTGCCACGGGTAGCGACATAATTATCGACGTCGAAATCGCGCGCGCCGTTAAAAACAAAGGTATAACCGGCAACGCTATAACTGTCACCGGGAGCCATGCGCACGTCTTTTTCCTGGTTGTACAAACTGGTCAGGGTCATGCCAATAATGAACACGCCGATACCAAGATGCCCGAGCAGCATGCCGTAAAACCCGGCAGGAATAGTCCGCAATGCCGAGGCTATACTGCGATTCTGAAAACGCTCGCGCAAGGCGATGAAGGCGGTAACCGCAATCCACAGCGACATGGCAATTCCAAGCCACGCCGACCAGATCCATTGCGGCAGGCCCAGACTGATGACAAAAGAAACAATCAAAACGCCTATCGCCGGCAACATTAATACTTTCGACAGGCGCGCAAAAGTATCCGTTTTCCAGCGAATCAACATTCCGATACCGATGAGCACCCCTAGCGGTGCGGTGAGCAGGATGAACATCAGGTTAAAATACGGCGGCCCCACCGAAATTTTGCCCCCCATTGCATCGATTGCAATCGGGTAAAGCGTGCCCAGCAGAATCGCCGCGGTCGCGATGGTCAGAAAAATGTTATTCAGCAACAAGGCCCAGTCGCGCGAAAACAGTTTGGTTCGGGTGGCACTGACCAACGTCGGCGCCCGCCAGGCATACAGCAACAGCGAGCCGCCGATAACCACGCAAAGAAAGCCGAGAATGAAAACACCGCGTTCAGGATCGCTGGCGAAGGCGTGCACCGAGGTAAGAACACCGGAGCGCACCAGAAAAGTACCGAGCAGGCTTAGGGAAAAAGTAAAAATCGCCAGTAGTGCGGTCCAGGCTTTATAGCTGCCACGTTTTTCGGTAATCGCCAGCGAGTGCATCAGCGCGGTGCCGACCAGCCAGGGCATAAACGATGCATTTTCTACCGGGTCCCAGAACCACCAGCCGCCCCAGCCCAGCTCGTAATAGGCCCACCAGCTGCCCAACGCTATGCCGATGGTGAGAAACATCCAGGCGACATTAGTCCAGGGTCGCGCCCAGCGCGCCCAGGCCGAATCTACTTTGCCCGACATCAACGCGGCGATGGCAAAAGCAAACGCGACCGAAAAACCGACATAACCGATGTAGAGCATCGGCGGATGCACGGCGAGCCCGAAGTCCTGCAACAGCGGGTTCAAATCGCTGCCTTCGGCAACTCCCGGTAATAGCCGCTCGAATGGATTTGATGTGACAATAATAAATAGCAGAAAACCGATACTTACCATGCCAAGTACCGAAAGAACCCGCGCACGCATGACACGCGGCACGTTAGGGCTGAACACGGCGACCGCCGCCGTCCACAACGACAGCACCAGCGACCACAGCAGCAGCGAACCTTCGTGCGCGCCCCAAACCCCCGAAATCAAATAAATAAACGGCAGTTCACTATTCGAGTTTTTGGCGACATAAAGTACCGAAAAATCGTGGCTGATAAAGGCCCAGGTCAAACAGGCGTAGGAAAAACCGACAAATAACAGCTGCGCCAATGCGGCGGGCACGGCCAGCACCACCCAGCGCTGCACGCCAAGCATGACTCCCGCCATCGGCACGACCGCCAGGAGGATGGCGACTGCCAGCGAGATAATCAGTGCAAAATGGCCGATTTCAGGGATCATTATTGAGTCTCTCTGTTTTTCATTGCTTCGGCGAGCTCGGGCGGCATGTAATTTTCATCGTGTTTGGCGAGCACTTCTTCGGCAATGAAATTACCCGAGCTGTCGAGTTGACCATTGGCAATAATGCCCTGCCCTTCGCGAAACAAATCGGGCAGAATTCCGGTATAACGGACGGTCAGGTTCTGTTGATTGTCGGTCAAATCAAACTGCACGGTCAATCCATCGCCGGGGCGACTCACCGAACCCGTAACGACCATTCCACCGATGCGGAACAACTTGCCCTGGGGTGCTTTGCCTTCGAGCACGTCGGCCGGGGTGAAGAAAAACATGATGTTTTCATCCAGCGACTTCAATGCAAAGCTAAGTGCCACGCCGACACCGGCGAGCATCAACAGGATCAATGCGAATCTTTTCTTACGGGCTGGTGTCATTGCTGCATGGCCTGCTTGCGTCGGTTAATTTGCGCCAATAGCTTTCGGTGCTGATGGCGGGGTAAATACCAGTTCAACCACAAAACGATTGCGGCTAGACCGTAGGATGGCCAGACATAAACGGCATAGCCCCCCATTGCTAGAAATTCAGACATGTTTAATCCTTACCTAGTTCCATGACCCAGCGCGAATTTCTTTCGCGTTGCAGTAATTCGACCCTGCATTTCTGAAACAAAACCAGCAGGTAATAAACCTGAAATGACAGCGCCATCAGCAACAGTGGCAACAACATACTCCAGTGGATTGACGGTTTATCAAACTTGGTCACCGTCGGCCCCTGATGCAGCGAATGCCACCACTCGACAGAATAATGAATAATTGGAATGTTCACTACACCCACAATGGCCAGTATCGCGACCGCGCGCGAAGCGATGCGCTTGTCGTCGATGGCATTGTTCAAACCGATGACGCCCAGATACAGAAATAGCAATATCAACTCGGACGTCAACCGCGCATCCCAGACCCAGTAGGTACCCCACATCGGTTTGCCCCAGAGCGAACCGGTAACCAGCGCAAGAAAAGTAAAACTGGCCCCGATCGGCGCGCTGCTGATGAGCACCACTTCGGCGAGTTTCATCCGCCAGACGATAACGACAATGCCACAAATTGCCATCACCACGTAGATAAACAACGACATCCAGGCGGAAGGCACGTGCACAAAAATAATGCGATAACTGTCGCCCTGCTGATAATCGGGCGGCGCCAGCACCAGGCCACCATATAAACCGGCTACCAGTAATGCCAGAAAAATCGCCGTCAACCACGGAATCCACTTACCGGCAATGCGGTAAAAATGAGGTGGCGATCCGAATTTATGAAACCAGAGAAACATTAACTAACACTCATGCGCAACGCCGCGCCGGTCGCCCAGGGGGTCAACGAAATGGCGAGACATAAAAAAGCCAGTAGCATATATATTTGTGCGGAGACGTCAAAGCCGAAAACGGCATTTTCGGTGGCACTGGCGGCGAAAATTAACACTGGTACGTAAAGTGGCAATACCAGCAGCGACAGGATTATACCACCTTTTCGTAAACCGACCGTGAGCGCGACCCCGACCGAACCGACCAGGCTGAGAACCGGCGTGCCGATCAAAATAGTCAGCCACAGGGTGAGTTGGGCCTGCGCCGGCATGCCCAGCATTTCCGCCAGCAGCGGTGCGACGATGAGCAGGGGTAAACCGGTGAGCAGCCAGTGCGCGGTCACCTTGGCCAGCACCAGCACCGCCACCGGATGCGCGCTCATCAGCATTTGTTCGAGCGAACCGTCTTCAAAATCGGAGCGAAAAATACTGTCCAGCGACAACATCGCCGCGAGCAGGGCTGCCACCCAGATAATGCCGGGCGCAATGCGTGCGAGTAAATCGGGCGAGGTGCCAAGCGCCAGCGGAAAAAGGGTAATCACGAGCACGAAAAAAAGCAGCGGGTTGGCAAATTCGGCGCGGTTACGCAACGCAATGAGCAGGTCGCGGCGCATCACAAAGAAAAAGGCCTGGCTCAGTGACAAACGCCCGCTCATGACAGGCTCAGGCGCTGAACCGATTGCGCGGGTAGTTTCAACTGGTGATGCGAGGTCATTACGATGATGCCCTGCCCGGCAAGGTGCTGTTCGAAAATCGATTCAAAGCTTTGCATGCTAGCGACATCGAGCGAGGTAAAAGGCTCATCGAGCACCCACAGGGTTGACTCGGTGGCAAGCAATCGCGCCAGCGCCAGACGCCGCTTCTGCCCTGCCGACAGATTGCGAGCTTCGCTGTCGCCGTATTCGAATAAATTAACGCGCGACAGCACCGCATCGAGGTCGAGATCCGAAGGGATACCCATGGCCTGCGCCAGGCGCAGGTTTTCCAGGCAGGTTAAATCGCGTTTAACGCCATCGTGATGACCAACGTAGTTCACCTGTTCGTAATAATCCCCGCCTATATCGGCAATGGCCGAACCACGCCACAATACTTCGCCTTCATCGGCCAGACGCAAGCCGGTCAGAATTCGCAACAAACTGGTTTTACCGCTGCCATTGGCCCCTTCGACGAGCAACATCTGCCCGGCCTGCAAGGCGATATCGAGCCCTGCAAACAGGCATCGATCATTGCGTTCGCAACTGAGGTTTCGGGTTTCGAGTAAGGCCGGTAAGGACATGGAGCGGTGTAAAATTAGAGTGAATGAAGGGTAGCAGTCAGGCCAGCCTGGATTAACCGGTGATTATAAACAATATCGCCCTTTTATGAATAGAAATTGACCGCCGTCAATCTACCGGGCCGGGGCACGGTGAACTTCGAAAGAAAGCCTGGCGATTTCGGCCGGACGGCCAGTGCCGACCCGACTATTTTCATGCCAATGGTCGTGTATGCTGTCTGCCCCGACTGATATCCAATTCGTCGCGACCTTTAAGGACTTAAAGGTCGCCCGATTGTCTATATCAGATGGACTGTATCACTTCACCCATGTGCGGATGAATCGAGTCACTATCGACGATTCCGGCATCGATCATCTTGCCAAATGCCGCTTTAGCCGCATCGGCAGCTGCTTCCAGCGTTGCCTGATCGGGGTATTTGGCCAATACCACGCCTTTACCATTTCCATAGGAAACAATGTCTATAAAATCAGCGCCGACAGCTTCGAGGTCGCCACGCATGGCATCAACCTGTGCTGCAACCTTATCCATATCTGACGCTGCAAACCGTGTAATTCGATATACCGACATAATGCTTACTCCCAAGTAGTAGTTTGTAAGGAAACTCTGAATTATTCAGCCGTTACCTAAATCATTCTCATTTACCGCGTCGGCAGAGTACCTGAGCGGGTCTGGGGTAGCAATCGATTGTGATGTGAACTGAGCACCCATCATTGACTTCTGCAACCTGGTTATTCCAGTCCAAGGAAGGCGCAGAGATAAATAAATGTGCATCCGCCCCAGGGGGGGTCATAGGGCCTGATTTTGAAAACCTCGTCAACGCCCGCTGACATCGGCGTTACCGTAACCTGCACCGCCTTTTGGTAGGGAGGCCCGAAAGTCTCCACGCGCTTGACGTGATTAAATCGTCCATCGGGAATTTGCCATTTTTTTTCATTTTCGAATAGATAGTCCACTACATAACTGTGAGTATCGCCATGGACGATAAGAATCGGTTTATTAAAATTCAACGCCTCGCGCTTCAAGGCGAGCACGGTATCTTCGAATCCGGTTCCAAGCGGGTTGCGACGAAGAATTTCAGCGTGAAATGCAATAACCAGTGCTCGTGTATCACTGGCACGCGCACGATCAAAAAGATGTTCTATCCAGCTCAAATTGGCCGGGTTTCTAACCTGGTATTCGGCCATAGCCGCCGCATTGTGTGGCCTGAGGTTGTTATTTACACCAACCAGATGAATAGTGCCAAACTGCACGCCTTCATATCGCCAGGCCGAGTTTTCAACCGTTTGACTATGCATTTGAATATCCGGCTGGCGAGTTAATTTAAGCGGGTTATTACCCAGACTATGGGTATCTGGATAGAATACCTCGCGGATATAGCCAAGACTGGCTATCGGGTCTTCTCTGGTACGACTGCGCCCACAGTCTGTCCAGTCATTGTCTCCGGGGGTATAGATCAGCGGGCCCTCAAAGAGGTTAAAAAAAGACCACACTTCCAGCTGCCACACCATCTTACAAGTTCCATGCCCGGGTTTGGTATCGCCAACATGTATGGTGAAGGCGGGTTTGGCCCTGTTAATGGAGTGAATCAATCCACGGTAGGCAGGATAATCATCCGGCGCCTTGTAAGAGGTATCACCGAGCACAAAAAAGATAAATTCACCTTCGGCAAGGTCGTCTGACGTCCAGCCATTTGTGGCGTTATCACTCGACAGCATAAAACCTACAATTAAGATAAAAACAATAGTAAGCGCGATACCTGTCTTTACCGTTTTTGAAATTGACTTGAATAACATGCAGTTCCTGCGGTTGTAATGATTCGTGTCAGACTATTGGGGGAAATTTTATCATATTATCAATCCAGCAAATCCCGGGGCTTAGGGGGTCCAGGCTTAGCGGTCAGAACACAGTATTCGCTAATATTAGAAAACATTTATATTTCCCTTAATCAGAATGGAATCTAAACCTGCCAGGAAGTAAGAGTTCCAGGACAAAATCATCAACAACCCTGTCACCCTGTTCAGAATTTAGGCGTAGAAAACCGGTTTTTGAACCTATATTAAGCATTTACTGCGTTCTGACTCCTAAGGCGCTAAGGCACGGATTTCATTAATCACGGCGGCGGTAACCTCGCTGGTGCGCGCCTGCCCGCCGAGATCCGGGGTATGGAAGCGCTGATCGGCGGTCACCGCTTCAACGGCCTGCATCAGTCGGACCGAGGCCTGTGCTTCACCGAGGTGGTCGAGCATCATCGCAGCGGTCCAGAAGGTTCCAATCGGGTTTGCAATACCCTTGCCGGTAATATCGAAGGCCGAACCGTGGATAGGTTCGAACATGGATGGAAACTGCCGTTCTGGGTTCAGGTTCGCGGTGGGTCCGATACCGATCGACCCCGCCAACGCGGCTGCCAGGTCGGATAGAATGTCGGCGTGCAGGTTGGTCGCGACGATGGTATCCAGCGAACCGGGGTCCAGGGTCATGCGCACGGTCATCGCATCGACCAGCATTTTATCCCAGCTTACATCAGCGAATTCGGCGGCGACTTCGTGGGCGATTTCATCCCAGAGCACCATGCCGTGTCGCTGCGCGTTGGACTTGGTCACTACGGTCAACTTTTTCCGTGGTCGCGATCGCGCCAGTTCGAAGGCAAAGCGCATGATCCGGGTAACGCCTTCGCGCGTGAAAATCGATGTTTCGGTAGCGACTTCCAGCGGCAGGCCACGATGTGTACGTCCGCCGTTACCGGCGTACTCACCTTCAGAATTTTCGCGCACGATCACCCAGTCAAGATTTTCCGCGCTGGCCTTGCGCAGTGGGCTGGTAATGCCGGGCAGAATGCGGGTCGGACGCACATTGGCGTATTGATCGAGCGGCTGACAGATCGCAAGCCGCAGTCCCCAGAGCGTAATGTGGTCGGGTACATCAGGGGCGCCGACCGCGCCGAAAAATATCGCGTCGAATTGTTTCAGCTGTTCGGCACCGTCTTCGGGCATCAACCTACCGCAGGCCTTGTAGCGATCGCTGCCCCAGTCAAAGTGCTGGACATCCAGTTTGAAGCTGCCGTCCTGTTCGGCCAGCGCCGACAATACTTCGAGTCCGGCGCTGATGACTTCCTGGCCTATGCCATCGGCCGGGATAGATGCAATTTTATGAGTACGCATAATGATAATTCCCGCTAAATAGTTCGATTTTCTCGCTCAACGCGTGATCATAGCCAAACGGGTGGCCGTTGCAAAACGGTTATTTTTGGGGAACTGTTATGGCACTGGAAAGCGCATAGCCCGGGGAAAATCAATTCTGATTAAGCCCCAGTTCTTTCTGTTTCTTTTTAGTCAGGCCCAGCGAAACAATGCGGAAGGACTCTTTCAGGTAATAAACCAGTTCTTCATCCTGCGGGCCAGCGGTATCCGTTTGTTGAATCCACTTCATCCCACGCGAGGCTAAATAAGGCGCCGGTCGATACCCCGGCTGATCCCACAAAAAATGAAAATTGAGATCGGATGCTTTAAAAGTGAACCCAGGCATGCCGTCCTGCCCCCAGCCGCCGATGGCGAAAACCTTGCCGCCGACCTTCCATACGTGAGCACCGCCCCATTGCATGACGTAGGTCGTCGCCAGAAGCTGGCTACAGAAGTCGTTGAATTGTTCGTAAGTCATGCGGTCATTTTTGCGGCCATGCGAGGGTATGGCACTCCCATTTAAGTTCCGGCATCGATCAGTTTTTCGGGTACTCCATTGTCATTACATTACCTGGCAGCTAAGAAAAAAAACCACCGATGCCAAAGCCAGGTGAATTTAATCTGACGAATACTATCGATCAACGATCTTCCGGCTCGATTTGCTTCGCAGTCGCGACAAAGGCTTTTAATTCATCGATACTGTACCCGGTGTTCACCCGTTTGTTCGATGGTGGATGATGTTCGACACTGACCCCGGGGCGTCTGGCAACTTTGGGTCGGATCGGCCGGGGCGAGAAGCCACCGCCACAATTCGGGCAGACATTGTGCAGAATGTCATCAACACAGGTTTGGCAAAAGGTGCATTCATAAGAGCAGATCATCGCCTCGACCGAATCTACGGGCAAGTCTTTATCGCAGAACTCACAATTGGGTTTGATTATTAACATCGTTTATCTTCCTCAATACATCTTGCTCAGCATAAGATCACACAATATAAAGGCTATTGCACCCTTCAACTTCAGTTTGAAGACTCGATTACAACATTATAGGCTGCTAGCCAATTAAACCTGTCGAGTACTAGTGTATGAAACTGAGTTTACGAAATATATCTTTTTCAGTGGCACTGGCGACAGCCGGTCAGTTAACCCAATCAGCCATGGCTGCCGACGTCAGGATCACCCCGTTGGGCAGTATGGAGGGCGAATTCTGCCAGCTGGACCGGGCGATGATCCTGGAAGACCCGGATGGTACCCGCATCCTCTACGACCCCGGCCGCACCGTCGCCGGAGCAGATGATCCACGGCTGGGTAAAATTGATGCGATTCTAGTCAGCCACATGCACGGCGACCATGTCGGCGACAAGCATATTGCTGCCCCTGGTGATGGCGATTGTAAGACGACACAATTTCCGATAAATGCCCTGCCCAATACCAATGTCGCGACTATTGCGCATGCGAAGGGTGCGAAAATTATCACCGGCAGCGAAATGCCAAAATTCTTTGCCTCCAAACTGAAGTCGCTGGGTAGCGACTCTAAGAATTCGCAACTGGTGCGATTCGGCGCGTCGCGCAAAATAGGCAGTGTTTCCATCACCACGGTACCCGCCGTACATTCCAATGGTATCGCCGGTGACATGATCGGTGGCGAGCTCGGTGACCTGCTTAACGCAGCCGGCCTCACCGCCTACGCCGGACCACCGACGGGCTACGTGCTGATCTTCACTAATGGATTAGTCGTTTATCTGTCGGGGGATACCGGTATCACCGCGGAACAGAAAACAGTGGTTGGAGACCACTACAAGGCAAAGCTGGTGGTGATGAATATCGGTGATACTTTTACTACCGGACCCGAGGAAGCCGCATGAGTGCTCAACACATTAATCAAGCCCGAGTCGATTATCGCTTCGCATGCCAATCAGCCTTCGACGTCGGGTGGAAAAATTATTGCCGGCACGCATCTGGCAGCTTTCAAGAAACTGACCCGCGCCAGGATGTATGTACCGTTAAGCGGACGCGTCATGTCCTTCGACAAAAACGGGAAGTGTTCTGGTGGTTGTTAGCAACTAAACACTACTATAGCTAAGGCCCATCTCATCGGCAGTCTGCTACGAACGGTAATTTTTCGGTCTGCGGCTGTTGCATAAAAGACAGTTTGCTTTCAAATAGTAATGTTTATAGTAGTGGTCTATATTTTGCGGTAGGAATTTTTTACCCGTATCTTTCCATCCCGAAAGGTGAATATATCGCCGCCCGCAACTTCAGCTCGTTTGCCTTCGCAATTCGTGCCGGTGAATACCCATTCTGAAACACCACGATCACCCTGCACAAAATGACACGCGTTATTCCACTGCGCATCCGGGAAATCATGCCAGGACTTTTCATATCCCTTGCGTACCGCGTCGGCACCC
>JBLHOA010000031.1:0-22003 GCA_047622345.1 Gammaproteobacteria bacterium | reverse complement strand
GCAGTGGGTATCATTTTCGGTGCCTTAATCTTGTGCTACTTTATTGTTTTTTATAAGGTTGTTCTTCATTTAAAGTAGCAAAAAAATTCATGAATGAAGAAAACCACCTGCCGCCCAGGTGTCTACCGACAAAGAGAAAACGAATCCAGTGATTAAAATTATTACTCCCATACTAGCCCTGTTATTAAGCGTATCGCTTTTGTTGATGGGCAATGGCTTGCTGAACACCTTGTTGCCGGTTCGCGCCAGCATCGAAGCTTTTTCGGCGCTTGATATCGGAATTCTGGGTTCCGCCTATTTCCTGGGCTTTGCCGCCGGTTGCTTTTACGGTCCGCGTATTGTTCGCAGGGTAGGTCACATCCGTACCTTTACCGCGATGGCGACTATCGCATCCTGTGCTGTGTTGGTGCACGCATTTGTATTAAATCCAGTGGTCTGGTGGGCATTGCGGGTGGCAACAGGAATCTGTTTCGCGGTTTTATATATGGTTATCGAGAGCTGGTTGAATGAGAAGGCCAGCAATGAAAACCGGGGCACCGTGTTTTCCATTTACACCATTATCAACCTGACCGTGGTGACGCTCGGGCAGCTAATGCTGACCCTGGATGAACCGAGCAATTTCATGTTGTTTTCGTTTGCCTCGATTCTGGTGTCATTAGCCGCCGTGCCGGTAGCACTGTCCAAATCGGCGGAGCCTGCGCCGATTCAATCCGTCAAGATTGACTTCCGGGCACTCTACCGGACTTCCCCAGTCGGAGTGGCCGGATGTCTGGCCGTTGGTTTGGCGAATGGCGCTTTCTGGGCGCTTGCCCCGGTGTTTGCTGGCGGCGAGTCGACCGACGTTACCCGGATTGCGGTCTTCATGAGTGTCGCGGTAATAGCCGGTGCCATTGGGCAATGGCCCTTAGGCCGGATGTCGGATCGAATGGATAGACGACGGGTCATTGTACTCGTCTGTATCGGTGCCACCTGCGCGGGTATTTTGCTGGCATCGCTGGCAATGCTGGGTTTATTTGTCGATAGCATGTTGCTGCCCGCCGCATTTATCTTCGGTTTATTTGCCTTTCCGCTTTATTCGTTATGTGTTGCGCATACCAATGATTTTACCGACGAATCGAAATACGTTGAGGTCGCCGGGGGACTGTTAATGGTGTACGCGGTTGGTGCGGTTGCCGGACCGATCATCGCTTCAACTTTTATGTGGTTGATAGGCGTCGGAGGGTTATTCGCATTCACCGCGCTGGTCCATTTTGTCACCATTTTCTTTGTGCTTCATCGCCTGCGAAAGCGTAACGCGACGCCTTTGGCAGACCATATTTCCTTTGCCGATGCGATGCGCGTCGGATCGACTGTTTCGAGCGTCAATCCCATGTCTCAGGTTGATGGGGAACAGAAACCAGCGGAATAGCCCTGCAAGATGAAGCCGGGGCCCACAACTGTGCTTTCAGGGCCCGTACAAATGCGCTTTGTTTATTCGCGCTTTTACTGGAGGTAGATGGAATAGTGCTAAGTGAAATATCGCTGGGAAAATCTTTCTATACTTAGCCTGGCGCGAGACTCGTGGCAGAGGATATAATTCAACTTTTGACCCCAACCAGGTAGACCAACCATGATTTTAGATCGCGTCAGCAGCGGCAAGAACGTACCTAACGACATCAATGTCATTATCGAGATTCCGTCGCACAGCGACCCGGTAAAATATGAAGTCGACAAGGAAACCGGTGCGCTCTTCGTTGATCGTTTCATGGGTACGGCGATGCACTACCCCTGTAACTACGGTTACATTCCGCAAACCCTGTCAGAAGACGGTGACCCTGCGGACGTGCTAGTGGTGACGCCGATTCCGGTGATCAGCGGGTCGGTGATTCGGGTCAGGCCGCTGGGTATGCTCGAAATGACCGACGAAGCCGGCAAGGATGGCAAGATTATCGGGGTTCCTGTCGACAAACTTTCCAATCTTTATAGCCACATGAATTCGGTGCGCGACCTGCCCAAATCACTACTCGATTCGATTGCCCATTTTTTCGACCACTATAAGGATCTTGAACCCGGTAAGTGGGTGAAAATTGACGGCTGGGTCGATGCCGATGACGCCAAACGCGAAATTCTCGAAAGCATACAACGCTACGCCGACGCCAATGCCTGACAGGGTTGAATAGCCAGCCCATAGGTCAAAAACGTCATCCCGGAACTGAAAGCCATCCAAAAATAAAAACGTCATCCCGGAAGCTGCACAGCAGCTATCCGGGATCTCCCGATGGCGCAAACTGCCAGCAATCCCCAGCCACGCTCTGCCTGATCGGCGGCAGACCAGGAATATTGTCAGCCTCTTTGAGTTAGCTAAATGACAGCTTGCCATGTCAGGTGTAGCCAGCCAGCGTATTCGACTACTGAACCGATAACTCCCGAAAACGGATAATTCCGGGATGTTTAATCCGGGTCGGAATTCTGCCCGTATTTGCCGATAGTTTCATTACCAAGCTGGATGCCCAGAGCGTTGATGAACCTGACCCAGTAGGCGAAGCAGGCTGTCGATTGAACTGCCTCCAGGATCTCGGTATCGCTGACGCCCTCGGCGCGCAGTTCAACAATATCCTGTTCACACATGGATTCCGGGTTACGGCAGAGTTTTGCGCCATATTTTAACAGGGCCGCCTGCTTGTTATTGAATATCGGATTATGGTCAAAGAAATCTTCGCGAACTGCAGCCAGCATGGCGTCGCCCAGTTCGTTATCACCCAGCAGTGCTTTGAAATTGGCACCGTGATTGGTCAGTGCATAGTGGCAGTTTGCGATAATTGCAGCCTGGCTTGCCAGTAATTCAAGAAACCAGGGGTCAGAGTTATTTTTCTCGTTGTGGAGGACATCCCGATAATGCTGGTCGGCCGCGATCAGGGGCAGGGGTTGAAGCGAGAAGGCCCGGTACAGGTTGTGAATTTTATTGTGTACCGCGCCCACCTGTTGGTACATACCTGACAGTTCGGGCGATGCATCGGCCGGATCAATGCTGTCTATCCAGCAGGGGCGGAAGTTTTCATTCGGATCATTCATTTTCTTTAAACTCCTGTTATGGCGTCTCGCTCGATTGCTTGATTCAAGTTATCCGGATATAGCGTGCTAAATAAATAATATAAACAACAGCTTATATCCCGATACTCATAATGGGCGAGGAGTCTAGCATTTCGTTTCCGGGATTTTCGATAAACGATTGCAGCTCGGGTCTGTCGAGGAAAACGAACCGTCCCCGATCCCAGAACAGGCGTTCGTCGAAGGATATGCTGGCATCGAATAACTGTATGCTGATATCGCCGGGGTTATTACCTGCGGCGTGGATATGGGTATATCGCGGCGACCCGTAGGCGACCGTTCCCCAGCGCTCCAGGTCAACATAGGGGTCAGTTTCATAAAAAGTGTAGGGGTTGATGCCCGTGTGCCATGAGTTGATCTGGTAAGGGTCGCCACCGGTAATGCCGGCGGCACGTTCGAGTTGTTTGCGGATGCTGGTAATGACTCTATCATCGCCCTCAAAGTGGACCATACGGGAGTCTTCAATAATTGCTGTGACTGGTGATTTCAAAATCAGTACGCTGTCTTCGTAGGTGCGTGTTGAGGAAGACAGCAGGAAGTCTTTTAAAACCAGTTGGCCGTGCAGCCGATGACAATTAACCGGCGGAAAAATCATTACCGGGAATAATTCCAGTGAAAAGTCGGTTAGCGTTGGCAGCGATGATTTATCGGCTGCAATTTCCCCGCTTAGACGGGTGCCGCAAGCGGCCTTGATTTCATATTTCGTTGAGGCCGTAATTTCTTCCTTGAGCAGGTCATGAGTTTTCTTCATCGCGGAGAAACCGGTCGAGGAAAAGGCTGAACTCAACAGCTTTCGAGTCAGCGCATAGCACATGATTTTTCTGCTATTCCCCGGGGTCGCGATAAATCTGACCTGGTCACCAAGCCGCGAAAAAAAGATGACGACATCGACCGCTTGCATTGCCTCGGTAACGGCTTGTGGAAACCGGCTGGCATCGGAGACGGGTTCCACCAGGATGACAGCGGCGTCGATGCCGGCATCCCTCGCTACCCGGGCTACATCGTCGCAGATCCCGGGTTCAAAAAAATCGGACCCGCCTGATTCGCCAACCAGTAAAATCCGCTCCCCGGGTTTTGCCTGCGCACAATCGAATAGCAGGTTGCCGACACCTGCCTCAAAGTTATCAGTGTATTTCCTCATTCGCGATTTCCTGTTTTCGCTGCGCCATATACGCCTGGAGCTGTTCTTCGATGGCCACATCGATGGGGGGTTTTTCGTATTCATGCAGAATTTTTTTCCAGCTTTCGTTGGCACGTTGGGTCGCTGTTTTAGCGCCATCTTCCTGCCAGGTTTCGAAGTTACGCCAGTCCGATAATATGGGCTGATAAAAAGCGTTTTCGTAGCGTTCCAGCGTATGCGCCGAACCGAAGAAGTGCCCACCCGGGCCTACTTCGGAAATCGCTTCGATTCCAAGGCTGTCTTCGCTGATGTCTACCGGCTGTAGAAAGGCAGCCTGCATCTGTAATATTTCGGCGTCGAGTATGAGTTTTTCGAAGGAACAGGTTAAGCCGCCTTCGAGCCAGCCGCCGGCATGCATGACGTTATTCACATGCGCCTGGATACAGGCATTAACCGACATGTCGGTTTCGTAGGTTGCCTGCAAGTCGACACAGCTGGATGCCGTGGTGCTGGATGATCGTAGCGGCAGCTTGTAACGCCGCGCCAGTTGCCCGGACATGATTACCGATTGGGCGTATTCGGGCGTGCCGAAAGCCGGCGACCCGGTACGCATATCGACATTCGAAGTAAAATGCCCGTAAAAAGTCGGTGCACCACGCACGGCTGCCTGGGTCAATGCGATGCAACCGAGGGCCTCGGCATTTTGCAGGGTTACCGCACCGGCTACGGTGGCGGGAGCCATCGCGCCCGCGAGGGTAAAGGGAGTGATATGGACTGGCTGACCAGCCTCGGCGAATATGCGCATGCCGTCGGCCTGGCCTTCGTCGAATAGCAGCGGTGAATTGGTATTCAAACCGCCGATGATTGCCGGGTTTTCTCTGAGCCCGGCATCGTCGGTCTGCAACGCAATTTTCGCCATTTCGATGCAGTCGCGGGCGCGTTTGGCGGTATTCAGCCAGTTGGGCTGCCAGCCTTTGTCGGTAAGGGTGATTTGCGCATACATCATGTCGAGATGGCGCGTATCCGGGGGCAGATCCATCGGTTCCAGGCCGCTGCCACCCTCGTGGTGAAAAATATTCAGCGAACCCACCAGTTTGATGAAGTTCTCCATGTCATGCTGGCTGCCGGATCGTCTGCCCTGGTCGAGGTCGGAGACGAAGGAAGGGCCGCAGACACTGGCGAATATGATCGAGTTGCCACCGAGACGAACGGTCTTTTCCGGGTTCCTCGCGTGGATGGTGAATTCCGATGGAATTCCCTGCATTAATTCTTCGATTAATGCAGGGTCGAAGCGAACCCGGTTGTTGTCAGGATCGACATCGGCTCGAATATCGGTTAACAATTTGAGCGCGCTCGGGCTATCGATTCGCAGGCCGATTTCACTCAGAATTTTCAGGCTCGCCTGATGAATAGTTTCCACCTGGTCGGCGGAAATGATTTCCATCGGCTTATAAGGATTGTGTAAGGCCTTGAAAGGCAGTTGCTTAAAAGACTGGCCGCGACTGGCCCTAAGACTGGAGCGGGATTTGCTGTGACGACGTGACATGGCTGAGTTCCTTTAAAATGGGATTTAAATCGGGTTGCATAGCAGAAAGATTCCTCCGCATAACCCCTGCCCAGGTCTCTTTACCCATGATTGCGAAACACCACAAACCACTTAACCCTGCAAAAGATTTCATATCCACCTCACGTTCGCATTTTAGATCCTGACGGATCATACAAAACCCCGGTTTGAAGTTCAGCCGCTTTGCGCTGCCCCAGAATTTCCACCTGATAATTGCCACCCGGTTGCCAGGCATCGTAATCAACATAGCCTAGCGCGATATGGGTTTCGGTGACAGGCCCGAAGCCGCCCGACGTGGTGTAACCAATGGCCTCGCCATCGAGGAAAATGGCTTCGTCCCCCCAGATTGCACAGTCACCGGCATCGACCGTCAGGGTAATCGTTTTCTCTCGCGGTGGCGCATAGGCGAGGACCGCATCACGGCCGATGAAGTCGGTTTTGTCGAGTTTGACGAATCGATCCATGTCCGCTTCCACCGCAGTATAGTCTAACGACAGTTCGAGTCCCCAGGCCGGGAAACTTTTTTCCAGACGGGTTTGCATTAATGATCGAGTGCCGACTAAACCGAGGCCCAGATTCGCGCCCTCACTCATCAACAGGTCAAACAGGGCCAGTTGCTGATGCATCGGCAAATACATTTCGTAGCCGGTTTCGCCGGTAAAGGAGACGCGTAATACCTTAACACTATCGATGTTGCCCAGTTTCATTTCCGCGACCGACATGAACGGGAATGATGCGCTGTTCATGTCGTGTCCGGCCAGGCGTGAAATCAGCGCCTGCGCATTCGGGCCGCAAATATGCAGCCCGCCATAGTCGGCGGACAGGTTTTTCAGGGTGACTCCCTTAGCGGGCAGGGTCTGCTTGAATATACGCATAAATGCCAGTTGCATATTGTCGGCACCGAGTAGCAGGAAGCGATCGCCAGCCAGGCGCGATATGGAAAAATCACCCGCCAGGCGCCCATGCGCCGACAACATCGGTGACAATGCGATTCGCCCAGCTGCCGGCATGCTGTTGGCCATGACATGATTAAGCCAGCCTTCGGCTGCGGGCCCGGAGACTTCAAATTTCGCCATCGCGGAAAATTCCATCAATCCCAGTTCATTACGAATGCGTTTGCCTTCATCGATGACCGGCTTCCACCAGTTAGGCTGCCGATAGCTCAGGCTGTCTTTCGGTTCGATACCTTTGGCGGCATACCAGTTTGCATGTTCCAGACCGAAGGAAGACCCGAAAACCGCATTGGCCTGCTTGAGCCGGTCGTAGACTGCGGGTTTATGAATCGGCCGTGCAATCTCAAATTCCTGGTAGGGGTAAATTTTCTCGGATCGGTTTTCGTAGAAATAGCGCGTCGTTTTTTCAACATAGGCTTTATCGGCCCAGTCTCCGAAACGCGCGACGTCCCAGCAAAAGACATCCACTTCGGGTTCACCCTGGATGATCCATTCGGCGAGCACGCGACCAATACCGGCGCCCTGGTTAAAGCCCGCCATCACACCGTTGGCACAAAAGTAATTACGCAGGGCTGGATGCGGGCCGATCAGAGGACCGAGGTCGGGTGAAAATATCATCGGGCCATTGATGATGCGTTTAATTCCCGCCTCGGCCAGGCAGGGCATGAGCTCAACCGCCTTTTCGAAATTCCACTCCATGCGTGACAGATCGTCGGGCAATAGTTCGTGGCCGAAATCCAGCGGTGTGCCGTCTTTGGCCCAGTGCGTGCAGGTTTTTTCATAGGCGCCCAGCAATAAACCCATGCCTTCCTGGCGCGCATAGCAACCGGTTTCGTTATCGTTAATCTGGGGAAGTTCGAAGTCCAGGCTTTCGATGATGGGCAGGCTTTCGGTCACCAGGTAGTGATGTTCGACCGGCACCAGCGGTAAATCGATACCGGCCATGGCAGCGATTTCGCGACCCCATAAGCCCGCCGCGTTGACGACGTACTCGGCGTGTATGGAACCCTTTTCGGTTTCGACATCCCAGCTGCCATCGCTACGCTGGCGGGTCGCAGTGACGGGTGTGTGCCGGAAAACTTCTGCGCCGAGTTTACGGGCTGCAGCGGCAAAGGCCTGGGTGGCGGAAGCCGGGTCAACATGGCCGCCTTCTTCTTCCCATAAGGCACCCAGAATCGGACCGCTATCTAGAACCGGTGCTTTCTGTCTGGCTTCGTCGGGAGAGATAAAATGACTTTCTATGCCCAGTCGCCGACAGGCGCTTTGCATCATCGCATTACTATCCATCTCTTCCTGGGTACGGCAGATATTGATACCACCAGTGTCATGGAAACCACAGGATTGGCCGCTTTCTTTTTCCAGTTCACGATAAATCTGAAAGGTATAACGATGAATTTCTGCCGCGGTATTCGGGCGGGTAATGGTAAATAGTCCTCCGGCGGCATGCCAACTGGAACCCGAAGTCAGCTCGGTACGCTCGATTAATGCAACATCTTTCCAGCCATTTTTTGCAAGGTGGTAAAGTATCGAACAACCGACAACACCTCCGCCAATCACGACAACACGATAGGATGAATTCATTTTTCCCCGCCTGAATTGATGAAAGCTTCGAAAGTCTCGACGCCCCAGCTAATGTCTTTTTCGATCAACTGAGCGGCGAGGTCGGCGTTACGGGATTTGATTGCATCGGCAATGCTGCCATGTAAAACCTGCCACTCCTCGGGCATGGTCTGGCTGCGTACCACCTGCGCCAGAAAGGGACCGGTCTGCGCCCACAGGCGTTCTATCGACCAGAACAGCTCTTCATTCTGACTGGCGGCGTAGATCGAAAAATGGAAATTGTAATTACGAACGATGTAGTTTTCGTTGCTGCCACCCGCTATATCCCGGTCCATCATGCCGGCAAGGACCTTCAGCTCGGCGATCTGCTCGGGGGTCAGGTTGGGTACTGCCAGCCGGGTTGCGATACCCTCCAGCCGCGCACGCAGGAAAAACTGGTCGGCCACCCGCTTCGGTTCAAGCTCGGCGACCTTGTAGGATCTTTTCACCGACGACAGCAGCAGCCGTTCAGATGCCAGCCGCGTTAAAGCCTCGCGAACCGGCATAGTACTAGTGCCCATTTTCTTCGCCAGTGATCGAATCGATAAATCGCTGCCCGGAAAATACTCACCGATAATCAGTGACCATTTCAGGCTTTGATAAATACGATCACTCATCGGGGGCTGAGTGATACTTTTAGTAGCTGGAGGAGGTTTCATTTTAATGCCTGAGCGCCAGTGTGTTTAGAAAGTCGATGAATGAATGGGCATAGCTTCTATCGACCAATAGCTGCAGCTCGGATTTGCTACCCCACCAGATGACTATCGAGTAGTGTCCGAGGCTGGTACGCAGGCATTGATTGCTATTGATGTCAGCCTGTTCGAGGTCAGCCGAGCAATAATTATTGAGGAATGGTAACGCATTTTCACCGGTGAGTTGAATCCGGCAAAAGCCGTGACTGATATCGGTAATCATTTTTTCATATTCGCTGGCAATTGCGGGTAATTCTACCTGCTGCGAATAGAGGTAGGCGGCGTCAGGCCAGAGCTGAATGAGTCGCAGCTGGTCGTTGGCAATTGTTTCACCAAAGCGGATAGCCCGGTTTAACAGGCTTTCGCTGAAACGCTTCAGGTCGAAATCCGCATTGGCCCGAATCGACCACAGGCCATTAAGGGTCTGGTGACTGATCTGCAGGGAGTTATGCATGGACCCTGCTCCCCTCGGGATCGTAAAAACAATGGTCAACGACAACCACTTCTACCGACTTGTCCGCAACAGGTGATACCGCCCATAGCTTTTGCTGGAATCGTTGATGACCGTTTTGCAGCAGTGCCAGCGCTATCGAATGGCCCAGCGTCGGGCTGTCGATGGCAGCGGTTATGCGACCAAGTGAAATTTGCGTAACGCCGGCCTGCCAGGGCTTATCGGTTAAATGCGCAGCCGCGGGAATTGTGGCGCTGTTATCTACGGGCGTCAGACCAACCAGTTGCAGGCGGTCCTGCTGCTGTAAAGCTTCGCGTTGTAATAGACTGGATCCGATGAAAGGCTTGCGCTTTGACACCATTTTCCCAAGACCCAGGTCGGCAGGCGTGGTACGCCCATCGATTTCGGTGCCGATGGAAATATGGCCTTTTTCGATTCTCAATACATCCAGCGCTTCGAGGCCGTAAGGGGTAATGCCGTAGGGCGCACCCCGGTCGAGAATACGCTCAAACAGCGTGTCGGCCAGGCCGGCAGGCAGGTTGATTTCGTAACTGAGCTCGCCCGAAAAACTGACGCTGAACACGCGACAGGGGATGTCACCATCGAGTAGTCCCTGTTTCACCGACGCGAAGGGGAAGCTGGTCTTATCGATTTTAAAATCCGGTTTTAAATCGGCCAGTAAGTCCCTTGATTTCGGGCCGGCGATGGCGAGCGACGCCCAGTGGTCACTGACCGAGGTGAGTTGTACATCGAGATCGGACCATTGCAGTTGCAATATCTTATTCAGCCAGCGCCAGCCAGCGGCGGCATTCGCGCTGGTCATGGTAATCAGAAAATGGTCGTCGCCAAGCTGAGCGACGGTGCCGTCATCATAGAGCAGGCCATCTTCACGTAGCATCAATACATAACGCAGCCGGCCGGGTTGTATGCCGTCGATGTTGTTGCAATAGACGCGCGAAAGAAATTCCAGCGCGTCACTACCCTTGACGTCGATCTTGCCCAGCGTGGACATGTCGACGCAACCAACGTCGTTTCGAACCGCGTTGACTTCGCGCTCTATCGACTGGGCCATGCTTTCCCTGCCGACCTTGAAGTAACGCGAGTAGAGCCAGTCGCCGGAGGTTTGAAACACGCAGCCATTGTTCGCGAAAGCTTCGTGGAAGGGCGTGCGCCTGACCGGAATCATGTGCCTGCCGGTTTCGGCCCCCACCAGTGCGCCGAAGCTAACCGGTGAGCAGGGCGGGCGGAAACTGGTCAGGCCGATACTGTCGCTACTTTGACCCGACAAACGCGTGAGTTCGGCGACCGCATTCGGCCAGCTGGTTTTACCCTGATCCGTGCCCATACCGGTGGTGGTGTAGCGCTTGGCCAGTTCGATATGCGCGTAGCCCTCGCGAACGGCCTGTTCGAGATCGTCGCGGGTGACATCATTTTGTAAATCGACGAAGGCTTTGTCCTTACCGTCATGCTGTTGTCTGCGTGATCGTTGCTTCAGCGCGCTGGCAAATTCCTGTTTGTCGCCCATTTGTGCGACCAACTGCGCATTCGGTATCCAGTCGTTTGAGGCGCAGATCAAGTCACAATCGATAGAGGGGCGCTTAAGCAAATGTACTTTGCTCAACCGTTGCCAGCCGCTGGTGCCGGTAATCCGGTCGTCTTCGCCCAGGCTGCCGGCAATTTCGACACCCGCATGCTGTAAGGCATTTTCGGTCAACTCGCGTTCATTCGGATCGGCAATGGCGAGGAAGGCGCGTTTGCCCGGAATCACCGCATAACGATAAATATATTGCCGAACCGAGGCCGCCAGCATGATGCCCGGGCGATCGTTACCGGGAAAGACCAGTGGCTGTTCGGTGGCACCGGTGGCGAACACAATTTGCCCGGCGCGAACCCGCCAGTAGATGGCTTTTGCATTGCCCCGGCTTTGCTCGACGGCAAGGATCAAACCATGATCGTATTGGCCAAAGGCCAGGGTATTCAGCAGGCAACGAATACTCGAATGTTGTTTAAGAATCTTGTTTTTTTGTTTTAACCATTCCTGCGCGGGCAGCGAATCGATGTTTGTTTTATCCCATAAAGCGCTGCCACCAATCAGCTGGTCCTGCTCGAGCAGGATGACTTTATTGCCGGCTGCGGCTGCGGCAATTGCAGCCTTGATACCCGTTGGACCGGAACCGATCACCAGGGTGTCACAGTGGGCGATTCTACGGTCGTAAAGCGCTGCATCGGCGTCGAAAGCGATGCGACCCTGTCCCGCTGCACGCCGGATCAGCTTTTCGTAGACATGCTGCCAGGCCTGTCTTGGCCACATGAAAGTCTTATAGTAAAACCCGGCGGTCAGCAGGGACGAGCCCATCTGTAAAATCGCACCGACATCGAGTCCGACGCCTGGCCAGCAATTTTGACTGCGCGCAATCAGGTTCTTTTTCAGCCTGATCTCGGTCGCTTTCAGGTTTGGAACCATCACTGCCTGCTCATCGGCGCAGGCGACCAGCGCGCTGGGTTCTTCGAGTCCCGCCGAAATAATTCCACGCGGGCGGTGGTATTTGATCGAGCGAGCCACCAGGTGAATATCATTTGCCAGCAGGGCCGAGGCCAGCGTGTCGCCCTCGTGCCCGTACAGCAAGCGGCCATTAAAGCTGAAGTTAATCGACTTGCTGCGATCGATGCAGCCTCCGGATTCCAGTCGTCGAGTCTGCATCAGCTTTCGAACTCGTGCGTAATTAAATTGCGCGAAATTTCAAACCAGCATTCGCAACCCGACTGGTGGTACCAGAATTCGCGGATGGTTTCGCCGCTGTCGCGTTGATGCAAAACCCGGTGCCATGTTGGCAATGATTCGCCGAGTGCCGGGTAATGAATGGCGTTGCCTCCATAGTGGAACTCGTGCTCATCGCGTTCACCACAGTTGGGGCAGGGGATTAATAACACGTCGCAGAACTCCTAGTGCAGCCAGGGATAGGGGCCGATGCCCGCATCGTCGATTAAGGCTCCGCTTTCGAAACGATCCAGCGCAAAGGGTTGTAATAGTCGGGGTATTTTATTGGTCGCCAGTAATTCGGCCATGGTCCAGCCAACGGCCGGTGTGGCTTTGAATCCGGCATAGCCCCAGCCGCAATTCAGATACAGGTTTTCAATTGGCGACCTGCCAACGATGGCGTTGCCATCCATCGGAATATCGGCGGTACCCGACCAGTGGCGCATCAGTCTAAGCTGCGAGATAAACGGGAACATTTGTACGGCGCGCGCCAGAGTGTCTTCGATACTGGAAAATGATCCGCGCCGCGCGAGCGAGGCGTAACCATCGGTGGCACCACCGAGTACCAGCTCGCCTTTATCGGTCTGGCTGAGATAGGCAAGCCCGGCATTGTAATTAATGACGCTGTCGAGGATGGGTTTTACCGGCTCTGAGACAAAAGCCTGCACGTTGACTGGATCCAGTGGCAGCTTGATATCGACCATAGCGGCAAGCTTCGAGCTGGCGCTGGCGGCGGCTATCAAAACCCGGTCGCATTCGATGTCACCTCTTGGCGTGCTGATGCTGGTAATGCGATTATTTTTACTGCTTAAGCCGGTGACTGGACAATTTTGTAATATGTGGATTCCCGCCGAACTCGCCGAGCGGGCAAAACCCCAGGCCACCGCGTCGTGTCGCACCACACCGCCTTCCGGCTGGAACAGTGCACCACTGATCGGGAATCGTGTGTTATCGCTGATTTCTAGACCCGGAACACGCTCTGCCAATTCCTGTGGCGAGAGAATTTCTGCATTCGCTCCGCCGAGGCGCATCGCGTTGGCGCGCGACATAAAGTGTTCCAGCTCACCGTCGGAATGCGCCAGGTCAATATAGCCACGCGGCGAGTACATCAAGTTGAAATTCAGTTCCTGACTCAATTCTTTCCATAAGTGCAGCGCAAAGTCCTTCAATTGAAAGCTGGCACTCAGCAGATAATCCGAACGTACGATGGTAGTGTTGCGCCCGGTGTTACCGCCACCGATCCAGCCGCTATCTATGACCAGCACATCATTGATGCCGTGGTTCCTGGCGAGGTAATGCGCGGTGGCGAGACCATGCCCGCCCGCGCCGATAATGACAATGTCGTAGTGCGATTTCGGTTCGATGTCGGCGGCAATATTCGGCCAGTGCCTGTTTCCGCGGAGTGCGTTTTTAACGAGCGAAAAGCCGGAGTATTTCATGTGCGTGAAATAATATCGGCCATGTCAGCGCGGTCGATTTCCTGGGCTAATAGAAAAACATGGCCGCCACGGCGTACCCTGGCCCCGTTTCGTTTCACCGCGATGATGCCCGGATGTGAAAAAGTCAGTTGCAACGGCGCGCGCTCGATTTCTTCGGTTGAATATAAATATCCGGCCAGGTCGCCTTCGCTAACCTGATCGCCGAGTTCTTGAGCGGGTTCGAAGATGCCGCTATAGGCTGCGGTGACATGATGCAGACCACCGATGCCATCGAGGTAACGCGTGTTCGATTCAGCGATCTCGCCCGAAGATAAAACCCCGAGCTGCCGCAGTACATTGTTCACCCCTTCAAGACCGATCCGGGTGGCAGCAATATCGACATTGGCGCCACCGTTTAACTCGGCCGATATGAATGGAACGCCCAGCTTCTGCGCAACCGGGTCGAAACCGGTAGACGATTCTTCGCCGCGCACGAGCAGGGTGAAAGGGGCGTTGAATGCGTCGCACATGGCCTGGCTTTTTTGCATGATTGCAGGGTCTTCACAGCTGCACAGAAACGCCATGGGTAGATAATAAGTCCGGGTTCCGCCCGAATGCAGGTCGATGCCGGCATCCGCGAGGGGTAACAACTGAGTGGTTATAAAATGGGCGATGTTAGCCGTGGGTGAGCCGAATTCGTCGCCGGGAAAGCTGCGATTCAGGTTGCCCTGATCGAGCGGCGACAGTCGCGAGTCGGCCAGTACCGCGGGGTAGTTGAGTGCGGGCAGGATAATCAGCCGGCCATTGATCTGCCCGGCTTCGAGCTGGTGAATCATGCGGCGCAGTATTACCTGCCCCTCGTACTCATCGCCGTGATTTCCAGCGCTTAATAATACCGTAGGGCCCTTGCCGTTTTTGATAACGGCGATTGGAATCGGAATGCTGTCGAAGGCGTGCTGATTATCTGAAAATTGCAGGTTCAGATTGCCCAGGCGCTTGCCATCGCTTTCGAGGTCAAGCGTGCAACTGATGTTTTCGGTGGCTATCAGCTGCTTAGCCATGCATCGTCTTCCATGACCTGAATAATGCTCGGTCCGGCATGGTTAAAAGCGTCGGCTAAAGCCTGCCTGAAAGACACTTCGCTATCGACCGCTACACCCGGGCAGCCAAAAGCATCGGCCAGTTTCAAAAAGTCGGGTGCCTTCGGGTTGACACCGATCTCGGGAATGCCCCGTTTCACCATGCCGTCACGAATCATTGCGTAGCTGTGGTTATGCCAGAGAATAACCGGTATCGACAGTCCTTCTTCGACCGCAGTGGCGAGTTCGTTTACGGTGAACATGAAGCCACCGTCACCGACCAACGCGACCACTTTTCGATCAGGCAGCGCTATCTTCGCGCCGATTGCATCGGGCAGCGCACAACCCAGAGTGCCGAAACCGGCTGGATAAAACCAGGTTCGCGGTAGCAGCGTTTTCATTGCGGCAGTACCGGTATAAACCAGTTGCGCGATATCACCCATGATGACCGCGTCGTCGGGCAGTTCATCTCGCAGTACATTAAGCACCGTGATGTGTTGTCTTTCTACCGGCGTATAGTCTTCAAACTGCTGGCTCTTGACGGCTTCGAGTTGAGACAGGGTGTCGACCTTTGCGGTTTCGATAGTTCGCCCGCTCAGTGCTTCGAGCAATTGGGCACAGGCCGGGCGCGAATCACCGAGTATCGCGATGCTGGCCGGAAAGGCATCGTTAAAACGCGCCGCATCGATGTCGATTCGTATGACCTTGCCGTTCACCGGTAAGTCATAGATAAAACTATCGGCCTCACCAAGCTCGGTGCCGATGGCCAGCACGACTTCCGCACTGGCGAGGTGAGTTTGAACCGCCGGGCTAATGACGCCGCCGCCGAGGCTTAAGGGATTGCTATCGGCAACAATACCCTTACCTGCATTTGACGCGATAACCCCGACATTCAGGCATTCGGCGAGTTGTGTTACCTCGCTGCTGGCGTGCTGTGCACCGCCGCCGACCATGATTACGGTTTGCGCGGAACTCGCCAGTAAATCAGCCGCGGCAATAATGGATTGTGCCGGCGGGATGGGTAAGGGTGGCATTTGCTGCACGGTCCAGTCGTCGTCAACCGGCATTTCCATGACGTCGATTGGGATGGCGATATGTACTGGGCGCGGGCGTTGCGAGCGAAATACTGCAAAGGCCTGTGCAATCAGTGCGGGTACTTCGTCCGGGTTGTGCACCATCACGCTGAAGGCAGTGATGGGGCGCGTAATCGCACACAGGTCGGTGGTTTCATGCAAACGACCCCAGCCTTTGCCCAATGAAGGGCTGTCATTTGCACTCGATATCACCAGCATCGGTATCGAATCGGCGTAGGCCTGACCAATGCCGGTGGCGGCGTTGGTCACACCCGGGCCAGTAATAATCGTGCAAACGCCGGGGTTGCCGGTGACCCTGGCATAACCATCGGCCATGAAGCTGGCACCCTGCTCATTGCGCGGCGTTACCGCGCGTACATTGCTTTTTTCGATGCCCCGGTAAAGCTCGAGGGTGTGTTCCCCAGGTATGCCGAAAACAACACTGACCCCATAAGCTTCAAGCAAATGCATTAACGCTTCGCCGCATGATTTAGTCATTGGTCAGTCCCCTGGGATTATGGCTTAAATATAAGTGCTTCTATGTCCACATTGACTTCGAAGCCGGTCAATGTCATCGCCGACAGTTGACCGGTGAGGCCATAGTTGCCCGAAAAATTCATACAGGGCGATGCTACATTCTATCGTAGGTATACGTCAATAACTGTGATCACTAGACCAGACGATTTCGGCTGCTATTGCGACAAGAGTATTGATTGAAATGGGTTGAGCGGCTAATATGCTGTGATCACAGAGCATCAAATCTATCGTCTTTTATTATCAGGGTTTCGCTTATGACAATTTCTCCAAAGTCCGAACTGGCCGCTGTCGGTTATTACATGGTGGGGATTTCGAAGCTTCCGGGGTTCGATAATCCGATCAAGCTATCCTCGAACGAATCGGCGCTTGGTATGAGTCCGGCTGCGGTTGAGGCGGCGCAGCAGGCGATTACCAATAGCCATCTTTATCCCGAAGTTGATACCGAAACACTGGCGCAGGTGATTGCTGCTCGATACGACCTGGCCCCCGACCGAATGGCTTTCGGGCCGGGCTCAGACGAAATTCTGCAGCGCATAGTGAACATCTTTGCGGGTACGGGCGAAGAGTTGATACATAGCAAAAACGCATATATGCAGTTTCCCATTTATGCGAAGCTCGCGGGTGCGACCCCGGTTGCGGCGGATGATCGCGACTTTCATTACGATGTTGATTCGATTCTGTCAAAGGTCAACGCGAACACCCGTATCGTATTGATCGCCAACCCTGACAACCCGTCGGGTACGCATTTGTCGGCGCAGGAAGTACGTCGTCTGCATGCCGGTCTTGCTGACAATATTTTACTGATTGTCGATGCGGCCTACGAGGAATTTGCTTCCGAAGAGGATTACGAGTCGGCCACCAGGCTGGTGCATGAATTTGATAATGTGATTGTGACGCGCACCTTTTCCAAGGTTTACGGCATGGCCGGGCTGCGCCTGGGCTGGTGTTATGGCCCCGCATGGGCGATCGACATACTGACCAAGATCGGACCGTCATTTCCAGTCAATACCGCGTCCTACGCCGCCGCTATTGCAGCCGTCAAAGATACCGATCACGTCGGCCGGGTATTGGCGCATAACCGCAGGTGGATTGCTGAAATGACGAATCAATTTACCAGTTTCGGGCTCAAGGTTTATCCGAGTCAGACAAATTTTATTCTTGTTGAATTTCCATCGGATGCCGGCAAAACGTCGCATCAGGCGAATGAATATCTGAATAAAAACGGTATTATTCCGCGCCAGTTTGCGGTTGATGATTTTAATAACAAGCTGCGCTTTACCGTTGGCGACGATCTGGGCATGAGGAAAACAATTGACGTCATGCGCCGTTTCATGGAGTAGTTGCAGCAGCTACGAATCGCGATAGCTGTATCTGCCGCCGCCCGGTGATCAATCCAGTCGGGTTAAATGCGGTATCCCGTGAATCTGCATGACCCGTTGCACCGCCGGTCGCTCAAAGGCTGCCTGCATCAGGCGAACCGTGTTCGGATAAGCGGATAAATCCTCAGGTTGATTTTCTTTCCAGACGGCCTGCATGACAAACAACATGTCACAAATTGAATAATCGCTGCCCAAAAAATACGGGCCGGCAGCAAGCGCGTCCTCAATGACCTTCCAGAAATTTTCAAGCTCGCGTAGTGACGCCCGAAGTAGCGCATCGCTCAGGGTTTTGTCATCGGGGAAGTAGCGTTCAGGGTGGAACTGGATTAACACTTCGGGTTGAAACGTGCTCATCAGGTAAAACAGCCATTGCAGGGCTAGCTGTCGCGGGCGACCATTTTCGGCAGGCATGAAGCGGTCATCATGCGCTTCGCTTAGCAGCATCATGGTTGCTGCCGACTCGTAAACCGGACCTTCGGGAGTTATCAGTACGGGTACGCGGGCATTCGGATTGAGTTCGAGAAAATCCGGCGGAAATTCTTCTTCCTTGTGGACATTAAACCAGGTGACATCGTAGCTTATGCCGAGTTCTTCGAGCATGAGATGGGTGGTCATCGCGTAAGAGTTTTTATGCGCGTACAAATGATAATCAGACATGGTTTTTAACCTTCACAGCAATGATGTTCGAGCCTGCAGGCGCAGGAAGCGTTAACCGGCACATCGGCGCGGGCGCGGGCCAGGTTGAGTCTTGCCTGCATTTGTTTTGCTTCATCGTGGTTGCCTTCGCGTTCGAGACATTCGACGTAACCGTGCAGGCTCCAGAGATTGTCCCTGTGTTGCGAGGTGCTGACCAGGGTATCGGATAAACCGAGGTCATCCCGGTAAACCTGTTTCGCCTCGGCGACATGCCCCTGTTCCAGTAACAATGCCCCGAGCGCGTGCCGCGCGGGTTGCATCCAGCCCCAGGGCTCGTCGTATTTAAGATTGTCATCGAGCAGAACGGCATTGCGAAGGTGCTGGTAAGCCCCGGCGTAATTTTTCTCGCGATATTCGATTTCACCTTCCAGCATTTGCGCGGCAATTTTCAGCACATCAAGGCAGGTATTGTTAAAAATATAACGCGTTTCCGGAACTCGCGTGACGGCCTCGTAAAAGAGCTTGCGTTGGGCCTTTGCCACCACCAGGTTATTCGTCGCCGCTGCGGCGATGGTTTTGGCGTAATGCCACAGCGCGGTGGTCATGCGGTATAAATCGGCATCCGCCGGGAGCGGCTCATCGATAATTTCCTGCCATTTTCCGAAGCGTATAAACACATGCGCCTTTATGCCGATGTAGGCTTCCATCCAGTCGGCCATCGCTGGGTTCTCGATTCTAAGCAGGGCTTCCGGCGTAGTGGCGATTAATTCGTCTGCCGCCGCCAGCGCGGTGTGGAATTGTCCGAGGAAAAGGGCGGCGTAAATTTTTAAATGAAAATTGTGAATGCGCGACAGGGTATGGAAATTCATCGCACCTTCGTTGGCCAGATACACCCGGTCGGCTGCTATCGCACGATTGTTGGTTGCGACGGCTTCGTAATAGTGGCCGCAACGCACATCGATATGCGACGGCATGTGGCACAGATGTCCCGAGTCGGGCACCAGGCTGCGAAGGGCGTCGCAGGCCGGTAAAGCCTTTTCGGGGAAGGGTGACATTTCCATAACATGGATATACATGTGCAGCATACCCGGATGCGGTTTCTGACCGCCGGCCTGTAATCGCTGCATTGCTGTTTCGAGTACGTCGACGGCCTCGAGAGTCGAGGCGTTCGCGGCGGGTTCGCCGCTGCGTAGATCCCATAACGCCCAGGGCGTGCGCGTCATCAGTGCCTCGGCGTGCAGCGCGCAGACATCGTCGTCATCCGCAAATGCTGCGTATACCGTGCGCATTTCGTCCGCGTAATCGTCATCCCATCGGTGATACTCGGCCTCATCGACCGGCTGCGGAGACTGGTAGCGGGCGATTAAAGCTTCGATTAAAGCGGCCTCGACCGGGCTCGCATTTTCTATTCGTGCCAACGCCGCCCGCGAAGCATCGTAGGTTCGTCTGAGTTTTTCGGCGAGCTCATCTTTTTGCATCCGCTTCCACGGCTTGTTGTAATAAATTCCCGATGAATAAGCGAATCCCCAATGGGCAATTGCGCAGTTGTCATCGAGCTTTATCGCTTCAGTAAAGCATCGACCGGCGAGCTCTAGGTCGAAACCATATAGCCATATCAGTCCGCGGTTAAACCATTCCTCGGCATCGTTACCGGGTGTTGAAATTGAACGTCGGTAATCACCAAGCTGGTATTGATAAGGCATGCCGGTTTGCCTCCGGAAAATGGAATCGACCTTACTATAGATCAATCGGGGAGCGCTACTATTGTCCCCTTTAAACTTCGTTTTCGGGGCTTTTGCTATGGACAGAGCCCATCTTGAATCGCTTACTTCAGGCGACGCTGCGTTTAGCTTTCTATATTCCCCGGGCTTACCCGATGCTAAGGCTCAAGCCGGTGGGAGCAATATTTTTCGGCCGGAGTTATTCAGGCGATTTTCGCTAGAAACGGCAAATATCCACGCGAAGAATGCTCAATCGCGCCAGCCTGTTTTCCCGAAACGCGTTGAACCGTTATTCCAGTGAAGTCATCACTGGGTAATCTGGTAACCGTGAATTTCTGAAAAGTTTTTTAAATCGGCAAATGCTAAGCATGTCATTTGAAAGCCGTTTGACTTCCCGCGGCTAAGGCGTATTTTGTCTCGCTCCTTTCCCAGCGTTTGCAGCCGCTTGTTGATAAAATCGAAAATCCCCGGCGTCACCATCGGACTGGTTTTGATGATGCTCTCGACCATGATTCTTGCCTCAATGCACGGACTCGTGCGCCATGCGGGAACTGAAATTCATCCCTTTGTTCTGATTTTCTATCGAAATATGTTTGGATTACTGGTCATCATTCCGTTATTGCTCCGAACCGGTTTCAAGGGCCTGCATTCCAGCCATTTCCACCTTCTTTTTTTACGCGGCTTTCTCGGCATCTTCGCGATGCTGGCGTGGTTTTACAGTCTGGTACATGTGCCGATTACCGAAGCTACCGCATTGAGCTTTACTGCCGCCATTTTTACCGCACTGGCCGCTATCGTTTTTCTCGGTGAACGCGTACGAATTCGACGTTGGGCGGCGATTGCTGTCGGCCTGATTGGCGTCGTCGTGGTACTGCGGCCGGAAACTGAAAACTTCGATCCCCTGTTGATACTGGTTTTATTTTCGACATTGCTCTGGGCCTTATCGATTACGCTGATCAAGTTTCTTTCGAGAACCGATACCGCCCTCAGCCAGGTGGCCTGGATGTCTATCCTGATGACGGTATTGTCGCTTCCGTTTGCGCTTTACTACTGGCAATGGCCGGTTGGCGAGCAATGGCTATGGCTGATTGCAATCGGCGTGCTGGGGACGTTGGGGCAGCTTTGTATGGTGCAGGCCATTTCGCTGGCGGATACTTCGCTGGTGATGACGATCGATTTTTTCCGGCTTATCTGGGGGGCCTTGATCGGCTATTATTTTTTTGCGGATCAAATGTCGATCAGTACCTGGATAGGGGCGATTATTATATTTTCCAGCGGCGCCTATATTATCTATCGTGAATCAGCGGTGCAGGAACAGGCGCCTCTCCCTGATTCAAATGAATCAGCTCGAACGGGCAAGGCGTCGAGTTTGAAAAATTATAAGTAGGGCCGATCACCGACGATGGTTACCCGGTGCATTAGCCGATGTGCCGCGCCATAATCCTGCGACGCATAATGCTGCGTGCAGCGATTGTCCCAGAAGGCTATGTCATTGGTTTTCCAGACATGGCGCACCTGAAACTCCGGTATCTGCGAATGTTTGATCAATAACTGTAACAGGCCATTGCTTTCGACCTCGGTCAGTCCGTCGATATGCGAGGTGTAATATTCATTGACGAATAACGATTTACGCCCTGTCTCAGGGTGACTGCGTACTACCGGGTGCGACATTAACGGGAAATGGCGGTTAAATTCGAGTAGTCGGGCATCGCCACCTTCCTTCAGCATCAGGGTTTTGCGCCAACCGCGTTCGAAGGAATGCGATGCGGTCAAACCGCAGAGGAAGCGCTGCATCGGTTCGGACAGTGCCTCATACGTGGCATACATGTTGGCAAAAAGGGTGTCGCCACCGATGTCGGGAATTTTACGCGCCACCAGAATTGACCCCATCACCGGCGCCTGCTGGTAGGTGACATCGGTGTGCCAGTAGTGTTCG